>JAUYBU010000520.1 GCA_030693045.1 Bryobacterales bacterium | reverse complement strand
GGAAAGCTCGCCCGGCAAGTGAGTCAGACGGTGGCTCAGTCCTACCCGGTCAAGCAGCTTGCGCGCGCGCGCTTCGTGGTCTCCGGCCGGCGCCACCAGCGTCGGTACCAGCACGTTTTCCAGCACCGAACACTGCGGCAGCAGGCAGTGATCCTGAAAAACAAAGCCGATCTTCTGGTTGCGAAACGCCGCCTGCGCCGGCTCGGCTAGCAGAAAAGGATTCTGCGAGTCCAGGGTCACGACGCCGGAACTGGGCGGCTCCAGCGCCCCGAGAATGTACAGCAAAGTGCTCTTGCCCGAGCCCGACGGTCCCATGACCGCGACGGCCGAGCCGCGCGGCAGCGACAGCGTCACCTCGGAGAGGATGTGAACCGCACCGCCCGGCGCGGCGTAGTGCTTGGAAATGCTCTGAGCTTCCAGCATATGGTCAGGCCCGTGCCGCTCCGCCCAGGCTGCGGTACACCGCCGCGGTGGCCTCGGCCATGCGCTCGACGGAATGATGCTCCCGCACCGCCGCGCAACCCCGGTCTCCCAGACGCCGCCGCAGGCCGGCGTCCAGCCACAACGTTCGCAGCCCCTCGGCCAGCGCCGGGGCGCTGTCGGGTTCCACCAGCAGCCCGCCGCCGGTGCGCTCGATGATCTCCGGATACGCGCCGCGCCGGGGCTCGACCACCGGCACGCCGTTGGCCAGGGCTTCGAAGACAAACAGCCCCTTAGGCTCGTCGAAGGTGCTGGGCACCGACAGCACGTCGAGACTCTGAAGGAAGCGGATCTTGGCGGGGCGGTCCACCTCGCCATGGTAGCGGAATTCGTCCGCCAGTCCGCTCACCCGCAGGGTCTGCTCGGCCTGGCGCAGGTAGTCCCGATTGGCTCCCGCCAGGTAGCCGGCCACTTCCAGCCGGCCCGGCCCCAGGTCCTTATCCCGCCGCAGCAGGCGCCAGGCGTCCACCAGCAGGTGCAGGCCTTTTTCCGGCGCGATGCGCGCCAGGTAGCCAACGCGAAACACGCCGTCGCCGGAATGCGCCGTCGCATGGCCGTGTAAATTAATGCCCAGCGGAACGACGCGGATCTTGCCCGCGGGAATCGAGAGGTAGCGCGCCATGAAGTCCGCGTAATATTGGCTGGAGGCGATGAACACGTCCACGTGGCTGCCGCACGCGGCGATAAGCGAGAGAGACTGAGAGCGATAAGGTTCGATGAGGCCGCCGAGGAACAGGTCCTCTCCTTGCAGCGTGCAAACCACCGGGCAGCCCAGCAGTTCCTTCATCGGCCGCGCCAGCGCGATCAGCAGCGAATAGGGAATGTCGACGACATCGGGCGGCGGCTGGCCGCTCAGCCACGCGGTCAGCTTGTCGAATTCGCGCCGCAGCACGCCGTCCCGGCCCTGCAGCATCGCCACGGTCAGCTCTCCCAGCATTTTCGGATCGACCGGAACCGAGCGCGCCGTGGCCAGGCGCAGCAGCCAGGCGGAGTCTACAAACCGGTCGAGGAAGGCCGGCAGACGGCGCAGCAGCGGCCAATTCTGTTGCAGATAGATGTTGACGCCGTTGAAGAAGATCCGCGGATGGCTGACGTTTTCCTCATCCGTCCGGGTGGGCGTATAGAGCGGCAGCAGCGTCACGTCGTGTCCCTGGCGGGACAGTTCGGCGGCCAGCGCGTTGTCGCGCATGCAACTGCCACAGTACATGCCGGACGCGCCGGCGGTGAGGGCCAGAATCTTCATGCGAGCGATGGCCCGCGGGCGGGCTGCTACTATGGTAGATGACTGGGAGGCACATGGGTCGATCATGGTTGAGGGTGGGATGTGCTGTCTGGCTGAGTTGCGGTTTCGCCGCGGCACAAACATGGAGGGGAACCGTCACGGGCACGGTATTGGATGAAGCCCGGGACGCCCTGGTCAAAGCCCGGGTTTCGATCACCAGCCAGGAGACGGGCGGGGCGCGCATCGCCCTCACCAGCGAGCGAGGCGACTTTTCGTTCGCCTGGCTCAGTCCGGGCGCCTACACGCTCGAAGTGGCGCGCGAGGGCTTCCGCAAGCACATTGAGGAAGTTCAGCTCGCCGTAAACCAGGACGTCCATGTCGAACTGACGCTGCTGCGCGGCCAGTTGAACTACGAGGTTGTCGTGCGCGCGCCGAGGGAGTTGCTGAAGACCGACTCGGTCTCGCTCAGCACGGTCGTTCCCGGCCGGATGATCAACAACCTCCCGCTGGACGGCCGCAATTTCTATGAACTCACGCTGCTCACTCCGGGCGTCGCGCCCCCGGCCCCCGGCTCCGCCGGTTCGGTGCGCGGCGACTTCACTGTCAGCGTGCAGGGAGCGCGCGGGGATGCCAACGTTTTCCTTCTGGACGGCGTTTACAACGGCGACCCGAAACTGAACGGCATCGGCGTCACCCCGTCGGTCGACGCGATTCGCGAGTTCGAGGTGCTGACCAACTCCTACGACGCCTCCTTCGGACGGAACGCCGGCGGGCAGGTCAACGTGATCCTGCGATCGGGCACGAACGATGTCCACGGCGCCGTCTTTGGTTTCTTCCGCAACGGCGCCCTGGATGCGCGCAACCACTTCGACCGCCAGCAGGGAAACGATCCGCGGTACCGGCGCGAGCAGTTCGGCGCGTCGCTGGGTCTGCCGCTGCGCAAGGACCACACCTTCCTGTTCGGCGACTACGAGGGCCGGCGCGTGCGCGAGGCGATCCCGCGAATCGCCAATGTGCCGACCGCGCTCGAGCGCCAGGGCGATTTCTCGCAGAGCCCCCAGCCGGCCATGGACCTGTTCACGGGCGGACCTTTTCCCGGCAACCGCATTCCGGCGACCCGCGTCGATCCGATCGGCCGCGCCCTGGCCGGCCTGTATCCTTTGCCCAACCGTAATCAGCCCGGGGAGAATTTCTTCTCCTCCCCCGACTTGCGCGACCGCTCGGACACATCCGACCTGCGCCTGGATCAGCACGTGGCCTCGGGTTCCGAACTGGCGGTGCGCTACAGCTTCGGGGACCGCAGCCTCTACGATCCGTTTTCCGGCCCCGCCTACGCGCTGGTGCCCGGCTTCGGAACCAACGTCCCGCGCCGCGCCCAGAACCTGATGGCCAGCGAGACACATGTCTTCACGCCGGCTCTCATCGCCGAATTTCGCGGCGCTTATAATCGGGTCGCGATGGGGGTGTTCCACGAAAACCAGGGACGGGACCTGAACCGGCAGGTGGGTCTGCCCGTGCTGTCGTCCCAACCGCGGGACACCGGCTTGAGTTTCATCTCGCTGCCCGGTTTTTCGCCGCTGGGCGATGAATACAACAACCCACAGCACAGCGTCTCGGAAACCTTTCAGGGCCTGGGGCAGGCGTCGCTGCAGCACGGCCGGGGCCTGCTGAAATTCGGTGGCGAGTTTCGCGCGCTGCGTCAGACCGCCTACCGCGACGTTCTCTCGCGCGGCATGATCAGTTTCCTGGGCCTTTCGGGAAATCCGCAGGGCGACCTGTTGCAGGGCTTCCCGACCTTCAGCGTCGGCGCCAGGCTGGACAATCCCCAGAACCTGCGCTCGCGAAGCTACTCGGGATTCGTGCACGACACCTACCGGCTCGGCCCCAGCCTGGTGATTTCCGCCGGCCTGCGCTACGAGTACTCGACGCCGCCCTTCGACGCCTTCGACCGGGCCAATGTTTACGACCCGGCGGCCAGTGCGCTGCGCGCGGTCGGCAAGGACGGCTTCCCGCGCGGGGGCTATGAGCCGGATCGCAATAACTTCGCGCCCAGGTTCGGCATTGCCTGGTCGCCGCGGGATTGCCGCACGGTGGTGCGCGCGGGCTACGGCATCTACTACGACCAGTCCCCTCTGGCTCCCGGCGAGGGCCTGTATTTTAACGCGCCGTACTTCGAGTCCAAGACTTACTTTCCCTTCCAGGGCTACCCGCTCCTGCTGAGCAACCCGTTCCCCAAGGACTTCCCGGTTCCCGTGCCGTCCTCCGCCTTGGCCATGCAGCGCGACTTGCGCACCACCTACCTGCAGCACTGGAGTTACTCGATCCAGCAGCAGATCGGCGGCAGCCGCGTGCTGGAGATCGCTTATGTGGGGTCCAAGGGGACGAAACTGCTCAGCGCGCGGGATATCAACCAGGCCCGGCCCTCGGCCGCGAAGTACAATCCGCGGCCCAATCCCGGGTTCGATGACATCAACATTTTGGAATCGCGAGGCAGCTCGATTTACCACTCGCTCCAGACGCGCTTTCAGCAGCGGTTTCACCAATGGCATTCGCTGCTGGTCTCGCATACCTGGGGCCGGGCCATCGACGAAGCGTCGAGTTTTTTCACCAGCTCCGGCGATCCGAATTTTCCGCAGGACAGCCACAACACGCGGGCCGAACGCGCCCGCGCGGGCTTCGACCTGCGGCACCGTGTTTCGGCGGGCTACTCGGTGGACCTGCCTCTGGGACCGGGACGCTTGCGGAAGGGCTGGCAGACCAACGGGATCTGGACATTCCAAACCGGGCGGCCGTTCACCGTCGCTCTGCACCCGGACCTGGACAACAGCAACACCGGCCGCTCGACTCTGGGTTTCGGCGCCAACGACCGGCCGAACGTGAGTGGCAACCCGAAGTTGTCCAACCCGTCGCCGGCGCGGTGGTTCGACACCGGGGCTTTTCAGATCCCGGCCTTCGGCGCTTTCGGCAACGCGGGGCGCAATATACTTGAGGGACCCGGACTGGGAGTGGGCAATGTTTCGGTAGTCAAGGAAACGCCGCTGGCCGAGCATGTGCGGTTGCAGCTTCGCATCGAGGCTTTCAATATTCTGAACCGCGCGAACTACGATCTTCCGGGGATTTTTCTGGGAACTCCGGATTTCGGACGTATTCTGTCGGCGGGCCAGCCGCGCCGGGTGCAGTTCGGGCTGAAGCTGTTGTTCTGACTTTTCGAGGTGCACAAATGAGGGGCTTTTGTTTAGCAGTGGTTCTGACTGTGCCCGGTTCGCTTCTGGCGAACTGGCCCCAGTGGCGCGGGCCCAATTCCGATGGCAGCGCGCCCCAGGCGCGCGATCTTCCGGTCAACTGGAGCCAGACCGAAAACGTGCTCTGGCGCACCGCCACGCCCAGTTGGAGCGCGGCCACGCCCATCGTGTGGGAAGACCGGATCTTCATCACCTCGGCCGAGGAAGGCTCCGCCCGGTTGAAGATCGACCCGGCCGAGGGCCGCAACGCCATCCAGGCGGGCCGCGACAAGGTCTTTCTGCTGGCCGTGAACCGCAAGGACGGGGCCATTCTCTGGCGGCAGCAGATCGACAGCGAGAACATCCTCTGGCGCAAGCAAAACTCGGCGTCACCCTCGCCCATCACCGACGGCAAACTCGTCTGGATCATGACCGGCAACGGCAAGTTCGTCTGCTTCACCGTGGGCGGCAAGGAGGTCTGGCGGAGGGATATCCAGACCGAATACGGGCGTTTCGGACTCAACCACGGCTACGCCTCGACCCCGCGGCTCGACGGAGACCGGCTCTACGTCCAGGTCATTCACGGTTTCAAAACCAAGGACCCGTCCTACGTCTTCGCGGTGGACAAGACCACCGGCAAGACGCTCTGGAAAGTGGTGCGGCCCACCGACGCCGTGCAGGAGTCGCTGGATAACTATTCCACACCGCAGATGGTGGTGGTGGAAGGGAAGCCGCAACTGGTGATTTCCGGCGCCGATTGCGTCACCGGCCACGACCTGGCCTCCGGCAAGGAACTGTGGCGCATTCGCGGCTTCAACCCCTCGGCTAACCCCTTCAACCGCAGCATCGCCTCTTCGCTGGTGATCGGCGGGCATGTGTTCACGCCCGCTACACGCGGCCGGCCCTTCGTGGCGTTCCGCGCGGGCGGCGCGGGCGACATCACGGGCAAGAACGAGATTTGGACCAACAACCTGGGAGCGGACGTGCCGACGGCGACCACCGACGGCAAGTACCTTTACATGCTCAAGGACAATGGCACCCTGAGCGCGGTGGAAGCTTTGACCGGAAAGGTGATGTACGAGGCGCAACGACTGGAACTCGGCACTTACAGCGCCTCGCCGCTGCTGGCCGATGGCAAGGTATACTGCATCAGTGAGGGCGGCACAACCACGGTCGTGAAGACCGGGCCGGCCTTTGAGATCCTGGGAACAAGCAAGCTGGACAGCCTTACCCTGGCCAGTCCGGTGGCCGTGGGCAACCAGATATTCATCCGAACCGCGGACTATCTTTACTGCCTTCAGAAACACTAACTACCGCTCCCTGACGGTCGCGGCTCAGTATGCGATACCGAGCCGCGACCGGGTGCCCTCTGGGCGGGGGAGCGGTCGCACCGGGCGCCGATTCTTTTGAGGTGAAACTTATGCGAATAACTACCGCACTGCTGCTTGCCACGACGGCCCTGTGGGCCGCCGATGACGACTGGGCCCGCTGGCGGGGTCCTAACGAAAACGGGATGGCCCGGGGCGACGCGCCCACCCAGTGGGGCGACGCCAAGAACGTCGCCTGGCGCACGCCCATCCCCGGACGCGGTTTTTCATCTCCGGTGATCTGGGGCGACAAAGTATTTGTCACCACGGCCGTGCCCACCGCGAGCCCAGCCGCCAAGCTCCCGTCGGCACCCCCCGCGCGCGGCGCGGGCGGCGGCACCGGAGCCGGGATCGAGCACAAGTTCGTCGTCCTGTGCCTCGACCGCAACACCGGCAAAGTGCTTTGGGAACGCGTCGCCACGGTTGCCACGCCACACGAGGGGCATCACAATCGCTACGGCAGTTTCGCCTCCAACAGTCCCATCACGGACGGCAAACAGGTCTATGCCTTCTTCGGTTCGCGCGGCTTGTACAGCTACACTCTGGATGGGAAGCTGGTCTGGAAGAAGGAGTTTTCACCCCTGCGCATCCGCAACGCATTTGGCGAGGGATCGGCTCCCACCCTGGACGGCAATACGCTGTATGTCGCCCAGGACTCTGAAGGAGATTCCTTCCTGCTGGCGCTGGACCGGAACACCGGCAAGGAAATCTGGCGCGTGCCCCGCGACGAAGCAAGTTCCTGGTCCCAACCCCTGATGCTCACGCACAACGGGCGCAAGCAGTTGGTGATCAGCGCCTCGAAAAAGGTTCGCGCCTACGACCCCGCCACGGGCAAGGTCATTTGGGAGTGCGCCGGCCTGGGCAGCAACGTCATTCCAGCGCCGGTCGCCGCCGGCGGCGTGGTTTACGTGATGAGCGGCCATCGGGAGCCCAACGCGCTGACCATCCGCCTGGGGCGCGACGGCGATCTCACCGGAACCGACGCCATCGTGTGGACCAACAACCGGGGCAACTCCTACACCGGCTCGCCCGTGCTGCACGACAACAAGCTCTACTTCGTCTCCGACAACGGCCTGCTAAGCTGCCTGAACTTCCTCACCGGCGAGGCCTACTACCGCCAGCAACGCCTGCCCCAGCCATACAACTTCAAGGCTTCTCCGGTGGGCGCCAACGGCAAGCTGTACCTGGCCACCGAAACCGGCGACGTAGTGGTGGTGAAGATGGGCGAAACCTACGAAGTCCTGGCCACCAACACGCTGAAGGACCAGAGCTTCATCGCCACGCCCGCCATCGCCGGCGGCAGCCTGTATCTGCGCAGCCAGGAAGCGCTCTACTGTATCCGGCAGTAGATGTCAGTGTGACCGCTGCCCGCCCCGCCCTCGGACCTGGGGTTTGCGCCGTGCTCCGCTCTCACCCTCATGCACTCCGGATTGGTGGCCTTGCCCCCCGGTTCTCCGTCACGCCGGCACGAGGGCCCGTGCGCACTTTCGGCGTCCGGTCGGCTCAAGAATTGCCTTGCGAATCTCCGCTTCCCCACTGCTCTCGACCGCAGGCCCGAATTCCCCGCCCCCGATGCCATCGCCGGGTGGAGTGTGCGAAGTTCCTGTTGGCGGTCCTGAACGGGTTGCGCCTCGCCGCCGGGCGTTGCTACACTGGAGGTCTGCATTAGGTCGAAGGAGATCTCCCGAGATGGCTAAGGTTTGCGAGGTTTGCGGTCGTGGGCCGCGGTTCGGTCACCGCATCAGCCACGCGCACAACGTGACGAATCGTCGTTGGAATATCAATCTGCAGTCGGTGCGCGCCCTGATCAAAGGCGCCGCCAAGCGCATGCGCGTCTGCACGTCCTGCCTGAAGAGCGGCAAGATCCAGAAGGCCGCCTAGCCTCGATACGGTTCCTATGTAGGACCGGCCTCCTGGCCTGTCCTTCTGGTGTGCCGAACAAGACAGGCCGGGCCCACAGGGCGCCCCCCCATCCCACTTGTCAGTTCAGGCCGCACGCGCCGGGAGTACGGCAAGGTCCGCCGCCCGGGCACATCGGCCCGCTCTCGGACGCCGCGCTATTGGCGTGAGCCGCGAAAGTTGAGAGCTGTTTCGCGACACGCGCCTCGCCGCAGGACGGGCAGCGCAACCCGGATTCGTCTTCCGCGCGGCGGATCAGTTGTTCAAAGCGGCTTCCGCAGTCTTGGCACTTGTATTCGAATATCGGCATCGGCTCCCCAGACCTACTCGACCAGCGACAATCCTATCTTATCAATTACGCGTCGTATCTCGGAAGAGGGCGCGTTGTAGTTGTTCACGATCACGGAGAAGACCAGCGCCGGCTTGCCGCCCCGCTCGGCGTATCCCGAGAGCGCGCTGACGTGACTCAACGAGCCGGTCTTGGCGAGGATGCCGCGTCCGGCGGGCCGGCCTTCAAAGCGGGAGGCCAGCGTTCCGTCCTCGCCGCCGACCGGCAGGAGCTTGACCCATTCGCCCCCGTTCGGGCTCGAGTGGACGAAACGGAGCAGCCGGGTAGCCAGCGAGGGCGTAATCAGCGTCAGCCGCGAAAGGCCCGAGCCGTCCTGGAAGTGGTAGTCGTCGCCGGCCGCGCCGGTTTCGGCCAGCATGGCCTTCAATTCCTCGATGCCGGCTTCGCGGCTGCCGACGCCGCGCCGGACCCGCCCCACCTCGCGCAACACCAGTTCGGCCTCCAGGTTCTGGCTGATCTTGTTGACCACGCGCAGGATCTCGATGAGCGGCGGCGACTGGCGGCGGGCCAGTTCGACGCCGGCGGGCGGCGCCAGCGGGGTTCCCTTCGCCGGATCGTCCAGTTGGTTGAGCGGCCGGTGCCGCGCCAGGGCGCGTCCGCGGATGGTGACGCCGCGACGTTCGAGCGCGCCGGCCAGAGCCAGCGCGGCGTAGAGCGCGGGATCGTCGATCGCCAGCAACTGCGTGACGCCCTCGCCGCCGCGCGGGATGGTCCCCCAGATTCTCAGTTCGCGCGAACCCGCGGGCCGGTCCAGGCGAACTCTGCGCTCGCCCTGGCCCCAGGTGCGCACGCGGTTATCGATCTGGTAGTACTCCAGTGGCGGCGACAGCGTGATCGGCGCCGGATCTCCGGCGCGCGCTCCGGGTTTCAGGGTCAGCGAAATGGTATTGTCGTTGACCGTGAGAGCGCTGACCGGCGCGCCGTATTCCCAGATGGTGTCGTTCTGCGCCCAGCCGTTCGGGTAGGGATCCCAGACGTAGGCCGTGTCGTCGCCCACCAGATCGCCGTCGATGCGGCGCACGCCGCGCGCGGCAATCTGCGCGGCGAGTTCGTCGATGGCGGCCAGCGGCTGGCCGGCGGCGGCCCCTCTCTGGTACGGCAGCGGGCGTCCGGACATGCTCGGGTCGCCGCCGCCATAGAGAATCAGGTCGCCCGCCACGCGGCCCGCGGCGTCGGGCGCCTGCTCGGCGATGACCAGGGTTTGGAAACGGTGATCCGGCCCCAGGCGCAGCAGCGCGAGCGAGGTCGAAAACAGCTTGGTATTGGATGCCGGCACGAAGAAGCGATCCTCGCTTCTGGCATACAGGGTCTTGCCCGTGGCCAGGTCCGCCACGTGAATGCCCCAGTGCGCGCGGCGCGCCGCCGGGGACGTCTCGAGAATCTTGTCGATTCGCTGTTTGAGCCCGGGCGCGGCAACCAGAACGTGAGCCAAGAGCAGAATGGGAATCCAGCGCATCCAATAACAGCATGGCACACGCCGGCCCGGTGCGCGCTGGGGCACGGCCTATTCCGACCGGCCATGAATGAAGCGATCCATCAGGATGCGGGCGAGTTGCTCGCGGAGCCGGTCACTTCCGGCGCGGCTCGACGCAGCCTCTTCAATCAAACGCCGGCCTGCCGCCAACCGCTCCCGCAATCGCGACAGCAAGGCCTGGCAGTCAATCTCGGAATACGGGACCCGAACCGGGCCGTGAAACCCTGTTTCGGCGATGGCAAACAGCAACTCCGCCTCCGGCCGGGTGTCGCAGACATGAGCCACCGCGGGTTTCGATCCGAAGTAGATGGTCGTCGCTTCGAACATGTTCTCGGGTTCGGGCAGGCGGGGGCGCCCTTCCGGAATCGTAACCAACCGGTCCTCGCGCGTCTGACCGTTAAGCCACTCTGGCAACGGTTCCCGATAGCCGGCCGGAACGTCCAGCCATGCGCTATCGGACAGATCCTCCGCGGAAACGGTCTCTCGTGAAGTCCCTCTTCTGCGCTGCTCCATCTTTCGCACTTCGACGATGCGAATGGAGCGGAAGTGCTGAGCGACCTCCCAATAGAGTTCGTCGGTCAACCGACGCCGTTCCTCGGCGTCCGAGACTCCCAATAGTTCCCAAACGGCGTCGTCCAGCTCGCGCCGGTCGGGCTGGCGGAGTTCCTTGGGGAGTTCCGGAGGCTGTTCGGCGGCAACCCGAACCTCGTCCGCCGTGTGGCAATCCATCAGCCGCTCTTCGACCAAATGCGTCACTGGCCGTTCTTGCATGCTTGCGAACGCGCGCTCCAGGCGTTCGAGGACTGCCGGCGCGGCCCCGCGGGGGTCGGGGATTTCCATCACGACGGTGTCGACCACCTCCGTCTTCAGGTTGCCCTCCGTCCCTGCGTAGCGGCCGTAGAACGTTTTGAAGAGCGCGACTAGGGTGCAATTGAGCACTGGCATGAGGGCCCGGCGGCTCGCGGCTTCTTCAAGAACCGGATGAATGTCAAAAAGATTGTGATTGCAGGGCACGCCGTCGGGATTCGCGGGAATGATGTGGCGATATTGCTGAGCCATCGGCCAGAAGCCGGCCCCGGGCGTCAGTCCGGTAAGGTCGTACCACATTTCACGACCCACGCAGGTTGAGCGCTGCGGTAGTGGAATCGCTTTGGACCGCGCCGACGCGAAAGTCTGTTTGGCCCCCCATCGCAAGAACTTGTGTATGAGCTGCCCCTCCAATTGCTTCATGGACTGGTTAACCCACAGCACAAAGCGATCAAGATCGGCGGCCCTCACAACGGGCCGGCCCACATCCATCAGGCTGTGGGCCTCCAGTTTCAGATACTGTCGCTCGACGCAGTGAAGCGTTCCGTCTCCGCATCGCACCACGGCCACCTTCCCCGCGGCAACATCCGAGCGCTTCCCGAAAGTCACGGCCGGGAGCGTTCGCCACTTCAGGTCGTTCGGGTACTCGCACAGTGTCGCGGCTGTAACATCCCGCGGCATGAAGAAGGCGTCACAGCCGCTTGTGATTCCTCTGCGAATGTCCGCAACTTCACCGAACCGCGTGAAACGAGGCCCGAATCGGCGCATCACCCGAAAGTAGAACTCCGGCGCCCGAAGATAGCGTCCCCACTTTCCGCCGGCGTAATCGGCCAGACCGTTGGTTTGTTGAGTGCCGGCAGGTTCGTTGTCGGAATCCTCCGCTTCCGAAGATCGGCCGGCTGGGCCGCTGCGAGCCAGAACCGGGCCAACCGCGACCCCCTCTTCCCACAGATCGCGCTGTCGCTTCACGACGATGCGGAGATTCGAGTCGGCATAGTCGGTCTTGGTGCGAACGATTAAGTTCCGAAGCCGTTCGGCGCCTCGCTGCTTTTGTTCCTCGTCGTCCCGTGCTCCAAGAATCACGCTCAGCGGCCGCAGGAGACGCACAAATCTCACCAGATTGCCGTCCCGCTTTTTCGGGTCGGCCGTGCGCTGAAGAATGGTTACGGCGGTTTTGACCCGCGCATCCTGAAACCACGGCTCGTCGAGACTCTCGATGATCGCGACCAATCGGAAGTTCGTCAAAATCCAGCGCTGAAGACGGAAACCGTAACGCACATCGAGCCAACTCGACGAGGTAAGAAAACCGAACCATCCACCTTCCTTCAGCAGATCCGCCGCGACCGGCCAAAAGTAGACATGCAAGTCGCTCTGCCCCGACAAGCCGATGCCAGGGAATGCTCTCTGGGCGCGCGCCGCAATAAACTCCTTGCCCTGGTCGGCAATCACCCCCGGTTCGTCCTTCTTTGGAATCTGCTCCTGCCGGACGTACGGCGGGTTGCCAACCACCGCATCCAGTTCCGGCAGTGGCACACGCCAATGTTCGCGGTTCCCCCGCTTGTCGCGGGTCTCCTTGGGAACCTCGCAGAAGGTCTTCCCGGGCTCAACGGTAAAGAAGTTCCGGCGAGCGATGCGCGGGTAGTTGCCCTGCTCCAGGTCGCGCGCTGCAAGGTTGAGGGTCGCCAGGTGCGCCGGAAAGGGGTTGATGTCGCAGCCATATAGACCGGCGACGATTTCGTGACTGGCGAGGGAGCGATCCAGGTACGCTTTGCGGTAGTAGGCTCGCACCAGAAAGCTGCCACTGCCGCACGCTGGATCTAGAACGTCATCCGCGCCTTGGCGAATACAGAACGCATTGATGACGTCGACAATTGTCTCGTCCGTGTAGTGCTGGCCGAACTTGTGCCGCTCCTCCGGACTGACCAGCCGCTGGAAGGTTCTTCCGAGGATGTCGGAGGGGATTTGATGGAAGTTGAACCGTTCCACGCCGTCGATCACTTGCTGCCACGACTGAATGGCGTTCGTTCCGGACAGCGCCACTTCAGCCGCCCACTCATGCTGGTCGGGCATCAGCACCGTGTCGTAATCGCCCGTGACACGAATTGCCTGCTGGAACTGCCTGGAGAGGAACTTCACAGCCTCGCCAGCCGTCTTTGTGGTCTTCGGGAACCGGAGTTCACGCAACTCGCCATACCGCGCCCGGACCGCCTCATAGAACAAGATCCGGTTATTGAGAACGTACGCCACGCTCGCCGCCGCGCGTTCAATGGCCTTCCGCCACGAGTCGGGATCGTCGCGATCGAAGTTCCACTGTTGGATACGAGTCATCCAAGTGCGGAGTTGAATATCGAAGGTTCGGTTTCGCGACGATTCCAGATCCAGATAGTCCCGCATAATCCGGACAGGCCCCATTGGCCCTCTCAAATGGCTGTCCAGAACCGAGATGTAGAACTCATCGGGCGCCGTCGCAAAATTGTCGCGCCGTCCGCTCCAGATTTCCGCGAAATCCCGGTAGAATCGCGGAAGCAGGTCCTCTTGGATCTTGGCGGTTACGGTCGGCAGAGACAGTTCGGAGTGGCTGTTCACTACGAGACCGAGGTCCCACTGGCCGATGCACTGCTCGTGCATGGGGCGATTCCAAAGCGATCGGTCGAACAACGCGAGCCTCTCCACGTTCCACGTGAAGTAATAGCGGCAGGCAATGTTCTGTGCCTTGTCATGCGCGTCCTTGAGCAAGATCGCGTTAAAAGGGGAAGATCCTTGCGGAGTGCCGGGCAACTTCACCTCGCCGGAGAGAGCGAGTTGGCCTCGCTGGTCTCCAACTCGCGCGTAAACCCTGAAATCCTGACGTTTATTGCTTCCTTGGCCATATTGCTCAATGGCGCTGGAATGGAACGGCAAATCCGGAGTCCCTTGAAAGATTGCGTCCGACCACTTCGACACTTCCGAGCAGAAGGCTACTTCGTGTTGGCGGGCGTCAACCAAGGTCATCGTATTCGATTATTCCACGGTTCTCAGGCGCTGCGTCGTCCGCACGCCGCCATCGACTAACAGCATGGCACACGCCGGCCCGGTGCGCGCTGGTGCTCACCGCCTGAGGCGGCGCCACTGGGAGGATTGGCACAAGCCGGCCCGGTGCGCCGCTGGCGTATAGTGTTCTAGAGTGCGACGAACCCTCCTGGTGCGCGGGGCGAGGCAACTGGTGACGTTGCGCGGCCCCAGCGGGCCCCGGCGCGGGCCGGCCATGCGCGACCTGGGCATCATCGAAGACGGGGCGATGCTGATCGCCGATGGCGTCATCACCAACGTGGGAAGCACGCGCCGCATCGAGAACCTGGGGGAGGCGCGCGCGGCGGAGGAAGTGATCGAGGCCGCCGGCCGCGTCGTGATGCCGGGCTTTGTCGACTGCTACGCGCACCTGGTGTCCGGCCCGCCGCGGCTGGCCGAGTGGGAGATGCGGATCGCCGCGGCGCCCGAACGGGAACACGGCGTTTGGGAGCGGGCACTGGCCGCCGGGGTCGAGGCGGTCCGCGCCACGCCGGCCGGACGGCTCGAGCACCAGGCGCGCGGCGTCGTCGCCGCCATGATTCGCCACGGAACCACCACCGTCGAGGCGCGCAGCGGATACGGCCTGGACGAAACCGGAGAGATCAAGACCCTGCGCGTGGCCGCCCGGCTGGACGGCGCGCCGGCCGACGTGGTGCGCACCTTCTTCGGCGCTCGCGCGGTGCCGGCGGAGTTCTCCGGGCGCGGCGAGGAGTATCTGAGCTGGCTGGAAACCGAAATGCTCCCCAAGGTCCGCAAGCGCGGCCTGGCCGGCTTCGTCGATATTTCCTGCGGCGATCGCGCCTTTGCGCCCGAGCCGGCGCGGCGCTATCTGGACCGGGCCCGCGCGCTGGGTTTTGGCTTCCGCGTGCGCGGCAGTCCCGCGCTGGCGGTGGAGACCGAAGCGTTGAGCGTGTCGGGCATCGAGACCCCGCTGGCTTTCGACGCCGAGCGCCTGGCGGGATCGGGCACCATCGCGGTGCTTACGCCCGGAACGGCCTTCCAGTCGGGCAGCCGGCGCGCCCCGGCCCGCACTCTGATCGACTTCGGCGTGGCGGTGGCCGTCGCCACCGGTCACGACTCCGTGCTGTGCCCTACCCTCAGCCTGCCGGCGGTGCTGTCGATCGCCTGCACCGAGTTGCGCATGACGCCGGCCGAGGCCATCTCGTCGGCCACCATTAACGCCGCCCATGCCCTTGGGCAGGCGGCCCGCTGCGGCTCACTGGAATTCGGCAAGGATGCCGACTTCATCCTGCTGAACGCCGGCGACTACCGCGAGCTGCCCTTCCGTTTCGGGTCGAACCTGATTCACCGGACCATCAAGCGCGGCACGGTGGTCTACGAGGAGGGCGTCATCGCGTGGCCGCAAAACTAGTCGAGTGCGTGCCGAACTTCTCGGAAGGCCGCGATGCGCGGGTGGTGGATGCCATTGCGTCGGCGATCGCTTCCGGCGCGCGTGTCGCGGTGCTGGATTGTCACCGGGACACGGACCACAACCGCGCTGTCATCACTTTTGTGGCGGCGCCGGAGGCGGCCGTCGAGGCGGCGGTGCGCGGTGTGGCCATGGCCGTCGAACGGATCGACCTGAGCCGGCACACGGGGGTTCATCCGCGCATCGGCGCCGCCGACGTGGTCCCGTTCGTGCCGCTGGAGAACATGACGCTCCACGATTGCGCGGCCCTTGCGCACCAGGCCGGTGCCGAGATCTGGCGGCGCCTGCGGGTTCCGGTTTACTTCTACGAGGCCGCGGCGTTGCGCCCGGAGTGGCGCAACCTGGCCGATCTCCGCCGCTCGTCCGCCCCGCGCCAGCCCGATGCCGGCGGACCGGCGCCGCATCCCACCGCAGGCGCGACGGCGGTCGGGGCGCGCAACTTTCTCATCGCCTACAACATCAACCTGGCAACCGGCGACCTCGATCTGGCCCGCCGCATCGCGCGGCGCATTCGCGCCTTTCCGTCGGTGAAGGCCTTGGGCTTTTACCTGGAATCCCGCAAGCTGGCGCAGGTCTCGATGAACCTGGTGGATTTCGAGCGGACGCCGGTCGAGGAGGTCTACGCGGCGGTGGAAGAAGCGGCGGCTTCGGCGGGCGTCGCCGTTGCCGAAAGCGAACTCATCGGCATGGTCCCGCGCCGCGCCTACGAAATGGCGCCGCGATTTTACGAGCGCTGCGCGAACTTCCGCCCCGGCCTGATCCTCGAGAACCGGCTTCCGGCCTAGCCCGATGCCGGCCGCGGCGGGTGCGCCACCGCGGCGATGTCCGTGTATTCCCGCTTGCGGTGAAGCGAGAAGTAGACCGCCAAAAACACCACTGTAACCAGTCCCACCAGGGCCATGAACGACAGCATGCGGCTGACCATTCGAATGGGGGCGAACGCCTCGGAGGCCTCCTGCGCCACCAGCACCATCCAGCCAAGGTTTCCGTAGTCTTTCTTGAGGCCGGTGTCGGCAAAGCCGATCAGGTGAGTTCCCCCCGCCTTCAGGTGGCTGACGGCGTAACCGGAAGCGCGGGGGCCGATCGGAGCCAGCGCGTCGTTCACCGCGGCGTGCTCGTCCGATTTCAGCTTCATGGCGAGATTGATCTGCGGCCCGCTGATCACCGTCCCGTCCTCCTTCACCAGCAGGGTGCGGGAACTGAGCCCTAGCTGCGGCCGGTTGACGATGGGGAAAACGGCCGAAACTTCGAGCAGCGCATCAATCGTGCCAATGAAGCGGTTGCTCCCTTCCTCGACGATGGGGACGCCCACGCCGATGTAGTGGGACTTGGTCACGTCGTCATAGAGAATGTCGGTCAGGTTGATGGCGCCGCGGCCCTGCGCGTAGATGGCCTGCCAGTACTCCTCGTCGGCCTGGTAGTAGTCCAGGCTCTTGTGCGTGGCGGCGATCACCGCGCCTTTCTCGTCCGTGACTGTCATGCGCAGGAAGCGACGGTCGAGGTCGCGATAGCGGCGCAGCAGGCGCGAAGCCGGAGACGAAAGAATCCGCTCCACCATGGCATTGGCGGCCGGCGTGTTCCAGGCTTTCTCCGTCTGCTCGATTCTGGTAGCCGCCGCCCGCTCGCCGATTCCCTGGTAGGAGCGGTTGGCGGCCTTGGCCGCGTCCTGAATCACCGGGTCGAAGGCCAGGGTCCCGACGCTGGTCACGCGGTCGTGGATGAACTGCGAGATCTCGGCGGAGGCGTGCTCCGCAATGGTCCGGAAGTGGGCGCCGATCATTTTCTCGAGCGACGCCTGGCTGTGCGTCAGACTGTAGAGTCCTGCGATGGAAATCGGCACTACGGTCAGCACCAGGCCGATCAACAGTTTCTTCAGAGGGATTCGAAGTTCAAAGCGCTCGGTGGGCATGTGCAATCCTCTCACCCCCAGAATACGCCCGCGGAGGGCGGAAAGGAAGGGTAATAAACCGGGGACGGAGTACTCATTCCCCATTTATTTAGTGGCACAGCCTTCAGGCTGTGAATCAGGTGTTCACGGCCCAAAGGCCATGCCAATCAGGCCAGCATGCGCCGCACGCGATCGTCGTTTTCGGTCACTTCGTCCTTGATGCGCGGGAACATGCCGACGATGATCGCGTCCTGCGGCTTGATGTTGTCGAAGGCGAAGCGGAACGCCTGGTCCACCTGCTGCGGCGTCTGGATGCGGCGGCCGGCGGCCAGGATCTTGAAGGCCAGGCAGGTCTTCTTCACCTGCCGCACCACGCGCAGCATGCGCGCCGGGTCGCCTTCCAGATACGCCTCACCGGCGGGCAGCGGCAATTCGGTGGTGATCTTGCGGACCTCTTCCTGCGTGCGCGTGAGGTGGTAGCAGCAGGTCATGTAGAAGTCCACATCCCAAGCTTCGCTTTCGACACGCTCCAGGTTCTGCGGGTTGTGCGTGGACAGCCCGACGGCGACGCCCGTGTCGCGCACGCGCTTCAGGAACTCGCGTATTTTGGCATGCTCTCCGGCGCGGAAGCGCGCGTCGGTGGTTCCGCCGTGGTGCACGATGCCGATGGGTCCCAGCGCGGCGGCTTTCGGAATCAGCGAAAGGTCGTTTTCCAGCTCCCGGCCGCTCAGCAGCATCCACTGGATCTTGCCGCCTTCGTCGCGATAGCGCTTCAAGTCGGAGAAGCCGCGCTCGCGGTAGGAAAACTGCCAGGTATTGATGCCGTTCTGCTCGCACCGGCGCAGGACCTCGCACACGCGCTCGGGCGTGTACCACTCCTGCATGATCTGATCGAGAATCCGGTTGAAGTGCGAGAAGCCCTAGATGGGGTTGGCGCCAATAATCAGCCGCGTGACCCGGTGCTTGCCGAGTTTGACGGTCGGCAGCGTCGGGCAGGCGGCGGGCGCGGCGGCATTCAGTGCCGCCAGTCCGGCGGCGGATTGAAGAAATTGTCGGCGTGGGCTGGTCATGACCAGTTCCACTATACTGCGCGCCGGGGCGTTCGTCAAAGGGCGCGCAACAGGCGCGCCGGCAGCGTCACCACCGCCCACACCAGTTGCAGCGCGCCGCCCACGGCGATTCCCACCAGCCGGAACGGCAGCAGCAGCAGCCAAACCAGCGGGTACAGCAGCAACGCCACCAGCGCCACCGGCCAGGACAGCACCAGCAGAATACAGAAAAGCAGAAACTTGACCATGGAGATCTCCCCTCTAGATTCTATGCGGTTTCGGCCATGGAGCGGCGCGGCCACAGCCCGCACAGCCCTCCGGGGACACTCCGGGCTGATCTTACGCAACCCATCGCCCGGCCCGGGACCCAGGCGTGTCCCCCGCACAGCCCGCACGGCCCCCGAACACACTCCGAGCTAATTGAGCCAGCGGAAGCCGATGACGAACAGGCCGCAGCTCACAAGGCCCAGTCCCAGCGCCAGCGCGCCCAGCAGCCGCTTCCGCTTCAGGCGCCACCACATGTAGATGCCGCTCAGTACCATCAGGATCAAACCGGCCGACAGGGCATCCATCGAGAGCGCCCACACGGTGGTCGGGGTCCAATCGCGAGAGTTCCTCGAGTCCGTCATGCGGACGCCCGTGAAGGTGTGGAGAATGCGCGCGACGCCCCACCAATTGAGATCGGTGCGATGGACCGCGGCCACGTTCCGCCGAAGGTCCGCGCGGATCTCGAAGCTGCGCCCGGGACGGCTGGCGCGGAAGTCGAAACGGGTGAGGTCGGGGCGGGTCTTGGTCCACTCGATCTCGCCGTCGATTCCCAGTTGCCGCAGGATGTCCCGGGCTTGCGCAAGGTCGCCGCCCGGGGGCGGGGGAACGATCGGCCGTTCCAGGTCGGACTGCTTCCGGTTGGGCCAGAACTCGGCGAACGTCCAGTCGGAGTGATTCAGAAGCAACCCGGTGAACGAAAACAGCCACAGGAAAAACAGAAGGTAGAGACCGATGTAGAAATGGAGCTTACGGTTCCACCCCTCGAAGACCCCCGCCCGGGGGCGGGAGGTCGTCTTGCCGGCTGCCGGTTGTTCAGCGGATGAGGGCATAGACGACTCCGAAGAACGAAGCGGCGCCGGCGCCGATGAGAAGCAGTCCGATGCGGCGCTCGGCGGGCAGGACGGCCCACACACAGATCCCACTCACGGAGAGGAAGAAGATCAGCCAGACCGTCGCGTCGGCAAGCCATTTCCACACGCGCATGGGAAACCAGTTCATCCGGATCGCCACCAGGTGGGGACCGGGCGCCTTGTGCAGCGCGACCAGTGCGTCCCAGATGCCGGTTGTGCGCGTGGAGATGACGGCGGTCCGGGTTTCGAGGTGGATGTCCAAAGTGGTTTCCCGGCCAGGAACAGTGACTGGGATCACCAGGCGCCGCTCGGCTCGGATGTGCCGGATGAAGCCAACCTCGCCGGCGACGCCCAGCCGGTCCAGCACCGCGCGCACGGCATCCACTCTCTCCCGGCCGTCGAGGTTCTCGATGCCACTCGGGATCTGCAACCCCGTGACCGTGCGCGCAGCGCCCGCCTCGGACGCCGCTCCCGGTATCCAGGAGTGCACCAGAAAAAACACGCTCACCGAAAAAACCAACACGAACGGGGCGAGGAACAGCCCGGCGTACAGGTGCAGGTCGCGGGTGACGGCGTAGAATCGCTTGCCCATTTCACAGATGCCCCACTTCCGGCGGCAGGCGTGCGGAGGCTGCCGGAGTCTCTGGTCCTCGAACTATATTCGCACGATCGCCGCGGCTTCCGGCCGGTATGCGGCAGGCGACAGACAGACGGAAGGTGGGCGGGGCTACGGCCCGGCACGGGCTGGGCCCACACGCGGGCACACCCTCCAGTGTGGCGCGAGATGCGAGGCTGAAGCCCGGCCCAGAGTCTTCTGAGTTAATCCGTCAAGAGGGATTTTCAGAAAACTTTTGGAAACCGGCGACGGTCTTC
>JAUYBU010000388.1 GCA_030693045.1 Bryobacterales bacterium | reverse complement strand
CGGAGTTTCGGGATTTCGTAGCCTGTCCCCGAAATAGGGTGGGGCTCAGCTCTTTGCCGCCGGCCGAGGGCCGTATCTTAGTACTAGAATGGGGTTGACTATGATGACGACACAACTTCGCCTGACTCACGGCGCACTATTGGCGCTGGCGCTAAGTACTCTCCAGGGACAGACCCCGGTGGACCTTCGCACGCAGGGCAAAGTGGACCTCATGGCCGCAAATGCAACGCCCCCCATCAAAACGGGCACCCGTCTGCCGCCCCCCTTCAAAACGGGCGCCAATCTGCCGCCCACCTGTCAGATTGGAGAGGCGTTCTTGAAGACCGACACCGCCGCCGGTCAGAACCTGTACGGCTGTGTGGCCGCCAACACCTGGGCGGTTCAGAGTTCCGCCGACGCAGGGCCCACGGCGCCGTTCGACGATTTCCAACCCACGGTGACCGGCCGGGTCCTTGCCGTGGCGGCGGGCCGCGCCCGCATCGGCAACTACGTGCCGGTGACAATCGACCGGGGGATGGCCACTTTCACTTCCGGCACGGGCGACGTGAAGGTATTCATCGACACCAGCAACAACCTGGTTTGCCACATGCAGACGGGCATCGTGGCAAACACCAGCGGGGCGATGGCCTGCTCGAACGTATCCCGCCCGGGCTATCCGCCCAACTCCATTCCGGTCGCCGATCTCACCGTGAACAACGGAACCCCGACCATCGACTCCGACGACCGGGCCTTCCTCACAACCAGGGGCGTCAGCGCCGGCACGGGCATCAGCATAGCCGACGCGGGCGGCGTGGCGTCGATCGGGATCGACACGGCCACCGTGCCGCAACTGGGGGCGGGGTCCAATGACTTCACCGGGAGCGTATCGGCGCTCGAGTTTCGGTTCATGGGCAGCTCGGAGGGCAGTTGCGACTCTGCCAACCGGGGGCGGCTGGTTTCCATCTTCGGCGGTCCCGGGGTCGCGGACACGGTCAAGATGTGCGTGAAGAGCGACTCGGACACCTACGCCTGGAAAACCATACTGTGAGCCGAGCCCAAAAGCGAAACGGCGGCTGAAGGCCCGAAGCCTTCAGCCGCCGCAATTCAATCAAGACGGGAAAATGAATGGTCGGGGCGAGTGGATTTGAACCACCGACCTCCTGGTCCCGAACCAGGCGCTCTAGCCAGGCTGAGCCACGCCCCGACGTCTCTCCCAGTTTAGACCCTTGGCCGGCCGCGCGCAACTGCGGTGGGTGCCGCCTCGGGTGCGTGGCACGGATACGGCCGAAAGAGCGGGGCGGGGCCACGCGGTCGCGATAGGGCCGCCGCCCGCCCCCGGCACAGAGCCGCGCCCGCTGCTTCCGCCAGGCTTCAACCGGCGCGCCGCGGGAACAGGCCGGCGACGGCGGTGCGGAACGCGCGCGGCCCCTGGGCCGATTACAGTTCGACGCCGAGGTCGCTCCAAGTGACTATTTTTTCCTTACTCATGGCCTCATGACCCAGGATGGCGGTTAGCGCCGCGGTGGCGCCGATGGTGATGTCGGCCGGAGACTTCGCGCCCTGGGTCACGCAGGCATAGAAGGCCGTGATGTGCGCGTGGGTCTGCTCTTCCTGTTTGGGCGCCAGTGGGGAGGGCTTCGCGCCGCCTTCGGATGGATACATCATCGTATTCGCCAGCAAATCCACCGCTCCCTTGCTGCCGTAAACGTAGATGTACTGGTTGCCGTTGGGCATGCCGCGGGGGTGAAAGACGTTCTGCGTGAACGACATCTTCACGCCGTTGGGATAGTCGAAGGTGAGCAGGCCGCAGTCGAAGATGGTGCGTCCGGGCGGGTCGTTCTTGTACAGCACGGTGGCCCCGAAGCCGCAGGCGCGCAACGGATGAGCGCCGATGGCCCAGTTGCAGGCGTCCAGGTTATGCACCGACTGCTCGATCAGGTAGCCGCCGGACTTGGCGACATCGAAGTACCAGTCGCCGGAGGTGCCCTCGTGGTTCAGATCGGAGGTGGCGTGGCGTTGCGCTTTGACCATGAGCACGTCGCCGATGACGCCCTCGCGGATCTTCCGGACGGCCTCTCCCATCTGCTTGTAGGAGCGCATCTGCTGCCCGGCGACGAACACGCGGTCCGAGCCTTTGACCGCCGCCACCAGCGCGCGGACCTGCGCGGCGGTGACTCCGACGGGCTTTTCGCAATAGACGTGCTTGCCGGCCTTCAGCGCGGCGATGGCCATCTCGGAGTGCAGATGGGGCGGCGTCGCGATATACACGGCGGTGATGTCTTTGCGGTCGATGATCCTGCGCCAGTCGGTAAAGGTCGCCGGGTTGTCGCGGGCGGCCGCGCTGGCGGCCTTGTCCAGGCGGTCGGGCTTGATGTCGCACAGCGCCGCCACCTTGGCTTCGGGTTGCGCGAGCACGCCCTGGAGCAGGTGCGACCCGCGGCCGCCGGTGCCGATCACGGCGGTGGGAATACGCTCGCCGGTCTGGCCGGACGCCACGCGAGCGGCCACGGCCGAGCCGAGCAGGAAGTTTCTGCGATTCACGTTCATGATGACCTCTCGATTAGTCTAGCAGGCGGCGGTGGCTGTGCCGCGGCTGTCTTTGCCGTTTCGGCGTGGGTGGCCAGGCCGCGCAGCACGCTCTCGATGTACTCGCGCGCCCGCCGCGCCAGGGCGTCGACGCCCTCGGGCGCGGTTGGCCGCGCGACCAGCGGTTCGAAAATGTTCTCGAAGGCCAGGGGCATGGTCAGGCCGGTTTTCATCACCGGCATCAGGAGCTTGTAGTGATCGATCTCGCCGAAGCCCGGCCCGCAGTCTTCATCCTTGGGGGTGTTGCGGTGATCCTTGATGGCGAAGGCGCGGACGTCGCGCCAGCAGGTTTGGATGTCAGCTATTGGATCCAGGTTTTCGTAGTCCAGCACGTTGCCGGCGTCGTAGCAAATGCGGATGGAAGGTTCGCCCACCTCGGACAGGATGCGCGCGCAGGCCGCTCCGGTGGCCGAGTTCCCGCCGTGCTGCTTGATGACGACGGTGACGCCGGCCGCCTGGGCGCGCGGGGCCATGGCTTTCAGATTGCGGATCACGGATTCGTATTCGCCGGGCTGGGTCTTGCCGAAGGCGAGCAGGAAGGGAATGCGCGCGGCGGCGGCCTGCTCGATGCGGCGCAGGTGCGCGTCCAGGGCGTCCTTGGCTTCCAGGTTCACGGTGGCGAACATCATGACCGGCTCCAGGTCCATGCCGCGGCAGCGCGCGGCCAGGCGCGCCGCCTCGGATGCCGGAGCGTCCACCGCCAGTAGCGGCCGCGGCTTCCCGCCCGCGTCGCGGTGATTGACGCCCCAGGCGACGTAGCGGTAGCCGGCCTGCCGGATGCCCTCGAAGGCGCGCTCGGCCGGGAAAGCCGAATAGGGCAGCGTCATGCATCCAATCTGGAAGCGCGTGGGCGTGGAGGCGGCCGGGACAGCCGCCGGCGCCGCCGCGGCCGCGGCCAGGAATTCGCGCCGGCGCATCACTTCAACTCCTTGACGGCCAGGTTGCGGTAGTAGACCGGCCAGCCTTCCGACTGGAGGCAAACGTTTCCATCCGCGGGCGATGCGTCGGTCCCTTCATTGACCTGCACGCCGTTCAGGACCACGGTCACCTTGCCGTCTTTGGAGGTGATCTCGTACTTGTCCCACTCGCCAAAGGGCGGGCGCTGCTTCACGATCGGGCCGCGTTTGGCTCCGGTGATCTTCCCGCCGCGCACGCCGAACAGGCTCCCCGCCTCGCCGTAGTGGCCCTGCACTTCGAGCGAAATGGGCCAGCCGTCCTTGACCTCGCGCGCGTGGATGAAGAAGCCGGCATTGGGCCAGTCGTCGCTGCCGCGTTTCTGTTCCCAGCCTTTCTGGAACCGCCACTCGGCGCGCAGCACGAAGTTGCGCAGGGTCTTCTTGCTGCGCAGAAAACCGTTGGGCTGCCCGGTGCAGGCGATCACGCCGTCGCGCACGGTCCAGGCCTCGGGGGGCGTTTTGCCCTCCACCGTCCAGTGCTCGGCGATGGCCCGCTTGGGTGTTAGCGACACAAAGCCGTCGCCGGCCCAGGCCAGGGTACAACAAAAGACCAAAAATATGTTTCGCATGGAATTCACCTTTCTAGTGGCAACCGCTCCCTGACGGTCGCGGCTCGGAATTGTGTTCTGAGGTCGCGGCTCGGAATTGTGTTCTGAGCCGCGACCGTTAGGGAGCGCGCTACTCGCTGCCGCAGGGACTCGAGATGCGCGTCCTTGACGGCGCGGAAGTCGGTGGTGCCGGCGTCGTCTTCGCCGGCCTGGCGGAAGGTTCCGGAGAGGTCCAGCGCGCCCGAGACGGCCTTGGTGACCGCGTCGCGGTCCCATCCGGCGCGTTTGGAGAGCAGCACCAGGTACTCGATGTCCTGCTGGCCGCGCCGGAAGGCCTTCAGGCGCAGGGAGGCGAAGGGCTGGTTCTGACCGAATTTTCGGCCTGTGTAAAAGACGGTAAGCTGTTCGGCCCGGTCCCAGGCTTCCGCGCCGCGCACCGCGTTCCACGGTACGATGCCCTCGCCGCCGCTCAGCCACACGCGCCAGCACCAGGCGCGCATGGCGACGTTGGAATCGCGCGGATGGTTGGTGGTGGAGTAGTGCCAGAACTGTTTTCCGAAGCGCCGCCGGTCGTCCTGCAAGTAGCGGTTCTTGTCGAAGAAGTGCGGGCTGATGCAGTTCAAGTCGATCTGGCCGGCCAGCAGATCGCGAATCCACTCGACGCGGCTGATGTCGGTGCGCAGGCGGATGGGCACATCCGGAAAGCGCTGGGTCCCGCGTTTGAGCAGGTGCGCCAGAAAGCTGGTGGCGCGCACGTCGTCGCGGTGATTGGGCTCGTCCATGAGCCACCAGGAGACGCCCCGGCCGCCTTGCGCGGGCCGCTTGTAGTAGTACTTGTTGTTGAAATACACCATGTAATCGGTGCCGGTCCAGCCGCGCTGTTTGATGTGTTCGGCAAACTGCGCGGCGACGGCGGAGAAGCGCTCCTGGTAGTCGCGGCTGAAGCTCTCCTCGATGGGCGCGGCTTCGAGCGTATGCCGGGTGACGATCTGCTTGTATTCCTCTTCGGTGCGGGCCACCGGGTAGTTGTTGAAGCGGTAGCTGCGCCGCAAATCGCCGGGCCAGTTTTCGAAAAACGGCAGGTAAATGGCGGGCACGGGAACCGAAGCGCGCGGCAGGTCGCGGAATGCCGAACCATCCAATACCGGCGCGAAGTGGGCATCCCAGGCGGTCCAGTCCGAGACTAGGGTATTGGACCCTTCCCCGGTGAGGCCGGGCGCATGGTCGGGCTCGACGCTGCCGTTGTGCGAGTAGCCGAGCACATCCAGGTTGGCGCGGTGCAGGTGGGCCAGGCGGTGATAGGCTACTTCGAGCGCGCGGTACTCGGGTGTTCCGCGCTTCATGTCGTAGCCGGAGTTGACGCCGCTGTAGCAGTTCAGATCGACCACGAAGTTCAGCTTGTCGGGCAACGTGAGGGGCAGCACCTCGATCTGGAGCGCGATCTCGCGGCGCAGGCCGGGGGCGGCGACCAGCAGGCGGCCCGCGTGAGTGCCGGGCGCGGCATCGTGGGGAATGTAGATGTCCACGAAGACCGGCTGGACCCTCTGGCCGGGCACCGCGTTGTCGCGGGCCGGGATGTCGAACGAGGCCGCCAGCGGCACCAGGGCGTCCGGGTACCAGCCGCGCGGCTCGGCGGTTTGCTTGTCGTCGGGCACGAACCACTCGCGATAGAGCTGGATTGCGCCGCTTTGAAAGATGGCGGGCAGCTTGCTCGATTTGAACAGGGGTTGGGCGACCTTCACTTCGACTGCGGCGAGATCCGGGCCTTCGACGGCGAGCTGAAACGCGACGAATTCGTTGCGCGCCCCGTGCAGGCGGACGGTGGCGGTGGCGGCGTTCCAGACAGCGTTGCGCAGGCGATAATCGGACCCCTCGGCGGCCTCGAGCGCGTTGCCGGTGCGCGGGTCGATCTTCCACAATTCGGGCGCGGCCCATATGGGGGGGATGGGCGCGGCTTCCGCTTGCTTACGCGCGCGGCTCGGAATCGGGGCTTCCGCGCGGCTCGGAATCGGTTCCTTGGGCAGGCTGGGGAACTGGCGGGCGTAGGCGGCGTAGCGGCCCAGCGGCGACACCGGCCCGATGTTGCCGGCTTCGTCGATGGCGCGCGCGGCGAAGTAATACGCGCGCCCGGGATCGAGGTCTTCGACCACCGCCGCGACCTGATCGCGCAGCGCATTGGCGGTGGCCAGGGGATGGGGCTTGGGCGCCAGCGGATCCAAGCGCCATCGCGCGACGGGCCGGGCCGCGTCAAAGCCCGTGGCGTCCAGCGGCCGTTCGCTGTAACGCAGTTCGTAGCGCGTGGCGATGCCCGCGCCCGCATCATCGCCCGCGCCGCCGAAACAAAGAATAACGCTGCCCGGGCGCAGCGTGGTGCGGCCCAATTCGCGCGCATCGGCGGGAGTGCTGACAACGCGGCCGGGCGCGGTGCGGTCGCCGCGCGTGCCCTCGATCAGCAGCACCGGCGGGTGAGGGCCCTCGCGGCTGCTCAGGACGTGCCGCGTCTGAGTCTGCCCCTTCTCGTCATCCAATAACAGCCCGTATTGATCGCCCGCCAGCAGCGCGTGCACCAGCGCCGGCGGCACGTCGGCCTGGTACCAGCCATCGCCGACATCGCTCGCGCGCTGGTAAGAATAGAGGCTGCCGCCCTGCCCGAAAGTCACGTCGACGATGTCGGAGCCGGGGTAGGACCACGCCTGCCGGTCCTCGCGCGCGAAGCGGAAACCGGCGCCGGTCTCCGACCATTCGCGCGAGCCGCTGACGG
Organism: Bryobacterales bacterium; assembly: GCA_030693045.1. Classification (GTDB taxonomy): domain Bacteria; phylum Acidobacteriota; class Terriglobia; order Bryobacterales; family Bryobacteraceae; genus JACQZT01. Next base: position 1,502 of record JAUYBU010000388.1, on the reverse strand, counting down.
TGGAAAGCCCGACGGTGTGCAGCGGCACCGGGTCGGGCTCGCGATGTATGCGCAAGGTGGCCCGGGTCACCGTCATGCCCTTCGCCGCCGCGAGATCGAACTGAAGCAGGGCCAGGCTTTCCCGCCCTTTGATGACCAGGCGCGGGTCCGACCCGTGGCCCGGCCTGGCGGCGTCGGCCGACTTGAACTTGCCGAATTCCGGAACCTCGATCCAGGTGTCGGCGACCACGGGCAAGACCACTTGCTCGGCAACCGCGCTGCCCGCGGTGGCGGCCAGCGCCAGCATCCAGATTCCCGGGTTCATTGAGCCACTCCTTCGATGCGCACTTCGTCGTTGATCAGCCCCGCGGCGGCCGTGACTTCGTAAGTGTAACCCGTGGGGGCGGCGGGCGTCAGTTGCGTGAGTGTGCGCTCGCGATCGCCCTCGTGCCAGACGTGGGTCAGGCGCAATCGCGTGGGCGCGGCGGGCTCGGCCGCTACCAGACTGTTGGCGATCACCTGTTCGAGGCCGCCGCCGGAAATTTCGATCTTCAGGCGGCAGCGGCTGGCGTCGATGGCCCGTCCGGTGAGCACATGATTGAACCACATGTGATTGGTGGTGTGCTCGGGGTCGGGGGAGAAGCGCGCGAGTTCGCGCCAGTTCGCGCCGGCATCTTCGGACAGCGACAACAGCGCGGAGACGCCCTGCGAGCCGCGCGCGGCGCGCGCCAGCAGGCTGAGGCGCAACTCGCGAATCGCGCCGTTCGTGCCGAGAGAAAACGTCAGGACGCCGGGGCGGTTCGAATCGGTTGGCCGGAGATAGGGAGCCTGCTCCTGCGCAGTCATGTTGTCGAGTTTCTGTGCGGGGAGGCTTTGCGCGCGGTCCCAGCGGCTCTGGTTGTAAACGGCGCGCAGCGGCGCGGTGTCGAGCCGGAAGGTATTGGACCCCGCGGCAAGGCGGGGCAGCGCCATCGGCGAGAGTTCCACCCAGGTGCGGAGACGGAGTTTTTCGAGCCCGGTCTTCCCTGAGCCCTTGTTGTCCAGCCACTCGAACTTGACCCAGTAGCCGTATTCGCCCTCGGTCCAGCGCGTCAGGTCCACGCGGAAGGGAACCGCGCCGAGATAGCGGTTCTCCCACACCTTGATCCAGGTCCGGCCCGCGTCGCGGCTGACGAAGATGCGATTCGCGCCTGCGGAGTCCGGACGCCAGAAAAGGCCGCTCACGACGGCGGCGTCGGTGTTGTCGTCGAAGGTGGTGAGATCGTTTTGCAGGCCGGCGATGATCCAGGGCGTGGTCACCTTCACGACCAGCGACGCGGTTTCGCCCGGCTGCCGCGACACCAGATCCGGCGTGTTGCGGCCTTGGCCGGCGGCGATGTTGGTGTGGTCCGGATTCTCGCGCGCGAAGGCGCTGGAGCGCAGATCGGGGGCGTCTTCGATGAGTCCGTTGCCGTAGGAAGCGGGCGGCCGGTCACACCAGGCCAGGGAACCCTTGCGGACCGGCCCCACCTGCCAGTAGTCCT
>JAUYBU010000359.1 GCA_030693045.1 Bryobacterales bacterium | reverse complement strand
GGCTCGGGGCTGAAGACGTCCAGCGCCGCGCCGGCCACCTGGCCGGATTGGATGGCCTCCCTGAGCGCCTCGGGATCGATCATTTCACCGCGAGCGCAGTTCACAATGCGCACGCCCGGCTTCATTTTGGCGAAGGCTTCGCGGTTGAGCAGATTGCGCGTTTCCGGCGTCAGCGCCGTGTGCAACGTGATGTAGTCGCTTTCGGCCAGGACCGTTTCCAGGCTGGTCAGTTCGACGTTCAGGTCGGCCGCCGTTTGCGAGCTGACGTAGGGATCGTTGGCCAGGATCCGCATTTCGAACGCCCTGGCGCGCAGCACCACTTCGCGGCCGATCGAGCCCAGGCCCAGCACGCCCAGCGTCTTGCCGCGCAGCTCCCGGCCAATCATCTTTTTCTTTTCCCACTTGCCGGCCTTGGTCGAGGCGTTGGCCTGCGGGAGGTTGCGCGCCATGGCCAGCATCAGCGCCAGGGTGTGCTCGGCCACCGAGACGGCGTTGCCGCCGGGCGTGTTCATGACCAGCACGCCCGCGGCGGTGGCGGCCGGCAGATCGACGTTGTCGACGCCCACGCCCGCCCGGCCGATCACCCTCAGCTTCGGCGCCTGCGCCAGCACGTCCTTGGTCACCTTGACGGCGCTGCGCACGAACAGCACTTCGCAATCGGCCAGGTGCGGCGCGTACTCTTTCGGGTTCGAGACCACCACATCCCAGCCGGGCTGCGCCTTAAGTTGCGCGATGCCCGCCGGGGCCATCGACTCCGCGATCAGAATCTTCACTTGGCCACCCCCGCGGCTTCGGCATAAACTCTCTGCGCCGCCGCCACTCCCGCGCCGAACTTCACCGGAACGCCTTCGGCGGCCAGGATGATTTCCAGCGCCGCGACGATGGCGAACACGTCGGCGAAATCGAAGTAACCCAGGTGCGCGATACGGAAGATCTGGCCCTTCATCGATCCCTGGCCGTTGGCGATGACCGCGCCGAACCGGGTGCGGAATCCCTTCACGATGACTCCGGAATCCATGCCCGCCGGGGCCTTGACGGCGGTCACCGAAGCTGCCGGCGACAGGGGACAGAACAACTCCAGGCCCAGTTCCGTAACCGCTGCGCGCGTCGCCGCCGCCAGTAGCTGCGCATTGGCCACCAGCTTATCCATGCCCACGGACTTGATGTATTTGAGCGCGGCGTTCAGCGCCAGGATCAGCGACGTGTTGGGCGTGTAAGCCGATTCGCCCTTGTCGGCGTTCTTCTTTTCCTTCTTCAGATCGAAGTAGTAGCGCGGCAGGTCCGACGTCTCGCCCTTCTTCCAAGCCTTGGCGCCGACCGAGATAAACGCCAGTCCGGGCGGGATCATGAACGCCTTTTGCGAACCGCCGATCACCACGTCCAGGCCCCAGCCGTCGATGTCCAGCGGCATGGTGCCCAGACCGGTGATGGCGTCGATGACGAAGATCGCCGGGGTCTTGGCGATGATCCCGGCCATGGCCTGGATGTCGTGCGCGGCGCCGGTCGAGGTCTCCGAAGCCTGGATGAAAACGCCCTTGACGTCCGGATCGGCCTCCAGCGCCGCCGCCAGGCGTTCCGGCGTAACCACGTCGCCGTATTCGGCCTTCAGCGGAATCGCGTTCAGGCCGAACGCCTTGGTGATCTCCAGCCACCGCTCGCCGAACTTTCCGGCATAACAGACGATCACCTTCTCGCCGCGCGAGAACAGGTTCGACACCGACGCCTCCATCGCGCCGGTGCCGCTGGCCACCAGGATGAGCACGTCGTTGGATGTGCCCAGCACCTGTTTGAGATCGGTCAGGGTCTCGCGGTATAGAACGCGGAAGTCCTCGGTGCGATGGTGGATGTCGCTGGCCATCATCGCGTGAAGCGCGGGCGGATAAAGCGGGGTCGGCCCGGGGGTGAGCAGGCGTTGTTTTCGGATGTACATAGGGGATACTAGTTAACTAGAATAACATTATGGCACTGCTGGACCGCATTCAACGGGAGATGGCCGAGGCGATGAGGGCCCGCGAGGAAGCCCGCCTGGGCACGCTGCGCCTGATCAAGACCGCGCTCAAGAAGCATGAGATCGATTCGATGAAGCCGCTCGACGAAGCGACCGAGATGCAGTTGCTCAACACCCTCATCAAGCAGCGGCGCGACTCGATCGAGATGTTCCGCAAGGGCAACCGCCCGGAACTGGCCGAAAAGGAAGAAGCCGAACTCAAGCTGATCGAAGGCTACCTGCCCGCCGCCCCCAGCCCGGAAGAAGTGGAGGCGGCGATTCAAGCGGCGCTCGCCGAAACCGGCGCGACCTCGCTCAAGCAGATGGGCCTGGTAATGAAAGCGGCCCAGGCCAAACTCGCCGGCACGCGCGTCGACGGCAAGGCGCTGAGCGACAAAGTGCGTGCGCGGCTGAGCTAATTCCGGGGACAGGCTACGTAACCTCGGAACTCCCGCGTGGCGCAGGCGGTTTCGCCTGCGTCCCCCGAGTTGGAACGGCGTCCACCACGGGCTAATAACGCAGCGTGTCGAACCCCGCGGCGCGTAGCGAACGAAGAGATCCCAGCCGGCGCCCGCTGAGCGCGAGAGTTATAATCGGGGCGTGAACGTTGCCGAGAGCGACCGTGAGCGCATTCTGATCGAGAAGATCCGAAGCCTGCCACCGGACCGCTGGGGCGAGGTCGAGGATTTCATCGACTTCGTCCGAATGCTCCACGCGCCAACTGCCGCCGCACTGTCGGAACCGGCGTTCGCCGCGATCTGGGACAATCCGGAAGACGCCGAATACGATCGATTGTGAGTTCGGCGAGATCGTGCTCGTCCGGTTTCCTTTCGCGGATCTACCCTCTGCCAAACGGCGCCCGGCCGTAGTCGTTAGTTCAGCCCTCTACGGCCAACTCCGCCGTGACGCGCTAATCCTGGCGATCACCCGCCAGGCCGGCCCGGCATCGCGGTTTGATGTTCCGCTGGCCAATGCGAGACTTTATCCTCGGCAAGCTCGGCCGGCTCGACGAAGACGATTGCCGAAGCCTGCGGGCGCTTCTGGCATTGATGCTGGGTTGACCCGCTGCTGCCGGGATGCACCATGGCCACCCGCCATGATCCGTACGATGTTGAAGCTGGTGCCGGCGAAGACCGTCACCGGCAGAGCCACTCGTCGATGCGCGCCGCCAGGTCGGTCTCCGCGGCGTCCACGATCCCGGTAACGCCCGCAAACGGGTCCGCCGCGTCGGTTTTCCGATCCTCGCGCAACCGCGCTTGCATGGTCCGCCGGATGAATTCGGCGACGGGCATCCCTCGCCGCGCGGCTTCGCGCTTCAGCTCGCGCGCCAGCCCGTCGGGCAGCGTGACCTGGAATCTCGTGCTCACGATATCAGTTTGACTGAAACCGGCCGCGCAAACTGGAAATCGGAAATCGGGAGCCGGCGGATGGCCGACAGACGCCGGCCGGGACTTGTTCTATCCAGGCTGAAACCGGAGTGGAGTGGTTTTCATCAAACCGGTATCAGCCAAACCAGGAGGGCTTCGATGGACCAGACTCGTCAGGATTCCTCTGATACTACACCCGCACTTGCCCTGCCGGTGGCCGCAGGCGCGGACCAATTCGGCGAGCGGCGGGGACTTGGCATCAGTTCCATTGCTTTCAAGGTTTCCTCGCAAGACAGCAGCGGTCTGTTCATTCTCGAAAACACTTTTCGGGAGAAGGGCGGCCCGCCGCGGCACCTGCACTACGACCAGGACGAGTGGTTCTACTGCATTGAAGGCGAGTTCGTCGCCGAGATAGGGCAAGAAAGGTTCAGACTAAGACCGGGCGATTCGCTGCTTGCGCCGCGCAAGGTGCCCCACGTCTGGGCGTACGCCGGTGGCACAGGCGGCAGGATCCTGATTGCGTTTACACCCGCGGGCAAAATGGAAGCGTTCTTTCGCGAAGTGACGAAGGCCAACGCGATGCCACCGCAGGATCCGGCGCTGTGGCGCGCCCACGGTATGGAGTTGATTGGGCCGCCCCTGTCGATAGGGTAGTCAGCCCGGCTTTGCGTGTCTCGAAGCCTCCCGTCGAGGACCACCCGGTCCTGCTATGATATTCCATCGGCGAGGACCCCGATTATGAGCGATCAGAAATACCGACCCTACGTTCCCCAGGACATGGACATGAAGGAGTTCACCTTCCGGGCGGTGCTGCTCGGACTGGTGATGACGGTCATCCTTGGCGCGGCCAACGCCTATCTGGGCCTGCGCGCGGGCATGACCATCGCGGCCACTTACCCGGCCGCGGTGATCGCGATGGCCGTCCTGCGACTCTGTAAAGGTTCGATCCTGGAGGAGAACATGGCCCGCACCGTCGGCTCGATCGGCGAGTCGGTGGCCGCCGGCGCGATCTTCACCATCCCGGCCTTCGTGATCTCGCGGGCGTGGCCGTCGTTCGACTTCCAGCACGCCTACTGGAAATCGACCGCGCTGATGGCCGTGGGCGGCGTGCTGGGCATCCTCTTCGTGACCTTGCTGCGGCGGGTGATGGTGGAAGATCCCGATCTGCCCTACCCCGAATCGGTCGCCGCGGCCGAGATCCACAAAGCCGGCCAGCGCGGCAGCCAAGCGGCGCGGTTGCTGTTCCAGGCGATGGGCTTCGGCGCGCTGGTCTATTTTCTCGGGGTATCGAAACTGTTCGCGGCGAGCAAGGAGTTCTTCGTTCCGATCGGCGAGTTCGGCAAGAGCGTGGTGCGGCTGGGCAGCCGCCCGGATTCGCAAACCCTCGGCGTGGCCGGCGTGACCACGGTTTCGGCGCCGGCCATCAGTCCGGCCTATCTGGGCGTCGGCTACATTATTGGACCCCGGCTGGCGGCGCTGAACTTCTCCGGCGGCGTGGTCGCCTGGGGCCTGCTGGTTCCGCTCCTGATCTACTTCCTGGGTCCGCAGCTCAAGGCCAGCCTGCCGGCGAACGCCGATCATGAATCGTGGGCCGGCCTGACGGCGGCGGTGTGGCGGTTCATCGTGCGGCCGATCGCGGTGGGCGGCATGCTGGTCGGCGCCAGTTACACGCTGTTCCGCATGCGCAAGAGCCTGATGGTGGGCATCCGGCGCTCGATCGCCGATCTGAAGAAATCCGGCGCGCAGGTGGAAGCCACCAACCGCACCGAGCGCGACCTGAGTTCCAAGACCGTCTTTCTCGGACTCGGCGCCACGCTGATTTGCATGATCGCGCTGTACAGCTACTTCGCCGGCTCGCTGCCGGGCGGCGTGGTGGCGGCGATCGTGATGATCGTTCTAGGATTCTTTTTCGCCGCGGTGTCGGGCAACCTGGTGGGCATGATCGGCTCGTCGAACAACCCAATCTCGGGTCTGACGCTTTCGACGCTGATCATCGCCGCGCTGTTGATGGTCGGCGTGGGCGTTTCCGGAGTGAGCGGCGTGGCGGCCGTGCTGGGCGTGGCGGCGGTGGTGTGCGTGTCGTCGGCGGTGGCGGGCGAAATGTTGCAGGACCTCAAGGTTGGCCACATCCTCGGCGGCACACCGCGGTCGATGCAGATCGGCGACTTCCTCGGCATCTTCTTCGCTAGCCTCCTGCTGTACTTCCCGCTGCTGGTGTTGCACGAGGGCAACATCAAGGCCGGCGGCATCGGGTTTGGCGACCGGGAGCTTTCGGCGCCCCAGGCGGGACTGATGGCCTCGCTGGCGCAGGGCATTGTGGGCGGCGACATGCCGTGGCCGCTGGTGGTGGTGGGCGTCTTCATGGGCTTCGCGCTGATCATGGTGCAGGTGAAGAGCCCGATGCTGTTTTCGGTGGGCATGTACCTGCCGCTGGAAACCACGTTCGCCATCTTCCTGGGCGGCGTCATCCGCTGGATCACCGACACAATGCGCGAGCGCCGGGGCTTCAACGAGGCACAGAAGGCGCGCGTGGAGAACGCCGGGGTGCTGACGGCCTCGGGCCTGATCGCCGGGGAGGCCATGACCGGCCTGGTGGTGGCCACCTTCCGGTTCTTCGAGTGGCCGCTGCCGGAATTCTTTAAGAATCCCTCGATCCTGGCCGGCTTCGGCGTGCTGGCGCTGCTGGCCTTCGTGATGGTGCGCGTGCCGCTGGCCAACGCCGGCCGCCCCGAAGACCCCGCGCCACCGATGGCGATCATGTAGCTTTTGTGGGGCGGGCCGTCAGGCTATTGGGCGTTACGTTGGGAGTTACTGAGCCGTTTTTTGGCGGGAAGGGGAGTCGTAGTAACCCGCTTCGCGGGAGTAACATCAAGGTGAAATGCGTTCTCAGAGGAACAATTCTGCGTACACGGGAAAAAACCGGTAGATTTCCCTGTACGCCCGAACATCGTCTTCATCCAGCTCAAACCCGCGTGGACGCCATCCGTCCGCGCAGGGCATCGATCCCTCAAGGAAGATGCGCTCCTTCCGTGTCAGCGTTGGCACCTTGATCTCGCACGGCTTCGCACCAAAGTCAGTCCGGATATATGATGCCTTTAGCACCCTACTTTCGAGCATCCGCTTTTTCTCGTCCTCCGCCACAAACATTCCTCCCATGGTCAACATCTGGTGCCCATCCCGATAGAGAAATGAGAACAAGGGGAAGAACTCGACCCCTCGCGGTGCGGTGGCCGAGCTAATGACGTTACTGATTACGTCGATGTTAACTCGCGGCAGATTGCTCTTTGCGAATGACTCATCTGGGGGAACATAGTGGCCGACTTCTTCGTCAAAATACTCTTTCCACTTTTGCGGGTTGCCATTTCGTATCGGAGGCTCAACGTCGACCGTAACTAACAAAATAGATCCGGGAGTCAAGCGACTACACGCCAACACAATGTCAATCGCAGTCTTCTCACTGAGGAAGGAATCATAGTCCATCCACAGGAGATGGCGCTTTCGTACTGACAGCTTTGGAATGACGTCAGCAACGTCGTTGATGAAGATCTTGACAAAGGTGAACGGCTTGTTAAACCGTACGCGCCTGCGTATCTCAACGTCATATTCCACGCTTCGCATGTCGGTGATATTGAGGAGCTTGTGAAACAGCACGAAATCCACAAAATAGATGGATCCCATCCCTGTGTACTGATAATCGCTTATCCTAAATCCATCCTCGCCCAGCGTGTGCAGTGCATCAATCAGCATCCTCCGCTCAACCTGCTTTGCCGACCGCAGTTCGTAGTGGACAGAGAGATAGCTTTTCGTCGGCTCAACTATTTCGGGCATTCGTTCTCCAGGAAATAGTTGAAGGTGGATTCGGCGATGCGCGAGGCCCCCCAAGCAGACTTGCGAAGATGTCTCCGTATTCGCTCTACGTCGCTTCTTTTCGCATCAAACTGCACGCGCACCGTTGGCTTAAGGGCGCTCACCCGCCGAGCAAAGGTAAAGTCGGATGATGGTTTGGTCGCGAAGGACCTAATTTCCGATGGAGCGATCGCATCCGCAATTTCCCTCTGCTGAGGCTGTTCATATAGGTCGGAGGGATACATCTCGTTAAGAAAGCTGATGATGCCGCGCGCGACCAACAACATTTGCACTCGCGCCTCTCGGAAGACAACGGAATCCCCATTAACTCCACGTTTCGTCGTCGTCCAAGGCAAAAGGCCGGGACTCTCAGACTGAAAGAATGCCAAGCCGATGAAGCCGTTGTATTTGCTGTGGAACTTAGGCATCCCAGAATTCCAGCCCGTTAACTCTGACTTGTCTGCTGCAAGGACGACCCGATTGTTGCACAGCACGTACCAGCCGGCCCGCTCACTGCTCCACTCGCCTCGAATACGTGCGGCAAGGGTTGCTATAAGCTTGATCTCTACCTTGCCGTTCTCGAAGCTGATGTTCTTGTGACCCGGTGTAACAGCCGCCGATTCGCCGACAGGTATTTCCATCGGCCGAACGTCCTTGCCATTCACCCGGATTCGCACGCAGCGGTCCATGAAAACAGCATACGTCGTCCCTATGGCGGTGTGAAGCGCTGCTTCCAGAGTCTTGTCCTTGATTCGCATTTTCACTTCATCGGTGAGGCGCGTGATGAAGATAGAGGTGCCGGCTGCAGCGTCGGCATTGACACCTGGAATGAACTCTAGCGGAATCGTCCAGTCTTCCGGTTTTTCGTCGGCCTTGGCCCACGTGTCCACATCCAACTCGGCGACGAATCCGCCGCCGGTTGTTTTCGATTCAACGCGAAAGTGCTTACCAATTTTGAAAAGCGCGCGCTTGAGACCGATCCCGTAGACTCCCAACTGCCCCCCCTTGAAGCCGGCAGAATGGCCAAATGAGAAGACTTCGTTCAAGGCGTCTTCACGCTCGATCCCCCCGCAGTTGTCGGTAATCCTGAACTCAAGATCCGTGTACACCACTTCGATGGAGGGCAGTTTTGCCTTCGCGGCCTGTTTCGGAATCTCAAGTTCGGCGAGTAGTGGCGGAGAAAGGTCCAAATGGCGAGTGCGGTGCAGTGCGTCTACAGAGTTATCGATCAGGTCGAGGACACAATCCTCGAGGGAAAGATCCCGCGTGAACATTTCCAGAAAGAACCGCTTTCTCGGATGCGCGTTCGCAAGTTGTTTCATGTCTTGTCTCTACTTTGCATTCTACTTCTGGCTCCGAAATCCATTTAGGCGCTCGGATATCACACGGCAGTTCTTGGCTAGAAGATCGCACCCCTGGAATCGCATCCCCGCACGGGCCGCGGCCAGTAAGCCGGCGCCAGCCCCGGCGAAAGGATCGACATAGAGCTGCCCGGGGGATCCGCTTATTGCCAGCACTCGTTCGAAAATGGCGGGGTGAAGCTCATTTGCATCCCTAAACTTTCTGTTTGTGTGTCTCACTGGGCTGAGGTCGTCCCAAATATCGCTTAAGTTGATGCCCTTCTCTTCGATGATCCCTCGGTATCCACCATAGTCCTTGACGAATTCACCGCAGTGGCGACAGGTTTGCGGCTTCAGTCTGGGCCTGGAGAACGAAAGAGGGACACCCTTCGTGAAAAACAGCAAAGCATAATGGGCAGGGTACAAGCGGCGGCCCCTGACGAAGCCGTTCTTCATCGACACCGCGATCCAATGGCGAAAAGTGAGTACAGGTTCGAGAACGGTACCGAGACGCATCGCCCAGATCGGCAGGTGGTAGAGATAGAGCGCGCCTCCCGTCGTTACCACACGTGATGCCTCTGCGAGGACTTCCTCCAACCAGTTCCTGTATTCGCGCTCCGGACGGTGGTCCAGAGTCGGGTGGTCAGCCGAGTAATCCTTTCCAAGGTTGAACGGCGGGTCCAAGAAGACGACGGATGCGCTCTCAGTGTCCAACTGCCGAAGGAAATCAACGGCTTCTCCTCGCCACACCTCGCCGTTGAGAGCGTCACCGGAATAGCGCGTTACCAAACGTGCTCGGATCGACTGTTGGGTCGGTGCGGTCATTTCGCGAGGCCACGACAATGCATCAGTAGCTCAACACTAGCTCAATATTGTACTGGATTGCACACCGGAAGGTGTGCGGAAGGGGGAAAGCGAGGGAAGGGGGAGGGCATTCCTGAGTTGGCGACGGGTGACCCCTGTGACGTCCCCGTCACGGAAGGCTCAGGCTGTGGGAGGCGAGGACTTACTCGTCTCGCAGCGCCCGCATCGGGTCCACGACGGCCGCCCTTCTGGCCGGCAGGTAGCCCGCCGCCAGAGCGGCCAGCACCAGCGTCGCCGTCGCGCCGGCGACGGTCAGCGGATCCCTCGGATCGAGGCCGTACAACCAGGCCGTGGCGCAGGCCTGGAAGCCATAGGCGTTAAGATAAGCGCCACGGGGCTGCGGGTAGGGCGGCCTTTAGGCCGCGGCCGGCCTTTCAGGCCGGCCATTGCGAGGCCCGGCCCAGAGGGCACCCCCCTCGCGCGGGCTGAAAGCCCGCCCCACCTCGATGGCCAGGCGCCTTATCTTAACGCCTATGGGCCTGGAAGCCGACGGCCGGGACTGATATGCTGATTCCGGACGCGAGGCGGTGCCATGAGCGTAACGGAATCCTTGGGGCAAGATTTCCGCGCGGCGCTCCGGGGGTTGGCGAAAAACCCCGGGGCGACGGCGCTTTCCATCCTCTCGATCGGGCTGGGCATCGGGCTTACCACCGGCACGTTCAGCATCACGGATGCGATGCTGCTCCGGCCGTTTCCGCTCGAACGGCCAGGCGAGGTGTTGTATGCAACCTCACGCGGCGACGACGGGCGACAGGTGCCTTACGGCTGGCCGGACTACGAAGACATGCTCCAGGCCGGGAAGGGCCTGGCGGACCTGGCGGCATACCAGCGGCGATTCACTACGCTGGCCGCGGGCGAGGACACCGAAAACCTGCTGACCCACGCGGTGACCCCGAACTACTTCTCGCTGCTGGGCGTGAAGGCCGCGCTGGGGCGGGCGTCGGTCGAGGAATCCGAAGGCCGGCCGGGCGTCGTGCTGGGATACCGCCTGTGGCAGCGGCGCTTCGGCGGCGACCCGCGGATCGTCGGCCAGACGGTCCTGCTCAGCCGGAAAGCATTCCTCGTCACGGGCGTGATGCCGGCGGAGTTCACCGGCCTGGTGCGCGCCGTCGCCACCGACGTCTGGGTCGGAATGGAGGCCTGGTTCGAGGTGCTCGGACGCCGTTTTGAACGCCAGGAGCGCAAGGGTCAGTTCGAGATCGTCGCCCGGCTCAAGCCGGGAGCCAATGCCGAGCGGGTGGCAGCGCAGGTGGACGCCGCCATTCGGGGCCCGGGCAAGCACAATCCGGCCGTCGCGGGCGCGCCCGGCACGCTGCTGAGGGCGCGGTTCGCGCCGGGTTGGAAAGACAACCTGGTGGTCGGCGGCGGGATGCTGGTGATGCTCGGCCTGGTGCTGTTTGTGGCCTGCGCCAACGTGGCGCAGTTGCGGCTGGCGCAGGCCGAATCGCGCCGGCTCGAGTTCGGCATCCGCCTGGCCCTGGGCGCGGGCGCGTGGCGGCTCACGCGCCAGTTGCTGGTGGAGACCGGCGCGGTGAGCGTGGCGGGGGCCGGGCTGGGCCTGCTGTTGGCGCGCTTCGTGATGGACACGGCTTCGCGGTTCCTCTCGGCCGGCAGGGTGTATGTCGATTACGGGATCGGGCTGGACCACCGCGTGCTCGCTTTCACGCTCGCCGCGGGCCTGGTCTCGATCCTGCTGGCCGGACTGGCGCCGGCCCGCTATGCCGTGCGGATCGATCTGGCCGAGGTGGTGAAGTCCGAGCAGGGCGTCACCGGCGCGCGCGGCGGGTGGCAGAAGAAGGCTCTGATTGTGGGACAAATCGCGGTGAGCGTGGCGCTGTTCGGCACGGCGGTGCTGTTCCTGGTGAGCCTGCGAAATGCCATGGCCGTGCGGCCGGGGTTCGACCCCGGCAAGCAGCTTCTGGTGCTGAGCGTGGGCCCGGGCTGGGAGAGGTCGCAGACCGTCGCGTGGTGTGAGCAGGCCTCGGAGCGGCTGGCGGGGTTGCCGGGGGTGCGCGGAGCGACGTTCGCGCGCCGGCTGCCGCTCAGCGGCTCGGGCGGCGGAGCGACGGTGCGCGTCGAGATCCCGGGACAGGAGCCGCTGGGCGTTCGCTTCAACAACGTCGGCGGCAATTACTTCCCGGTCATGGGAACGCGCGTGATGGCCGGCCGCGGCATCGACGCCAGCGACCGCCAAGGCAGTGGGCTAACAGTTGTGGTGTCGGAGGGCTTCGTCCGCCGCGTGTTCCCGGATGGAAATCCGGTGGGCCAGTGGATTCTCGCCGGCGGCGAGTTGCGGCAGGTGGTGGGCGTGGCCGAAGACGGACCCTTCAACAACCTGCACGAGGAGGCCGAACCGTTCCTCTATTTTCCGTTCGCCCAAAGGCCGTCCGGGGACATCACTCTGATGGTGGAAACCGCCGGCGAACCGGCGGCCCTTTCGCAGGCGGTGCGTCAGGAGCTGAAGCGCTTCGATCCGCGGGTCGCGGTTTCCTCGATCACCACGCTCGGCCGGCACATGGACCAGGCGCTCTCGAGCGACCGCATGATGGCCGGCCTGGCCGCCGGGCTGGGCTTGGCCGGGCTGCTGCTGACCGCGGCGGGCCTGTTCGGCGTGATCCAGTATAGGGTGAACCGCAGGACCCGGGAGTTCGGGCTGCGCTCGGCCCTGGGCGCCGAACCCGCCGCCATCCGGCGGATGGTGCTGGCCGAGGCCGCGCGATTGGCGCTGTGGGGAATTCCGATCGGCCTGGCCCTGCTGGCCGCCTCGGCGCGCTACTTCCGGTCGATGGCGCTGGGGGTCTCGCCCCTCGACCCGCGGCTGTACCTCGCCAGCGCGGTAGCCGTGATGGCGGTTGCTTTCGCGGCAGCCTGGTTCCCCGCCCATCGCGCCACCCGCGTCGACCCGATGACCGCGCTGAGACACGAATAGCGACGGGGGGCGGTTTCCCGACCCGCCGGCCCGCCCTCAATCCAATCCCGGCTCAGTTGTCTTTGAGCAGCATTCTGCCAAAGAAACCGTCCTGGTTGTACTGTGCGCAGGCCGCGACGACCGCAGTGCTCGACATCGTCCAGAAGACCGTGCCGGCGAGACCCCGGAGGTTAGGTTGAACCGCGAACACCACCCACACGGTTGCCGAAGGCAGCAGCGCCAAAGCGTACGCCTTCCACTTCGACTGCCCGGAGTCCAGGACCTGGCGCGCCGCGAACCGACCCCACTTGTGCCCAACCAGCAGGATGAAGACGCCGAGCGCGAGCTGCAGCAGAAACGGTAACAACGCCTCGAAGAACACTTGATCCCAAGCCATAGGTCAACTCAACTCACCTATATCGGCTGAAACTCGCCAGGACTTTAGCAGGTAGGGACAGAGGCACCCTCTTTTTCACCAGGAGTACTCCCGGCGGAAAAGAGGGTGCCTCTGTCCCTACCTGGGGCTACCTGTGGGTCTCGACGAGGGCGTCGCCGTTGGTGAACAGCTCGGGCTTGATCCCGGCGCCGAGGCCGGGCTCCTCCGGCGGCGTCACGTGCCCCTTCACCGGCACCGGCGCGTTGGTCACGAAATAGGGGAACTGGTGGGTGTATTTCCAGTAGTTGCTCTCCATAATCAGGAAATTGGGCAGCGCGGCGCACAGGTGCGCGGAGGCGATATAAAGCAGCGGCCCCCCGCAGGTGTGGGGCGATGTGGGAATAAAATAGGCGTCCGCCATGTCGGAGATCTTCTTGGCCTCGGTCACGCCGCCGCACCAGCTCAGATCGTACATCACCACGTCGCAGGCCTTCAGCTCGAAGAACTCGCGGTACTCGTAGCGGGTGGCCAGGGTCTCGCTCATGCAGATGGGCACGCTGGTCTCGGCGGCCAGCCGGGCATAGGCCGGGGCGTTGTTCATGAGCATGGCGTCCTCCAGGTACAGGATGTTGAACGGCTCCAGCGCCCGGGCTATGCGCGCGGCGCTGGGCAGATCGAAGCGCCCCCAGCAGTCCACCGCGATGTCCATGTCGTTGCCCGCGGCGTCGCGGATCTCGCGGATCCAGCGCATTCCATTCTCGAGCGCCTGGTTCGAGATGTAGTTGTCCGAATCCCGGAACGGATAGATCTTCATGGCGGTGACGCCGCGCTCCAGCAGAAACCGCGCGATTTTCACCGTGTCCGGACCCATCTTCATCCCGTCGATGGCCCAGTAGTCGGTGGTGGTGTTGTAGACCCGCACCCGCGGCCGGGTC
>JAUYBU010000328.1 GCA_030693045.1 Bryobacterales bacterium | reverse complement strand
GCGCCACCCCGCGCTTCCAGAAGCTGCTCGACGGCCTGTAATTAGTGTCCGCTCCCCTGCCCAGAGGGCACCCGGTCGCGGCTCGGTATCCTATTCCGCGCCGCGACCGGGCGCCCTCTGGGCAGGGGAGCGGTTGCTTAGGTGTCGCCGGTGACTTTGAGGACCGACAGGAAGGCTTCCTGGGGGATCTCGACGCGGCCCACGCGCTTCATGCGCCGCTTGCCCGCCTTTTGCTTCTCGAGCAGCTTGCGTTTGCGCGAGATGTCGCCGCCGTAGCACTTGGCGATCACGTTCTTGCGCATGGCCGGGATGTTCTCGCGGGCGATGACCTTGCTTCCGATGGCCGCCTGCAACGCCACTTCGAACATCTGCCGCGGAATCAGCTTGCGCAGCCGCTCGATGAGTCCCTTGCCGCGCTCGTAGGCGAAGTCGCGGTGGACGATAATCGAGAGCGCATCCACCGGCTCGCCGGCCACCAGCACGTCCAGTTTCGACACCTGCGAGGCGCGGTAACCGGCCAGGTGATAATCCAGCGAAGCGTAGCCGCGCGAGGCCGATTTCAACCGGTCGTAGAAATCCAGCACGATCTCGTTCAATGGCAACTCGTAGGTCAAAAGCACGCGCCCGGTGCCGATGTATTCGAACTTCTTCTGGGTGCCGCGTTTGTCTTCGAGCAGTTTCAGGATCTCGCCCAGGTACTCCTCGCGAGTGATGATGGTGGCCTCGATCAGCGGCTCTTCCACCTGCTGGATCTCGGCCGCGCTGGGCCAGCGCGCGGGGCTGTCCACTTCGATCACCTGGCCGCCGATGGTGGTCACGCGATAGCGCACGCCGGGCGCGGTGGTGATAAGGTTGATCTGGAATTCGCGCTCCAGCCGCTCCTGCACGATCTCCAGGTGCAGCAGCCCGAGGAAGCCGCAGCGGAAGCCGAAACCCAGCGCGGCCGAACTCTCGGGCTCGAAGTTGAAGGAGCAGTCGTTCAGCCGCAGCTTTTCGAGCGCATCGCGCAGCAGGCCGTGCTCACTGGACTCCACCGGATACAGTCCGGCGAAAACCATGGGCTTGGCCGGATCGAAACCCGGCAGCGGCTCCAGGCAAGGGTTCACATGGTCGGTCACGGTGTCGCCCACCTGCGCGTCCAGGACCCTTTTGATGTTGGCGAAAAGGTACCCGGCCTCGCCCGCCGAAAGCTGGTCGCAGGGCACCGGCTTGGGCGACTGGTAGCCCACCCCTTCGACCTCGAAGGCCTCGCCATTGGACCACAGCCGGATCTTCTGCCCCACCCGCACCGATCCGTCGACCACGCGCACCAGGCAGAAGACGCCGCGGTAGGAATCGAACCAGGAATCGAAGATCAGCGCGCGCAGCGGGGCATCCAGGTTGCCGCGCGGCGGGGGCACCAGGTGGACCACGGCTTCCAGAATCTCGTGAATCCCCACGCCATGCTTGGCGCTGGCCAGCACCGCGTCCTTGGCATCCAGCCCGATGACCTGCTCGATCTGCTCGCGGATGCGTTCCGGTTCGGCCGAGGGCAGGTCGATCTTGTTGATGACCGGAATCAGTTCGAGATTATGATGCAGCGCCAGGTAGGTATTGGCGAGCGTCTGCGCCTCGACGCCCTGCGAGGCGTCCACCACCAGCAGCGCCCCCTCGCAGGATTGCAGGCTGCGCGAGACTTCGTAAGTGAAATCCACGTGACCCGGGGTGTCGATCAGGTTCAACTGGTACTGTTCGCCGTCGTCGGCGGTGTAGTTGAGCCGCACGGCGTGCGATTTGATGGTGATGCCGCGCTCGCGCTCCAGGTCCATGGTGTCCAGAACCTGGTCCATCATTTCGCGCTGGCTCAGCGCGCCGGTGGCTTCCAGCAGGCGGTCGGCCAGGGTCGACTTGCCATGGTCGATGTGCGCGATGATGGAAAAGTTCCGGATGTGCTGAGGGTCCATGCGGTATGATGAAGCTCTAGAAGACCCATTATCCCATATGTGTTTGTGTCACATACGGCTTTGGGCGGCGGGTCTTCGCGGGGAATCAGGAAATGAAGCCGATCAAGATCACGGAAGGAACACTGGACGCGAAAGGGCTGAAGTTCGCGATTCTGGTCAGCCGCTTCAATAGTTTCGTCACCGAGCGTCTGCTGGCGGGCGCTCTGGACGCGCTGGCGCGCACCGGCGCCGCCGACGAAGACATTGAAATCGTCAAGGCGCCCGGCTCGTGGGAACTGCCGGTTGCGGCGGCCGAACTGGCGCGACAGAAACGCCACGATGGCATCATCTGCCTGAGCGCGGTGATCCGCGGCGACACACCGCACTTCGACTACATCGCGGCCGAGGTCGCCAAGGGACTGGCGCAGGTGACGATGGAGACCGGCGTGCCTGTGGCGTTCGGCGTGCTGACCACCAACACGCTCGAGCAGGCCATCGACCGCGCCGGGGCCAAGAGCGGCAACAAGGGTTTCGACGCCGCCATGAGCGCCATCGAAACGGCCAACCTGCTGCGAAAGCTGCGGAGCGCGAAGTAGCCGCCATGCCCTCCCGCCACCGGTCCCGCGAGCGGGCACTGCAGGTTCTGTTTCAGTGGGACCTGCGCCGGCTGCCGGTCGAGGAGGCGATTGAGTCCTACTACGACTCGCTGATGAGGGACGACGACGAGATGGAGGTTGTCCCGCGTTCCGACCAGTTCATGGAAGAGTTGTTCCGCGAGACCGTCTCCCGCCTGGAGGCGATCGACGAGCTGATCCGGAAGCACTCCGAGCACTGGCGCCTGGTCCGCATGCCGGCGGTGGACCGCAACATCATCCGGCTGGCGGTGTGCGAACTGCTCTGGTTGCCCACGCCGCCCGCGGTGGTGATCGACGAAGCGCTGGAGTTGGCCCGGCGCTTTTCCGGCGACGAGTCCGTGCCCTTCGTCAACGGCGTGCTGGACGCCGTCAAGCGCGAAGTCAAGCCGCCGGGCGGACCGCCCCAACCCGGGATAGAACAGACGCCTTAAAGGGACCGCATTGCGCCGCAGGGAAATTCTCGCCGCACCGCTCGCGCTCGGCAGCTTGAATGCCGCCGAGCCGCCCAGACCGCGCCTGTTCGTCAATCGCGCCCGGCTCGACCGGGCGAAGCAAAAGGTGTCCGGCTCGCACAGCGAGCTTTGGAAGATGGTCCGGGAGAACGCCGGCCGTCTGGTGGGCCGCATGCCGCCGTCCAAGTACGACAACCAGGGCGAGATGCGCACGGCCGGCCGGGGCATACCGTGGCAGGCGCTGATGTGGCTGGTGGCGGGCGAGCCGGCCTACCGCGACAGCGCCAAGAACTGGATGCTGCGCATTTGCGAATATCCACGCTGGGAACAGAACAACAGCCTGGCGGCCGGCGAATGCCTGTTCGGCGTAGCCATCGGGTACGACTGGCTCTACGATCAGATGGACCAGGGCGAGCGCAAGCTGGTCCGGGACAAGCTGGTGCTCCAGGCCGAGGCGATGCTGAACGCCCCTCCGGTACACCACGACAGGTGGCTGGCCAATCATAATCATGTCGAGCACCTCGGGGTGGCGGCGGCCGGCTTCGCCCTTCGGGGCGAGGTTCCGCGGGCCGAGGAATGGATCCGCCAGGCCCAGGCGGTCTTCCGGAAAGCGCTGGAGTTTTCCGGGCCCGATGGCGGCTCGACCGAGGGGCACCAGTATTGGGCCTACTCGGCGGAATCCATCCTGCGCTACGCGGAACTGGCGCGCGACCTCCTGAAGGAGGATCTCTACGCCAGCCAATGGCTGAAGAGCATCCCCGATTTCATCATTCACAGCACGCTGCCGGACTTCACCGCCGAAAACTGCGTGATGTCGTACGGAGATTCGCACCGCAGCTACGATTCCCACGGGCCGGCGCACATTCTGTACCGCACCGCAGCCGAATACCGCAACCCGCACGCGCAATGGCTGGCGCAAGAGATGCTCCGTCGCGGCGTCGGCCGAACGGCCTTCTGTAGCTGGGCCAGCCTGCTGTGGTACGACGAGACTCTCGATCCGGTTCCCCTGTCCAAGCAGCCGGTCTTCTCTCACAGCCAGGACGTGGGCTGGGTGACCGGCCGCGGCGCCTGGGAACCCGGCGCGGTTCTGACCGGGTTCAGGTGCGGGCCCATGCACGGGCACAAGGTGCAGAAATATTACCAGGGCCAGGCCAAGCCGCAAGAAGTCGCCGGCGGGCATGGCCACCCGGACGTGAACGGCTTCCAGGTCTGCGCCCTTGGGAAGTGGCTGGCCATCGACCCGAGCTATGAGAGGCCCAAGTGGACGCGCAACCACAACACCATCCTGGTAGACGGGAAGGGGCAATTGGGCGAGGGCCAGACCTGGTTCGACCGCAAGGCGGTGCTGGAGGCACGCGCCACCAGCGCCATCCTCAAGGCGGAACACCGCGCGGGGTACGACTACACGGTGGGCGACGCGATGGATATTTATCCACCCGCCGCCGGGCTGACCCGCTTCCGGCGGCACTTCATTTTTGTCCGGCCGGACTTCATCGTCATCGTGGACGAACTGGCGGCCAAGGGGCCGGCGCAGTTCGAATGGCGCATGCACGCCGAGCAGTCCCTGGAGCAGCGCGGTGGCGCCAGGTTCGTGGTGCGCAACGGCGAAGTCGCCATGGACGTCGAGTTTCTGCTGCCGCAGGCGCTCGAGGCGAAGGCCTCGGGTTCGCTGCTGAAAGCCGCGGCGGGCCCGGTCGCGAACTGTCTGATCGTGGCGGTGCTGCACCCGCGCAAGGCGGACGCGCCCGCCGCCGTCGCCAAGCTCGAGTCGATGCGGCAGGAGCGGCTCGAAATTGCCATCGGCGGCCGGAGGAAACTGGTGCTCGACCTAGCCGGGCAAAACGTGACAGTGGTTTAGAAAGCCGGGGTGCGCAAGCGCCGATGATGAACCGAAGAGATTTCCTGCGGAATTCGACCTGGGCGGCGGCCGCTCCCTCCGTTGCGCCGCCCAAGGGCGGGCAACTGAACGTGCTGTTCCTCATGTCGGACCAGCACCAGCGCGGGGCTTCCGGGTGCTATGGCAGCCGGGAAGCGAAAACGCCGCATGTCGACCAAATCGCGGCCAACGGCGTGCGCTTCGACCGTGCCTACTGCCAGGCTCCGGTGTGCGTTCCCTCGCGCGGCTCCCTCATCACCGGACAGTATGCGCATACCCACGGCGCGCGCATTCTCGCCGATGCGCTTCCCGCAGAGGCCAGGACCGTGGCTCATTTCTTTGCCGAGCGCGGCTATGCCACCGGCGCGATCGGCAAGATGCATTTCGTCGATGAGTCCCGCCGGCACGGATTCGATCACCGGCTGCACGAGGGCGACTTCGCGCGCACACTGACACAGAAAGAGCGCGCCGAGTTCCGGCGGGACCAGGGCGGCGCCGAAGGAGTGGAAGGCCGGCCCTCCCAACTGCCCGCCCGATTCTTCCAGGACAATTACTACGCCGATGAGACGGTCAAGTTCCTTCGCGAAAACCGTAACCGGCGTTTCTGCCTGTGGTCTTCTTTCTTCATGCCGCACACGCCGCTGGCGCCCATGCGGCAGTTCTATGAAATGTACGACCCGTCCTCGCTGACTCTGCCTCGGCGCTCCGGCGAGGAACTGCTCAACGGCTTCGAGGGGCATTTGATTCGCGCCCGGGAGCGCGGCTGGTACGGGCAAACCGACGACCAGTTGCGGCGTTCGATCGCCGGCTACTACGGCAACCTCAGTCAGATGGACAGTTGTGTCGGGCGCGTGTACGACACGCTTCGCGAACTCGGCCTCGACAAGAACACCATCGTTGTTTACACCTCCGATCACGGCGAGATGGCGGGCGCGCACCGGATGTGGACCAAGCACAACATGTTCGAGCCCTCCGTGGGCGTGCCTCTGCTGATCAGCCTGCCGGACCGGTTACCGCGCGGGACCTCGAAGCCCGAGCTGATCGAACAGATCGATCTGTTCCCGACGCTGGCCGAGTTGTGCGGGTATGTGCCGCCCAAGGAGATTCCAGGCCGCGGCTTTGCCGCTGCGCATTCCGATGATGTCGATCAGTCATTCCGATCTGATGCCGATCAGATCGGAGCGAAGCGACGCAGGCCTCTCTCAGTGTGAAACAGTGATCGACATCCGTCAAGGGGTTTGGCAGTTTTTTTCCTCTTGATGCGTGGAAAGTGCCCGCCTTTCGGCTGTCCGTGTTTTGGGGCGCTAACGGAAGGAGCCCGTAG
>JAUYBU010000145.1 GCA_030693045.1 Bryobacterales bacterium | reverse complement strand
TTTCCTGGGCCGACAGCGCTGGCTCCTCCACGGGACGCAATCCACAGATCTCTTCATTGACATCCAAGAGTCGGCCGCCGAGTTCACGGAAACGGTGGTATTCGGCGACCTCTCGCCGAGCCTTGGTCAAGGCGGCAGGCGGGGAGAATGTCTCCGTGACGGTCTTGCCATCCACCTTGCGCGTCAATCGATAGTAGGGACCGTGACCCGGATCGCCGGGTCGGCGGCAGTGGCAGTTCGGATTTCCACAACGGCCGCCGGTGCCGGTGATGGAACCGGCCCGCATATCACCCAGTTGGGCGACCTGCGATTGGATGGCAGCGCGACGGTTTTCCAGATCCGTCAGAGAATCGGGCATGGAAAATCTCCTCCGATGCCTAGCGTATCACTACGCTAGGTTTTATGCCACAAAAAAAGAAACCGGATCAACTTCCACTTCCACGTCGCACACCCCTCGCCCCGCGCGGTGCCGCAGCCGCCGGAGGAGTACGCTAATCTGGTAGGTCGGTCTGCCGGGACCCCATATTTCGTATGCGCGAGCAGGGAATCGTATCGCCAGCGGCGCGGGACGACGATCTTCAATTCGAGGTTACACTGCGGCCCAAGCGGCTGGACGACTTCACCGGCCAGCCCAAGCTGAAAGAGAACCTGGCCATTGCCATCGAAGCCGCGCGGCAGCGGGGCGAGGCGATGGACCACGTGTTGCTGTACGGTCCGCCGGGACTGGGCAAGACCACGCTGGCCACCATCATCGCGCAGGAACTGGCGGTGGGCTTCGAGCAGACCGCCGGCCCGATCCTCCAGAAAAAGCTCGATCTCACCGGCATCCTGAGCAACATCCGGGCGCGGCAGGTCTTCTTCATCGACGAGATTCACCGTCTGCTGCCGGATGTCGAGGAGATGTTCTACGCGGCGCTGGAAGATTTTCGCGTGGACATTCTGATCGGCGCGGGGCCGGGCGCGCGCACGCACTCGCTGCCCATTCCGCGCTTCACGGCCATCGGCGCCACCACGCGCCAGGGCCTGGTGAGCGCGCCGCTGCGCGGCCGCTTCGGCCTGGTGTTGCGCCTGAACCACTACGACGTGGCGGATCTGACGCGCATCGTCGAGCGGTCGGCCGGCATTCTCGATGTCTCCCTGGACCAGGCCGGCGCCGCCGAGATCGCCCGGCGCAGCCGCGGCACGCCGCGCATCGCCAACCGCCTGCTGCGGCGCGTGCGCGACTACGCGCAGGTGCGCGCCGATGGCCGCGTCAATCTGGAAATCGCAGAAATCGCTCTGGACCTTCTGGAAGTCGACCGCTTCGGCCTGGACGAAATCGACCAGAAGATCATGCTGACGATCCTGGTCAAGTACGGCGGCGGGCCGGTGGGCGTGAACACCATCGCCGCTTCCATCGACGAGGAGGCCGACACCATCGAAGAGGTTTACGAGCCTTACCTGATACAACTCGGGTTCATCGATCGCACGCCGCGCGGCCGCGTGGCCATGCCGCAGGCTTTCGAATACTTCAAGATCCAGCCGCGCCGCCCCGGCGGACTTCAGAACTCGCTATTCTGACAGCCATGACCACCGTCTATCTTTCGCTCGGCTCCAACCTCGGCAGCCGGGACTCGAATCTCAAGCGTGCCATCCAATTGCTCCACGGGCCCGAGTTGCGCGTCCTGCGCATTTCGCCGGTTTACGAAACCGCGCCCGTCGATATGCCCGACCAGCCGTTGTTCCTCAACCTCGTGCTGCAGGCCGAGACCACGCTCGAACCGGGCGAGCTGCTGGCGCGCACGCAGGCAGTGGAGCAGGCGCTGGGCCGCAAGCCCGCCGCGCCCAAGGGCCCGCGCAAGATCGACATCGACATTCTGCTCCATGGAACCTCGATCGTGGATCAGGCGGACTTGAGAATTCCCCACCCGGCGATGGGCCAGCGGCGCTTCGTGCTCGAACCTCTGGCCGACCTGACGCCGGACCTTTGTCATCCCGCCGATGGCCGGCCATTTCGCGAGATGCTGGCGGCGACGCTGGATCAGCAAGCGCGCAAGACCAGCTTCTCGACCGGTTTTCGCCCGGAGCGGCGGACGGATCTGCCGCGGTAGCCAATGAGCTTGCGGACGATTTTTCTGGCGCATGCGGAAGCCGACCACGACTTTGCGCGCCGCCTGGCGGATTTCCTCGAACTCGGCTGCGACGTTACCTGCGACGCCGAGGGCGGCGTAATCCGATCCGGCGAAGACCTCATTTCCATAGCCGGAGAAGGGCTGGGAGCCGATGTGCTCGCGCTGCTGCTCTCCCCAGCCTCTTCGCCGATTGGCTGGCAGCGCGAACGATGGGAGCCCGTGCTGTTCGATCAAACTCGCGACGCCAGCACGGAACTTGCGACCGTCCTGCTGGGCGAATGCAAATTCCCTGACCTGCTGCGGCGGCGGAATTTCTTCGACGCCAGCACCGATCGCCTGGCCGCCATGCGAAAGCTGAAGCGCTGGCTTTGGCAGCGGGAACGCGAGCCCGGCGACTCTCCCGGCCCGGTTATTTCCGCCGATCTCGAGGACCTGTACTCGGGTCTCGCCGATAAGGTGGGCACTCTGGAAGCCAACGGCGCGGCCGCGGCCCGCTTCGAGCGCGAGGCCGGCCACGACTTCGAAGCCGCGCTGTGGATTCCCTGCCACCGCCGCAGCCTGGCTCAGATCGCGGGCGAACTTGCCGGCCAGCTCGTCCTCACTCTGACGGGCGTCGCGGAAGAGAATTGCCGCAAGCTGCGGGACTTGCTTTCCGGCCGCCGGTGTCTGCTTGTGCTGGACGCTCCCGCCCCGGAATTTGTCGCTGCGTTGGTTCCGCACGGGCGCACTTCGGTACTGGTGACGCTCGAACCCGTGAAGGTGCTCGAGACTTCCGACTCAGTCGAGTACGCCCGGATTCTGGTTCAGTCCGGACGCAACGCCGAAGCATACGAGTTGCTTTACCGCCTGCTCGAATCGGG
>JAUYBU010000053.1 GCA_030693045.1 Bryobacterales bacterium | reverse complement strand
GCCCAGCAGCTTGGCGACATACTTGGCCAGGATGTCGCACTCGATGTTGACCCGGTCGCCAAGGCGGCGCGCGCGCAGCGCGGTGTTGGCGAAGGTGTGCGGGATGACACTGACGCTGAGCGCGGCCCCTTCCAGCGCGGCAATGGTCAGGCTGATCCCGTCCAGAGCCACGGAGCCTTTGACCACCAGGTATGGATCGAGATCCTCGGGCGCCTGAACCGTCATCCACCAGTTGCCGTCGCCGAGCGGATCGAGCGCGAGCAACTCGCCGGTCGAGTCCACGTGGCCCTGCACGATGTGGCCGCCCAGGCGCCCGGAAGGGGACAAGGCCCGCTCGAGGTTCACCGGCGCGTCGGGGCGCAGGTCGCCCAGATTGCTCCGGCTCAGCGTTTCGGGCGCGACGTCGGCGGCGAACCACCCGGGGGCGAACTCGGCCACGGTGAGACAGACGCCGTTGACGGAGATGCTGGCGCCGGCTTGCGCGTCTTCGAGCACGGCCCGGCAACGGATGCGCAGCCTGGGCGCCAGAGCCTCGACCGCGCCGACTTCCTCAATGATTCCGGTAAACATCAGTCCTTGATGACATACGCCTCGACGGCGAACTCGTCGCGCGCGATCTGGTGCAACGTGACATCCTTCAGGCGGATCGCGTCGCTGCGCCGCTTTCGTCCCGCGCCCCCGGCCACCGGCAGCGACAGCATTCCGCCCAGAATCTTGGGCGCGTAGTAGAAGAAGATCTTGTCGGCCACGCCCGACTCCAGCGCCGCCCAGTTCACCTTGCTGCCCGCCTCGATCATCAGCGAAAGGATTTGACGCCCGCCCAGATACTCGACCAACTTGCGCAAGCTGGTGCGGCCATCGACGCCGTCGCATACGATGACTTGGACGCCGCGCGCTTCCAGCGCTTTCCTGCGCTCGGCCGAAGCGGCGGAAGTAGCCGCCACCAGCACGTCGTCGCGACAGCTTTCGACCATGCGCGACATCAGCGGAAGGCGCAACTGCGAGTCGAGCACGATGCGCAGCAGGGGGCGGCTGCGGGGGAGGCCGGTGCGGTCGGTCAGCAGGCAATCGTCGCCCAGCACCGTGCCGATGCCGGTCAGGATGGCGTCGGCGGCGTGGCGCACCTGTTGCACGTGCAGGCGGGCCTCGGCGCTGGTGATCCAGCCCTGGTTGTCGTCGGGCGCGGCGATCTTGCCGTCCAGCGTCACAGCGGCCTTCAGGAACACCAGCGGCCGGCCGGTGCGCATGAAGTGAACGAACGGCTCATTGAGTTTGAGCGCCTCCCCGGCGTGCGCCTGGTCCAGGGCGACTTCGACACCCGCCTGGCGCAGCCGTTGAAATCCCAAACCGCTCACCCGCGGGTTCGGGTCCTCGGAGGCGGCGACCACCCGCGCAATTCCAGCCCCGACGACCGCCTCGGCGCAGGGCCCGGTGCGGCCCTGGTGCGCGCACGGCTCGAGGGTCACGTAAAGCGTCGCTCCGCGCGCCCGTTCGCCGGCTTCCTCCAGAGCCAGGACCTCGGCGTGCTTCACCCCCGCCCAGGTGTGAAAGCCCCGGCCGGCCACTTCGCCGTCGCGCACCACGACGGCCCCCACCATGGGGTTCGGGCTGGCGAGGCCAACGCCGCGCCGGGCCAGTTCGAGCGCTTCGGCCATGTAGTCGGTGGTCATGCGAAGAGCGATTCTATAAACTTCTCCGCGTCGAAGGGAAGCAGGTCGTCCACTTTTTCGCCCACGCCGATGTAGCGGATGGGCAGGTTGAGTTCGCGCGCGATCGCCACCACGATGCCGCCCTTGGCCGTGCCGTCGAGCTTGGCCAGCACGATGCCGGTGACACCCGAACTTTCGGTGAACTTGCGCGCCTGCTCCAGGCCGTTCTGGCCGGTGGTGGCGTCCAGCACCAGCAACACCTCGTGCGGCGAGCCGGGAATCACGCGCCCGGCCGTGCGGCGCATCTTCTCGAGTTCGGCCATCAGGTTCGACTTGGTGTGCAGCCGGCCGGCGGTGTCCACAATCACATAGTCGATGCGGCGCGCCTTGGCGGCCTGCAAGGCGTCGAACAGCACGGCGCTGGGGTCGGAGCCGGGCTGCTGGCGGATGACCTCGACGCCGGTTCGCTGGCCCCAGATTTCCAGTTGCTCGATGGCGGCGGCGCGGAAGGTGTCGGCCGCGCAAAGCAGCACGCTGCGGTTTCCGGCGCGGTAGCGGCTGGCCAGCTTGCCGATGGTGGTGGTCTTGCCGGAGCCGTTCACGCCCACCACCAGCACCACCTCGGGCGGTTCCCCCACTTCGGCCGGAGGACGTTCGGTGGCCTGAAGCACCTCCAGCAGATGCTGGCGAATCAGGCTCTTGACTTCCGCCGCGTCGGCCACCAGTTTGCGGTCCACGCGCTGGCGGATGGTCTCCAGGATTTCGGTCGCCGTGCGGACCCCGACGTCGGCCGTGATCAGCGCGTACTCGAGTTCGTCCAGAAGGTCAGCATCGATCTCCTTGCGGCCCTGCAGCGCGTCTTCGATCTTTTCGACGAACCCGGCGCGGGTTTTCTGGATTCCCGCCTTCAGCCGGTCAAGCAGGCCGCCGCTGGGCTCGGCGGAGCCAAAAAGGGTCTGTATGGCCATGTGCTACTCTATTCTAGCAACCACGCGCCCGATCCTTTGGTATACTTGCCTGTCTGGAGCCATGTCCGAACCGACTACCGAAGCCCCCCCGACGCCGCCCGCGGATGCGAACCTGATCGGCACGCTGAGCGACGGCACGAAGATCAAGCGCCGCGTTCTGAAACAGCGCGCCTGCAACGAGATAGGCGCCAAGGGAAAAATGTGCGTCGGGCACTTGAAACGGTGGTATTTTTTTGGTGAGGAAGTGAAGGGGAAGTTCGGTCCGGAAGCCGAGATCTATCGCTGCGAGCGCTGCAAGACGATCTATTTACCGAACCCCGACGAGCAACCTCGGACGGGCACGCTGTGCTGGTAGTTGAGATTCTCCGCCCCCTCGGGGCGGAGCACCGGGCAGTTTGATAGAAAGGCCGCATCGGGAAACGGTGGTGGAAGTGGGTAAAGCGACCGTTCCCGATGCGGTCCGCCCGGTGAGGGCTCGGGATCGGGCGTCGGCTCGTCTGGAATTTACACCCGCTGCACTTTACATCCCTGACCCGGCCCGCGTCCTTCTATCCGAACCAGGAATGCCAGACCAGCGCCGAAACCGCGACCCGCGGCGAGGCTCGAAAACTCGTGTATGAGAGCGTGACCTGAGTCCAACCAAAAAAAGACCCTCTGTTGCAACTTGCCAACGGACGAAAAGAGCAGTTCAAAATCTAAACACCGGCTCCCGCAAGCACGCTGCCTATCAGCCCGCTCGCTTCACCCGTTCGCCCGCTGCAGCAGAGGGCAGGTTTAAAAGAGTCTCCAATCGATTCGCTCAATAGAATAGCAATTCCCGAGCCAGAAATGGGACCCAAATAACTCCTTTAGAATCAATGGAGGTTTGGATTGGCGCTGGCGGCGGTGGGACGTGTGGCAGCAAGCGGTGTGGCACTGTGACACAATCGGACCGGATGGCCTCCCCAACCGACCACCCGGCCGGCCGCCCGAATCCGGCCCTTTTCATTGTTGTTCTGGCACTGCCCGTCATGGCCATGGCGCAGGGAACCGAAGAGGATTTCCGCGTCTGGACCGAACACCCGCGGCTGTTCCTGAACCAACGGCGTTTGCGCCTGTTGCAGCGCGAGCGGGAGCGCGAGTCGATTCGCTGGCAGCAATTCCATACTCTGATGGCCGGCGGCGCCCAGATGACGGAGCCGGGGTTTGCGGCGGCCCTCTACTACAAGGTATCCGGAGACGCGGCTTTCGCGGGCCGGGCGGTGGAGTGGGCCACCACTCGCGGCACGGATCTTCGCCAGCTTGCGCTGGTCTATGACTGGTGCCGCGACCGCATGAGCGAAGCGCAGGCGAAGTCGCTGGCCGCCAAGATCCGGCGCGGCGTCGAGCAGTCGTCGAAATCCGACGCTCTGCCGGCGGTGCGCTCGCGCGCGCTGGCGCTGATCGCGATTGCCGAGGAGGCGCCCGAATTGTCCTCGCGCGAACTCAAACGGGTGGTTCAGGAATGGTGGCGCGCCGGCGTGGCGCCGGGGCTGAAGGACGGCGGCCGGACCATCCCGCACGAACAGATGTATGCGTTGTTCGAGCTGCTGCACGCGCTGCGGGACAACCTGCAGGTCGATCTCCGCGACGCCGCCCCCAAGTACTTCACCGAACTGCCGGCCTGGCACCTGCTGAGCCACTACCCGGCCACGTTCCCGGCGGCCGAGAACGAGTACCGCATCCCCAGCTTCACCGGCAGCGGCCAGCCGGACCTCGACCAGGCGGCCCTGGCGCGCGCCTCCCAGCTTGCCATGGTCGCCTACGACACCAACGCGCGCGAGAACCAGTACGTCCAGGGCTGGCTCATACACGACCGTTTCCTGCTGCGCGGCGTCTTCGGCATTGTGTACGAGTTTCTGTGGGCCAATCCGTACCAGCCGGGGCTGAGCTATTATCACCTGCCGCTGCTGTTCCACGACCCGCGCACCGGCCACCTGTTTGTCCGGTCCAACTGGGACGACGACGCCACCTGGTTCGGCCTGTTCAACAACCAGATGCAGGTGTTCGAAGACGGCCAGATCCACGTGCTGGACCGAAGGAACAAGCGCGAGCCGTTGACCCTCGGCAACGTGACTCTGGTCTTTTCGCAGCGCTTCAATCAATCGCTGCAGCCTTCCGGCAAGTTCTTCGTGGTGGGGCTGAAACCTCGGACAGCCTACAACGTCGAAGTCGATTACGAGGAACTGCGGGAACGGCGCACCGACGCCGCGGGTGTCCTGGCCTTCGCCTTTCCGCCCGAAGGCAAGGCCGAGGTCCGCATCTCGGAAACGAAATAATTCCGGGGACAGGCTACGTAACCTCGGAACTCGGTTCGCCGTGAACCCGGTTCTTCGAAATTGGGGGACTCAGGCAGGCCGGGGGCTCTACAGATTCTGGGGCCGCGAGCCAGCAGCTTGTGCGAACCTCTCTGCCGCTTGAGGCGCCAGCCAATACCTTCCAAGGCGGCGAACACGCGGCGCGCCTTAGTCGCCAGCCAGTTGCTCACTGAGCACCAGGAACGAAACATTGAGAGCTGATGGCGGTAGCTCGCCGTGTTTGATTCGATCGGCGATGACCTCGATGGCGAGCTTTTCGGTGCGGCTAATGGCCTCTTCGCGCGTCTCCCCGTAGGTCATGACACCGGGCAGTTCCAGCGCCTCGGCGATCCAGCGGCCGTCATCTTCCCTATCGAGTTCAATGGAAAGGTGCACCTCTTCATTGTACGCCGAGCCGGTTCCTGCTCATCGGCCGATTGTGCTATATTTCCCTCGCCATGGGTATGGGAGCGCATCTTTCGCGACGTGAGATTCTGAACTCGGTTCCGCTTCTGAGTTGCGGCGCCGTGCTGGTTCCTCTGAGCGGGCAGACCAGCCCGGCGCCGAAGGGCGTGATCCGCGGCGCGTTGCGGGACGGCGCCACGGGGCGGCCGGTGGCAGCCAAGATCCGCGTGACGAATTTGGCAACCGGCGAAGCCCACGTGCC
Source organism: Bryobacterales bacterium (assembly GCA_030693045.1). Classification (GTDB taxonomy): domain Bacteria; phylum Acidobacteriota; class Terriglobia; order Bryobacterales; family Bryobacteraceae; genus JACQZT01. Next base: position 1,271 of record JAUYBU010000053.1, on the reverse strand, counting down.
GGCTTCCGCAATCCAGACCATGCCCAAGAAGTCGAAGTCGGGTGTGCGGTACTTCTATGCTCGCGACGCTTACGAGGTGGCCGTTCCCCCGGGGCGATACCAGATCGAAGTGGTGCGCGGCATCTGTCACCAGCCGGCGATTGAGGAAGTGGATGCGGAATCCGGCTCGACGCGCGTGCGGGATTTCTCTCTCCCCCTGCTGTGGGACCCGCACAAATTCGGCTGGTACTCGGGCAACACCCACACGCACTACAACGTCGATATCGAGGAGAGCGTGGATGAGCGGTTGCGGATGGTGCCCCAGGCGGAGGCCGTCGATGTGAGCGTCATCAGCTACCTGATCCGCAACGCTCTGCCCTACGCCAGCAACCGCATTCCGATCGGCCGGCTGCCGCAATTCTCGCGCGACGGAACCATCCTGGACATGGGCGAGGAATGCCGGAATAACAGCACCTCGAACTCGATTCCCTTCGGCTACGGGCATTGCCTGTTTCTCAACATTCCCCGGCTGATTCAGCCCGCCTCGACCGGCATGCTGTCGCCGGACGGCAAGGCGCCCGACTTCCCTACCCTGTCCATGCTCTGCGCCCAAGCCCGGCGGATTGGCGCCACCACCGTCTGGTGCCACAACGGCAACGGACTGGAAGCGCCGGTGGCCGTCGCCCTGGGCCACGTCGATGCGTTGAACATCGCGGATGGCTTTCCGGTCGACTACGACTGGTACTACCGCTTCCTCAACTGCGGCTTCCGGCTGCCCATATCGACCGGGACGGATTGGTGGGAATACGATCACAACCGCGTGTTCGTCCAGGTTCGCGGCCCATTCACCTACGAGACCTGGCTGGCCGGCCTGTGCGCGGGGCGCACGATCATCTCCAACGGCCCGTTGCTCGAATTCGAGGTGAACGGACAAGGGCCGGGTTCGGTGGTCAAGAGTGCCGGACCGCTTCGAGTCACCGCGCGGGCGCTGTCCCGCGTGCCATTCGAGCGGCTCGAGATTGTCGCCGATGGCGAGGTGGTGGCTTCGCAAACGGCGGTCAATCGGCAAGAGGCCAGAATCGAGCGGGAAATCGCGGCCAGCGGCTCCGGGTGGATCGCCGCGCGCGTCGCGGGAACAACCACCACTCGCCTGGGCTACCCGGTCTTTGCGCACACCAACCCGGTTTACATCCAGACGGGCGCGCCTCCCCGGCGGCGGGCGGATGCGGCCCGCGCGCTAATCGAGCAGATCGATAACGCCACCGGCTACATCCGCAAACACTACCGTTTCG
>JAUYBU010000031.1 GCA_030693045.1 Bryobacterales bacterium | reverse complement strand
TGCAGGAAAAGCTGGTCCTGTACTCCCAATCGGACTCGGCCACGGGCGTGATCATGACGCCGTCCTTCGAGCTGTGGTTCGCCTCGCCGTTCTCGATGACAAAACGCCCCCTCCGCACCTCGATCAGGGGCGCCCGTTCGCTCTGTGGCACCGATTCGGCGTTGCCCTCCAGCAGAAAGTCGCGAATTCGCACGCCCTCGGCGGCTACCACGAGCATCGGCGTCTTCCCCACTCCGGGCTTCATTCGCGCGTTGAGCCCGGCCAGGGTCAGCGGCTTGCTGATGCGGACCGTCGATGCGATCTCGATCGTCGCCGCGCGGTCGGCCACGACGGTCGCGTACGCGGGCGCCCGGTCCAGCGCGGCTTGAAGGTCGCCATCCTTCACGTAGACGGGCGCCGGAGGCTCGGCGGCGCCAATCAGCCCGCAGAACAGGAGGGTCTGGTTCAGGGCGATCACTGCTCCGCGGCGCCGTTTCATCACCCCACAGTATACAGGGCGAGCACGGGCAGGGACCACGAGCACGCTGGCTCCCGAGGTGTGGTGTGCGCCTGCGTCGGAACTTGACACTTTTCTTCAGAAGTCGCTCAGATCAGACGTCTGGCCGGCCAAGACGACCAGGACATTTGGGCGCCGCCCGTGGGCGCCCCTTGATCACGACGGCGTTGACGGCGATCCCGCCGATGGCGTCGATCTGGACGATGCCCATGCTGGTGGTCGTCGCGTCCGGGTACGAGAACGAGCCGAACGTCTGGCCGGGCGCGAAATCAAGGATGGCGTCGAAGGCGATGTGGTCGTTGGTGTTAAGCGACATGCCGAGGTCGCCCGAGTTATCTGCCTTGCGCCACTTCACCGCGCCGGTGTTCGGCAGGCGCACCAAGCCCCTGGCCGCCTTCGCGAACGCGCCGAAGTTGGCGCCGTCCTGAGACGTCTTCGCGCCAGTGATGGTCTGGTCGCCGTTGGCGCGCACGTAGTTGCGGGCAACCACGGCGCCCGGTTCGTTCTCGATGGCTAGGACCGCCGACTGGAGCGCGGTGAGGAAGCCGGAAACCATGTTGGCTCGGACCGTGGCGCCCTGGACGTGTTGCGCTGAGGGCAAGTGCCGCCTTTGCCGAGATCGCCTGTATTGGCTCCTCAGGAACGGCGCCTGCGACGTTGTGGCACGGCCCCGTTGAACTCACAGCCTGTCCGCAGGCCGCGCGCCTACCGTCGTCCCAACTCCGAGGCGTGTCCCGCGGGAGATTCGGTGCCAACTGTGACCCTGCAGGGGCAAACCAACAGTGACGTTTCGGTGGAAGCCGGCTGGTGGCTGGTCGATGCTGTTCCCGGCCTCCCGCGTCCGTGCCTGGCCAGTTCGGATCGCCTCCGGCTGATCGTCGCTTTCCATCTCGCATTCCTACTCCATTTCTACTCCATTAACGGAGGCTGCGGAGTAGGCCGTTGAAACTGGGGAGCTTAGCATCGCTCTGCATAGACACCATAGACGCTAAATTCTGTATTTTCAATCTACCTTCAATTTCCCAAGCTGGACGTCGCCGGTTCGAGTCCGGTCTCCCGCTCCACCTCTTCAAACACGCAGGCTGATGCCGCAAGCTTTTCGCATGAGCCCCCTATGGGCCAGGCGCCTTATCTTAACGCCTGTGGGCCGGGAGGCCAGTCCCACTTACGAACTGTACTTGCGGCGCCAGGACTCGAGTTCCTTGCGCAGGCGGTCGCGCACGTTGACGTACTGCGGCTCGCCGATCTGGTTGACCTTCTCGCGCGGGTCCTGCCTGAGATCGTAGAGTTCGTTGGGACCCTGCCCATCGTTGCGCAGGACCAGTTTGAAACGGTTGTCCCTCGCCATTTCGGTGTTCCGGAAGTGTCCGAAGACGGTCCCGGGCCAGGTTTGCTTCTTGGGCAGCGGGCGGTTCATGGCCAGCGGCGCGTAGCTCTGCCCGCACAGGTTGCGGTTGGCGGGCGGCGTGACGCCGGCCACGTCGCACAGGCTCGGCAGAACGTCGTAGAAACTGACCAGTTCGGGACGCACGTGCTCGGCCGGGATGTGGCCGGTCCAGCTCCAGATCATCGGCGTTTGCACCACCTCCTCGTACATGTTGATCGGGTCGGAAGCCAGCCCCTTGCTCCATAGCCCGTGGCGGCCCAGCAGGAAACCGTTGTCGCCGGTGAAGACGACCAGCGTGTCGTCCAGCATCCCGCGTTCCTGGAGTTTTCGCCGCAGGATCGGGATCTGGTCGTCGAGCGCGGTGGTGGCGGCGGCGCACTTGCGCAGGTTGCCGACCGTGTCTTGCAGCAGTCCCTTTTCGCGCAGCGCGTTCTTGGCCGCCGGTTCCCAGCCCACCGTATCGAAGGCCGTGTTGGCGTACATGTCGTAGTATTTTTGCGGATGGCCGTCGTAGGGAACGTGCGGGTTGAAGTAGCTGGCGACCAGGAAGAACGGCGCGCCCGCCTGCTGTTGGTCGATGAACTGGCAGGCCTGGCCGGTCATCAGGTCGGCGAGGTAGCCCTTCTCCTCGACCTGCTGCCCGTTCCGGTACATGACCGGGTCCTGGTACCGGCCGGGTCGTCCCATGGTGTAGGTGAACTTGTAGCCATGGCCGGGCGTGGCGTCGTCGCCCATGTGCCATTTGCCGACGTAGCCGCAGTTGTAGCCGGCCGCCGAGAGCGTGTCGGAGATCATGACTTCGTTCTTGAAGGATGCGGGCGGCGCGGCCTGACCCTGGGGCGGATTCTCGATCGGTTGGGGAGTCAGGAAGTCGTGGATGCCGTGCTGGCGCGGCAGGCGGCCGGTGAACAGCGTGGCGCGGCTGGCCGAGCAGATCGGAGTACAGACGAAATTATTGGCGAAGCGGGCGCCGGTGCGCGCCAGCGTGTCGATGTTGGGCGTCTTGATTTCCTGGTTGCCATGGCAGCCGAGCATCCAGGACGCCAGGTCGTCGGCGATAATCAGCACGATGTTGGGCCGCTTCGGAGCGGCTTTCTTTTGCGCCAGCAAGGCCGGCGCCGCCGCCTGCATGAGAAAGTTACGACGGGAAAAGGACACGTTCATACCTCAGTAGTAATTGTAAGGGTTCGGGATCAGGTAGGGACAGAGGCACCCTCTTTTTCGCGGAGGGTACCTCTGTACAGGTTGGAGAGGTACCCCCCGCGAAAAAGAGGGTGTCTCTGTCCCTACCTGGATTCGGGGAGGGCTTCGGGGACTTCGAAGAGATTGTTGCCGAACAGGAATCGCAGCACCTGGCTGTTGGGGTTGCCGATCTCGCCCGTGGCCAGGAAGCCGGCGGCCTGCTGCTGCGCGGCCAGCGCCACCGGCAGTGTTTGCAGCGAGAACACATTCACCATGTAAGTGTGCGGATTCTCGTCCAGAGACGGGAGCGCCTGGCGCGCCAGGTCATGGCGATACAGCCAGGTGGTCTCGCGCATTCCGGCGGCCCGCACCAGCGCGCTTGAGGCGGGGTTGGGGACCGACTGGTCGCCCTTTGCGAACAGCCACAGCACCGGCTTGGCCGCGGTTTTCAACAGCGGCGCGAAAAACAGCGGGTCGCCCTGCGCCTGGAGCCACTCCAGGCGCTCGAACAACTCCTGGATCTCGACGGCCCCGGCGGTGTCGAGAATCTTGACCGGCTGGTCGCGCAACGGCCAGGCGTCGTCGAAATCATCCCCCCGATTGAGCAGCGCCCGCCCGCGCAGGAAGTCGACTCCATAGGAGTGATAGGTGCGCCCCAAACGGACGATATCGGCCACCGAACCGCCGCCGACGTTCAGCACCGCGGCGCGCACGTCCGGCTCCACCGCGCTGAACATGGTGCCGTAGATTGCGCCCAGCGAGATGCCGGCATAGTAGATCCGGTCCGGGTCCAGATCCGTCTGCCCGTCGCCGTCCAGGTCCACGCCCGCGCGGATGGCGCGGACCAGTTGCATCAGGTCCACCACGATCTGACGGAGGCAGTCGCCCAGGCCCGCCGTCGCCTGGGCCGTCAGGACCAGGCAGCCTTCCTGCGCTTCGATCTTGCCGTCGCCGTTGAAATCTATGCCCCGCCCGCCGCCGTCCACCTCCGTCGTATTGCCGGACTTGTCGCGCAGCGCCAGTTTGGTTTCCGGGCCATAGCCATGGCCCACCGCATTGATGGCCACCACGGCGAAGCCCTGGCCTGCCAGCGACCCCGCCAAGGCGCTGGGTCCGGCGAAGCGGTTATCCGTGAATCCGTGCCCGGTAATCACCACCGGGTAGCCCGCCGCGGGTTTCTCTCTCGCCGGCACAAGCGCATGAAACTGGACCTGGTTGATCGTGGCCGGAATTTCGAGCGGCTCGGCCGTCCCGATGGCGGCGATGGTTTGCCCTTGGTCCAGGAAGCTGGGCGAACGGTAGGAGCCGAAGGCGATCCGGTCCACGCCCGAGATCAGCGAGAACGGCAGGGAGAAGTCTTCGAACTGGGAAGGGTTCGCGCCCACTTGCATGCGCAGCGTGACGGCGCTCAGCTCGGAGAAGGAGAACACGCTTTTTCCGGCGCGCCGCTCGAAGCCGGGGGCGACGCCGCCCAGCGCGATCCGCGCACGCTCCAGCCATGCCGTCGCGCTCAGGGTCGTGAATAGCGAGGCGGCGACCACCCGGCGCGGCGTCACGGCTTCCACCACTCGCCCGCAATCGGGAAGCGTCTCCGTCCCACAGACGGGAACTCCCGGTTCGGGCTCCACGGCGGCGCCCGCCGGGTCGCGAACGGCGTCGGTGACCACCAGCGCATAGCGCCGCTGCTGGTCCAGCAGCCGGTCGGGTTTGGCAAAGGCGGTATTGGTGGCCGGGTCCCAGATGACCTGGTTGACCGGGATGGGGTCGGCCGGCGCGCCGTCGAGCGCGACCAGGCGAATTCCGTCCTTGAGCGTTTCGGGGTTGACCGGGGCGCTGAAGCCCACCCGCAGCCGCGCGTTGGGGCTGAAACCGTCCAACTGGTTGAGCCGGCGAATGTCCTGGCAGTCGGCGGGGCGCGCTTCGCAATCCGGCAACGGCAGGTTCACGCGCCGGCCGGTCTTCTGCGCGCAGTCCTCGATGGTGAGCGACTCCGAGGGGAACAAGCCGGCGCGAACGGTGACCCCGCCCGAGGCGGCGCCCGCCAGCAAAACCGCCGTGAAGATGAGCCTACAGCACATCGGCAAATCCGCGCTTCAGATGACGGAAGACCAGCCCGCCGATGATAAACGCCGCCACCGACGAGACCGTCAGAATGGTCAGTTCTTCGATGGACGGCAGCCGATAGGAGAGCAACCGCTCGCGATAGGCCCGCACCAAGTAGGCCAGCGGATTCAGCATCAGGACCCAGCGCACCTGGGGCGGGTATTGCTCCTCGGAAATGAAGATCGGGGTCACCCAAAACCACAGCGTCAGAACCACCATCATGGCCTGGGATGTGTCGCGCAAGTAGACCTGCAAACTCGCGACGATCCACCCGATGCCGACCGCAAACAGCCCCGTGAACAGCATGTACAGGGGCAGCAGGAAGATCATGACGCTGAAGTGATTCAACCACACGAAGACGGCGACGACTACCATCGTCAGCGTCATCAGGTGACTTACCAGCGACGAGAGAAAGATCGAGACCGGCGCCAGTTCGGCCGGGAAAACGGTCTTGGTGATCAGATTGGCGTGGTCCAGCAGCGACGTGGACGAGCGCGTCACCGTTTCCTGGAATAACAGCCACGGCAGGTAGCCGGTGAATAGCCACATGGTGTAGTTCTGCGTGATCTCGCCGCGGGGCAGCGTGACTTTCAGGCACCACTGGAACACGAACGTCCAGCTCAACAGCAGCACCAGCGGATGGATCAGGCCCCACAGCCAGCCGGCCGCCGAGCCGACGAAGCGCTGCTCGAAATCCCGGCGCACGAGCTGGAACAACAGCGTCCGGCGCTCGACCAGCGTGCGAAAGAATTTCAGTCCGGGAAGCGATGGCATAGGCGCCGCGCGAAGAATCGGAGTACCTACCGCATCCTAGCACGCCCCGGGAACGTGGGGACAGACGGGACGTTCCCCGGGGAACGTCCCGTCTGTCCCCACGTTCCCGGGTTTATTCCGCCGGTTTGGCTTTGAGCAGCTCCAGGAACGCCGCCACCGCGCGGCTGAACTTGTGCCGGCGGCGGTGAATGATGCCGACCGGGCGGAACAGGCCGGGCGCCGCCAGGGTCACCGCAACCAGGCGCCCCCGGTCCACCTCGGCCCGCAGGTTCCGTTCGGGCAGAATGCTGACGCCCGAACCCAGGGCCACCGCTTCCTTAATCATCTGGATGTTGTCGAAGTGCATCACCTGGTTCACCTGGACGCCGTGGTCGCGCAGGAACCGGTCCACCTCGCGGCGGATGGGGAGATCCTCGTCGAAACCGATGTAGTCCTGCCCCCGCAGGTCTTCGGGACGGGCGACGGCAAGGTCCGACAGAGCATGCCCCGGCGCAATCGCCAGAACCATCTCTTCCTCGCGCCAGGGGATCACGGCGATTTCCTTGTTGGGCTCCGGATAACTCACCAGGCCCAAATCCGCTTGATCGTTCACCACCGCCTCGAACACCTTTTCCGGACGCAGATACTCCACCTGCAAGTGGGCCTGAGGGAACCTTCGAACGAACTCGGCTTCCAGGCGCGACATCTCGGATAAGCCAACCGAGTAGATGGATGCCACCCGGACCGAGCCCTCCACCTGGCTCCGCAGCCGGCCCAGAGCGGTGTTGAACTCGTCCTTGCGCCGGAGCGCGTCCCGGCACATGTCGTAGTACAGCCTCCCGGCCGGAGTCAGGGTCAAGGGCCGTGTGCCACGGTCCAGGAGCCGCACCTCCAATATCCGTTCCAGCTCCCCGACTTGCTGGCTGGCGGCCGACTGGCTGATTCCATTCAGCTTGGCGCCGCGGCTGATGCTCTTGGTCTGAGCTATATCCTTGAACAACTTTAAGTTTTCAAACGTCACCAGCCCTAGAATAACATAAGATGTTCTAATGTCAATAACAAATAACTTCCAATTGACTAATTTATCTCGTGTGCTATACTGTCCATAATACGTGCCCTGTCGTACGTATTCTTGTTGATCCCTGCGTCGCGATCCGGGGCAATCCACACCTGCTGAATGTGAGGAAACGAAATGCAAGATGAGCACATCCCTCGGGGACTACCCTCGGCCCAGGGGCTGTACGATCCGGCCAATGAGCACGACGCCTGCGGCATCGGCTTCGTGGTCGACATTGAGGGCCGCAAGTCGCACGACATCATCCTCAAGGGCATCCAGATCCTGATCAACCTGGCCCATCGCGGCGCCTGCGGCTGCGACCCCGGGACCGGGGACGGCGCCGGGGTTCTGATCCAGATCCCGCACCGGTTCTTCGAGAAGAAGTGCGCGAAACTCGGCTTCGCGCTTCCCGCGCCGGGCGAGTACGGAGTCGGGATGATGTTCCTGCCGGTGGAACCGCAGCCGCGCCTGCGCTGCGAGGGAATCGTCGAGCGGATCGCGCGGGAAGAGGGCCTGACGGTGCTCGGCTGGCGCGACACACCCATCAATGTCGACGCCATCGGGCGCATCGCCCGCGCCTCGCAGCCCTACATCGAGCAGTTGTTCCTGGAACGCGCGCCGGACACCGGCGAAGACGAATTCGAGCGCAAGCTCTACGTGGTCCGCCGCCGCGCCGAAAACGAAATCGCCGCCTCCGATATCCGCGACAAGAGCTTCTTCTATGTGCCGTCGCTGTCGTGCCGCACCATAGTCTACAAGGGCCTGCTGCTGGCGCCCCAGATCGCCGACTTCTATCGCGAGCTGAGCGATCCGGACACCCACAGCGCGCTGTGCCTGGTGCATCAGCGCTTCTCGACCAACACCTTTCCGAGCTGGCAACTGGCGCACCCGTTCCGCTACCTCTGCCACAACGGCGAGATCAACACGCTGAAGGGCAACGTAAATTGGATGCAGGCGCGGCACCCGGTGCTCGAGTCGCCGCTTTTTGGCGACGACATGCCGAAGCTGCTGCCGGTGATCGCGCCCGGGGGCAGCGATTCGGCGAACCTGGACAACGCGGTCGAGCTGCTGTACCTGGCCGGCCGCGGCATGCCGCACGCCATGTCGATGCTGATTCCCGAAGCCTGGGACGCCGACACCACCATGCCCGCGGAAAAGCGCGCCTACTACGAGTACCACGCCTCGCTGATGGAGCCCTGGGACGGGCCGGCGGCGGTCGCCTTCACCGACGGGCGCGTGATCGGCGCCACGCTGGACCGCAACGGGTTGCGCCCGGCGCGCTACCTGGTCACCAAGGATGGTCTGCTGATCATGGCTTCCGAGGCCGGCGTGTTGCCGGTCAAGCCCGAAGACGTCGCCTTCAAGGGCCGCCTTCAGCCGGGAAAAATGCTGCTGGCCGACACGGTCGGGGGCCGCATCGTCCCGGACGAGGAGATCAAGCGCGCGCTGGCCTCGCGCCAGCCTTACGCGGAATGGCTCAAGCAGAACCAGATTCATCTCGACGACCTGCCCGAACCGCCGCGCTCGTACTCGACCGATCACGACACCGTGCTGCAGCGCCAGCGCGCCTGCGGCTACACGGACGAGGATCTGAAAACCCTTTTGACGCCGATGGCCCTCAACGGCGACGAGCCGGTTGGCTCGATGGGCGCCGACACGCCGCTGGCGTGCCTTTCCGACAAGCCGCAGCCGCTGTTCCATTACTTCAAGCAGCTCTTCGCCCAGGTGACCAACCCGCCCATCGACTCGATCCGCGAGCAGTTGGTCATGTCGCTCACCAGCTACATCGGCGTCGAGCGCAACATCCTGGACGAGACGCCGCAGCACTGCCACACGCTAAAACTGCCGCAGCCCATCCTGACCAACCGCGACCTGGAAAAGCTCCGGCGCGTGAACTGGGGCGACTTCCTGGCTACCACGCTCCCCACGCTTTTCCGCGCCGAGGGCGGGGGGAACGCTCTCGACCGCGCGCTCGACCGGCTCTGCCGCTCGGCCTCCACCGCCATCAAGTCCGGCTACACGCTTCTGATTCTCTCCGACCGCGGAATGGACGACGAGTACGCGCCGATTCCCAGCCTGCTGGCGCTCACCGCCGTGCACAACCACCTGGTGCGCGAAGGCTCGCGCACGCAGGTCGCGCTGGTGGTGGAATCCGGGGAGCCGCGCGAGGTGATGCACATGGCCCTGCTGATCGGCTATGGCGCCAGCGCCGTCAACCCCTACCTGGCCATCGAGACGCTCGAGGACATGGCGGCCAAGGGACTGCTGAACGGCGTCAGCTTCGAGATCGCGGTCGAGAACTTCATGAAGGCCATCAACAAGGGCCTGCTGAAGACCTTTTCGAAGATGGGGATTTCGACCCTGCAAAGCTATCGCGGCGCGCAGATCTTCGAAGCCATCGGCCTGAATCGCGACCTGGTCGAGAAGTACTTCACCGGAACCGCGTCGCACATCCAGGGCGTCGGCCTGGACGTGCTGGCGCGCGAGGCGAAGATGAAGCACGAGCTGGCATTCCGCCCCGTGACCGAGGCCGAAACGGAATTGCCCGTGGGCGGCAGTTACCAGTACCGGGTGGGGGGCGAGTATCACCTCGTCAACCCGCTGACGATTTCGAAACTTCAGCACGCGCTCAAGCAGGAAAGCTACCAGACCTACAAGGAATACTCGGAGGCCGTCAACGGCCGGAACCGGCAGTTTTGCACGCTGCGCGGCCTGCTCGATTTCAAGAAGGCCGGCAAGCCCGTTTCGCTCGATGAAGTCGAGCCAGCCGCCGAAATTGTCAAGCGCTTTGCCACCGGCGCCATGTCCTACGGCTCCATCTCGAAGGAAGCCCACGAAACGCTGGCCATCGCCATGAATCGCCTGGGCGCCAAATCCAACACCGGCGAGGGCGGCGAGGACGAGGAGCGCTTCAAGCCCGAGCCCAACGGCGACTCGCGCCGCAGCGCCATCAAGCAGGTGGCCTCGGGCCGCTTCGGCGTGACCACCCACTACCTGGTAAACGCCGACGAGTTGCAGATCAAGATCGCCCAGGGCGCCAAGCCCGGCGAAGGCGGCCAGCTTCCCGGACACAAGGTGGACGCCGTCATCGCCAGGGTGCGGCACTCGATCGCCGGCGTGCAGTTGATCTCCCCGCCGCCGCACCACGACATCTATTCGATCGAAGACCTGGCGCAACTGATCTACGACCTGAAGAACGTCAATCCGAAGGCGCGCATTTCGGTGAAACTGGTGGCCGAGGTGGGTGTGGGCACGGTCGCCGCGGGGGTGGCGAAAGCGCACGCCGACCTGATCCTGATCTCTGGCGACTCAGGCGGCACCGGCGCATCGCCGTTGAGTTCCATCCGCCACGCCGGCATTCCCTGGGAACTGGGCCTGGCCGAAACTCAGCAGGTGCTGGTGATGAACGATTTGCGCGGCCGCACACGGTTGCAGACCGACGGCAAGCTCCAGACCGGGCGCGACGTGGCGGTGGCCGCGCTGCTGGGCGCCGAGGAGTTCGGCTTCGCCACCATGCCGCTCATCGCCCTGGGCTGCATCATGATGCGCAAGTGCCACCTGAACACTTGCCCGGTGGGCATTGCCACGCAGGACCCGGCGCTGCGCGCGAAATTCACCGGCACGCCGGAAGACGTCATCCGCTACTTCTTCTATGTCGCCGAAGAATTGCGCGAGATCATGGCCGCGATGGGTTTCCGGACGGTGAACCAGATGGTGGGCCGCGTAGATCGCCTCGAGGCGCGCAAGGCGGCGGACCATTGGAAGGCCAAGGGGCTGGACCTGTCGTCGATGCTTTACAACCCGCCGGCGCCGGCTCGCGTCGCGCGAAGCTGCGTGATCGGCCAGGATCACGGCCTGTCGCAGGCGCTCGACTACACGGTGATCGACCATGCGCGTTACGCGCTGGAATCCAAGCAACCGGTCGAAATCGAACTGCCCATCCGCAACATTCACCGCACCGTG
>JAUYBU010000028.1 GCA_030693045.1 Bryobacterales bacterium | reverse complement strand
CAGCGCAAGGACCTTCCGCCGCAACGGCGCCAGCACCACCAGCGCCGCCACACCGGCCAGCCCAATCAGCACCCGCTGCGACGGCCCGGTTCCGATCCCCGGGATCAGCAGCAGGCTGAACGCGACGGCCCCCACAATCGCGCCCGCCGTATTGGCGGCATAGACCCGCCCGAGCAGCCGTCCCGGGTCCTGCCCCCGGCGCGCCACCCCCGCCAGCGCCAATGGAAAGCTGGCACCCCAAAGGCACGCCGCCGGCAAGACCGCGCAAAGGCAGCGCAGGAAATCGAACCCGAATCCGAACCAGGGACTCGAACGCGGGGGCTGAATACTCCAGTAGGGGAGCGAGCGGGCCAGCATGTGCGCGGCCCACGCGATGGCCGCCGTCAAAAGCAATTGGCAACCGCCCAGCGCCATCCGCGGCCTGCGGACACCGCGCGCCAGCCACGCCCCCACGCCGCCGCCGATTCCCAGTCCCGCCAGGAACACGGCCAGGATGATCGAGAAGGTGTAGACCGTCGCGCCCAGCATCAGCGACAACAGGCGCGTCCAGATCACTTCCGCGCCCAGCGCGCACAGCCCCGACAGCGCGATCGCGACGTACACCGGCCAGGAATCCGGCGCGCGCGTGGCGCCGTCCTGCACCGGGCCGCCGGCTGGCGGGCGGTAAGGAGTCATGGCCGCCAACCCGAAACTGAGCCCGGCCACCGCCGCGTTGATCGCCGCGGCGGTATAGGTGGCCGTCGCCATGTCGTGCACCCTGAGCAGATAGAAGCCGGCCGCCAGACAGCCGAACACGGCCCCGGCTATGTTGCCTCCATAGAAGAAACCCAGCCACGAAACTCCCCGCGGCGTCGTCTCCACCCACCGCGCGACGGCCGGCAGCGAGGCGCCCATCAGCAAAGTCGCCGGCAGCAAACACACCGCCGCATAAAGCCGATTGGCGTGGGGTAACCCGAACAACAGGGCGATCCCCAGAATCCCGATTCCCAGTTCCATCACGGCGTAAACGCGCAAGGGATGATACCGGAGCGACACCATGCGCGGCAAGGCAAGACTGCCCAGACACATCCCGCCCATGAAACTGCCCAGCAATACCGCCAAGGAAATCGCGGTCGAGCCCAGCGACAGTTGCAGCAACTGGAACCAGACGATTTCGTAAATCAGCGCGGAACAACCGCTGCCGGCGAACAAGACCAGCAGCCAGGGAAGGAACCGGCGGGAGGTGGGACTACCTGCCGCCGAGTGTGAATCTTGTCCGCTCATTTCGAGCCGGCCGGAACCCGGTTCAATCCAGACCGCAGTCCACGCACAGGGTCTCGAGCGGCCGGCCAATCGCGTCGGCGACGTCTTGAATTGCGTTGTACTCCAGGCCCTCGACGCCCAGGTACTTCACGCGATCCTCCAGCGCCGGTATCCGGGTGGCCAGCAGCTCGCTCTTCGTGGTCGTCTTTCCCCAGCGGCAGCGGGACCGCAATTCGGGATTGGAGATTCGGAAGTGGATCTCTTTCACGCCCGCCAGTCTGAGCTTGGGCACCAGTTCCATCTGGGTCTGCGTTCCCCTGACGATGGAATCGTCGCAAACCGCGACGACTCTGCCCGCGCAGTCCTCTCCGCTGACCAGCAGCTTGATGCGCGCTTCGCGGTCTCTCAGTTTCTGATCCTGGGGAATGAAGCTTCGGCCGGCGTAGGGGTACTTCAGCAACAGCTCTTCGTACAGCGGAATCCGGCCGATCTTTCCCGCCATCATCTGGCGGCAGAATTCCTGGTGATAGCCGATCGCATGAAACCGGCCGGAATCCGGAACCGGGATCACGATGTCGGGCGCAAATCCTCGGTCGATGTCCCGGCGGGCCAAAGCTGCCCCCAGTCTCTTCCGGACCAGCGAGGCGGGCACACCCTCGAAGACATCGTTTGGAAAGCCGGTGTAGATCCAATAGAAACTGCAAGTCTGGATCTTGCTCGCCGGAATTCGCCCCCGGGTCTCACATTGGCCGTTCTTCAGCAGGACGATCTCGCCCGGTTCCAGGTCTCTCACCCGCGTAAATCCCAGGTTCCGGAAGCCGCCGCACTCGGATGCGACGACGGCGGCCCCTTCTTTCGCGCCGATCACCAGCGGCCATTGGCCGGTGGGACAGCGAACCGCATAGATCCCTTCTTCGGTGAGAACGATCAGGGAGAAGGCGCCCCGGATCTGCTCGGCCATGGTCCGGATTCCGCCAATCGCGTCGCCGCCCTGAACCAGCAGTTTGGTGATGACCTCGATATCGTCCCCTCGCGTGAACGAATGCCCGGAGCCTTTGAAACGCGCCACCAGTTCCTGGAGATTGGTGAGGTTGCCCGAAAAGCACGCCGATAGCTTGCCCAGCCGCGATTCGACGAAGTGGGGCTCCCGGTCCGAACCGCAATAGCCAATACCTTCGGTTCCCGCCATTCCGTCCAGGTCCCCGGCGAATGTGACTCTGAACAGTCCTCGATGCGTGCGGATCTGGAAACGGCCGTTGGCCGAGGTCGACAACCCGCCATAGGCTTCGCCCAGATGCTGGTGATAGAAGGTGCCGAAGAACAGATCCTCCAGAAAAGCGGCCTTGTAAGTGGTGGGGTCGATACTGAGAGCGAACAGTCCCGGCATTTCAAATCTCCTTGAGGGGTGAAACAGGCAGGATAACAGGACTGCCCGCGGCCCCGCCAGTCCGATGTATAATTGCATCGGTCGCAAGACCCCACTGGAGATCCGCAATGGAGATCATCGAGAGACCCGCCAACAAACTGAACGCCAGGAAATTCATTCGCGAGCAAGTCAAGGCAATTGCCAAGGCTGTCGGCGACGGTTCCGCCATTACCGCCCTGTCCGGGGGAGTCGATTCGTCCGCCGTCACGCTGCTGGGCCACAAGGCGCTAGGCAAGAAACTCACCACCTGCTTCATTGACAACGGCTTGATGAGACAGGACGAACCGGCGGCGGTCGCCAAACGCTTTGAGAAACTGGGGATTCACGTGCAGGTATTGGATGCCCGGGACACGTTCTTCAAGGCCCTGAAAGGTATCCGCGATCCGGAGAAGAAACGCGAGGCCATCACGCAGACTTTCTACAAGAAGGTCTTCGGCTCACTGGTCAAGGAAAATGGCGCGCGATTCCTGTTGCAGGGGACCATTCTCACCGACGTCGAGGAGACCGTGGCGGGCGTCAAGAGGCAGCACAACGTTCTTCAGCAACTGGGCATCGACCCGCAAGAGGCGTTCGGATACGCCGTGATCGAGCCTCTGCTCGAACTCCGCAAGGATGGCGTCAGGAAAGTGGCGAAGGCGCTGGGTCTGCCGAAATCCGTGTACCAGCGAATGCCCTTCCCCGGGCCGGCCCTGGCCGCCAGAGTGGTGGGCGCGGTGACGCCGGAGAACATCGAGCTGGTGAGAAAGGCGACGGCGATCGTCGAACAGGAACTGGAGAGCGTGAAGAAGTTCCAGTGCATGGCGATTTTGCACGAGGACCAGTTCACCGGCTTGCGGGAAGGCAAGCGCGAGTTCGGCCGGCAGATCGAGGTCCGCTGCTGGAAGAGCGTCGATGCCAGGACCGCCAAGCCGGTGTGGCCGGCCCCTGGGGTGCTGAAGAAGTTGGCGAAGAGAATGACCGAGGAAATCCCCGGCGTGGTGAGCGTCACCTACAACATCGCTCCCAAGCCGCCCTCCACCATGGAAGCGGTCTGACGGCCGCTCGCCCCTATTTCGGGGACAGGCTACGAAATCCCGAAATTAATTTCGGGATTTCGTAGCCTGTCCCCGAAATTGTGCCCATGCGCCGGCCTCCGGCTACCAGCGGTTATACAGCTCCTTGAGAACTTTCATCTGGGCCGGATCCTTCGCCACCGCGCCGATGGTGAACATCATGACGCCCGTGGCGCCGCCGGAACGGCCCTGGCTGAGCGCTTCGCGGAACTCCCCGGCATTGACGTCGCCCGGGTCCTTGTGCGCCTCGACGATGGGCCAGATCAGCGGCGGCTTTCCGGCGCTCGAGTTCAGGGTTCGCGAAAGCCACTCCACCGATTCGCCGACCCAGCCGGTAGAACGTCCCATGCGCCGGTGATAGAGCATGGGCGACATCACGTCGACCAGCGGCGCAAGCAGGCCCAGATCCAGCCCCAGCGTCCGGCGGCGCGCGCCTCCGAAATCCGCGTCTCGCCAGGGACACTGGTAATTGCCCAGCAGTATCCCCGGCCGCTTGGTCCGGATCACCGCCCGAATCTGGCCCACCCAATCGGCGATGACCGAGCAACGCCATGCGCGCCATTCCTTCTCCCGCCTGCCGAGAATCCACTTCGCCTGTTCCGCCGGGGTCCCGGCCGGGATTCGGATGCCGGTCTTCCGGCTGAACTCGCCCAGACAGGTTGCCGAGAAACAGGTCTCCGGCAATACCGGTGCCGGATCCTCGAACTGAGCGTGCCAGTGCAGGTAGTCCATCCAGACGCCGTCCACCTCGTAACGCTCGAGCAATTCCGCCAGCAACTTCATTCGCCACGCGCGAAAACCCGGCTCCGTCGGGCAGGCGCCGAGGAACCAGGTCGCCGCCGGCGCCGGCTCGCCCTTCTCGTTGACCGGCCAGGCTTCCGGATGCTTCTCGACATAGCCCTTGCCGTTCAGAGTGGCGAACTCCGCGTACAGCTTCGCCCCCTCGCTTCGCACCCGGGCGGCCAGTTCCGCGTTGATCGATCCGCTATGAACAAAAACCGCGTTGATGCCATACTCATCCAGCCGCGCTCCGGTTTTCCAGAAGGCGTCCGGATGCGAATACGCGCCCTTCATCGGAGTCTTATCGCCACTGCGTTCTTGTGCCGCCACAGGGAAAGCCAGCAGGCCTGCCGCGAAAACCGCGCCACTCCATTCCATTCCGATAGTCTATCGCGGCGGACCGGCCGCCCTGTTATCGCCAATGTCGCGCACCCCATCGCCTGACCTGAGACACAGGCGTGTCCCCTCGAGATCCTCCCTACGCCTCCTCAGCCTGCGAACAATCGGTGAAACTCCCCTGGCGCTGGTCGATAAGACCACCGTGACTACGCTGCAACCCGCACAACGGAGCCCCCGGCTGATAGCCGCCCTGGTTGGGACGCTGATCCTGGCCGCCCCTGCTCTTGGGCAGAAGAACGCACCCCCCCAGGCCATTGTCTTCCTGAACCCTTCCCCCGACGCCTTCGCGGTGCCGGCCTACACCCAGGTCTCCGCCACCTTCAACCGGGACATGAACCCAGCCACCATCCACAACGGCACGTTTCTTGTCAGCCTGGGAACCGTTCCCATCCCCGGCCTCATCCGCTACATCCCCAAAAGCAGAGTCGCCGTCTTTTCTCCCATCGCGCTCTTGCCATCCAATACCATCTGCACCGCCACCCTCACCACCCAGGTCCGCGACCTGGCCGGCGGCGCGCCGCTAACCCAGCCCTTCGCCTGGACCTTTCGCACCGCCAATGGCGACGCGCTTCGGACCGCCGACGGCGCCGCGCCCCCCGGCCCCGCCATGCAAGCCTATTTCGGCGACCTCCACAACCATTCGAGCTACTCCGACGGCACCGGCACTCCCGCCGACGCCTTCGCCACCGCCCGAGCCAACGGTCTCGATTTCTTCGCCCTGACCGACCACTCCAGTTCGCTCGACCCCGCCGAGTGGCAGGACATGCTGAACCAGGCCACCGCCGCCACCATCCCCGGCCAGTTTGTCGGCCTGCGCGGCTTCGAATTCACCCACCCCAACGGCCACATTAACGTCTTCGAGACCGACACGTACGTATCGGAAGGGGACTCGAGGTACAACACGCTACCGAACTTTTACGCTTGGCTCGCCAGCCAATCCGCGGCCATCGGCCAGTTCAATCACCCCTATTCGAAGGGATCCTACAATTGGAATTTCAACGATTTTGCATACAACGCGGCTGGCGATTCAAAAATCGTGCTGTTCCAAAAAATCTCCGACTTCTCCAAACAATATCCGCTCAGCCTGGCCGCCGGATGGCATGCAGGTCTGTCGGCCGGCATGGACACTCATGGTGCAACCTGGGGCCAATACCGGGGAATGGGTCTTGTTGCTCCGGCTTTAACCAAGGAAGCGATCCTGGATGCATTGAGAGCCCGCCGCACCTTCTCCACCGAAAACCAACGCTTCGTGCTCGCCATGCAGGCAAACGGTTATTGGATGGGATCGGTGATTCCGAACTGGACCACGCTCTACTTTACGATTACCGCGTATCAGTCCAATCCCACGGGCGAGGTGTTCAAGCTGGTTCTCTATGACAATGACGTCGCTATCGCAGTTGGCGGGCGTCAAGACTTCCGTGCGGTCAAGTCCGCCGCGCCATCGTCCGAATCCGCGGTCTACACCTGGAGCCCGGTAGTCTCCGGATCGCCAGGCCATTACTACTACGTCAGCGCGATTTCCGATGGGAACTACGGGCGGGCAATCGCATACACGAGCCCCGTCTGGACCACCAAGTGAACAACAGACCCGGGGACACTCCGGGCTGATCTTACGCAACGCCGAGCCCCCGGGGACACTCCGGGCTAATCTTACGGAACCCATCGCTTGACCTCGGACACAGGCGTGTCCCCCCTTGCAGAGACCCGATCCTCTGGGGACACTCCGGGCTAATCTTACGCAACCCATCGCCCGCCCTCGGACCAGCAGCCCCGGGGACACTCCGGGCTAATCTTACGGAACTCATCGCTTGACCTCGGGACACAGGCGTGTCCCCACTAGACCCGAGACCTGAGACCTGTGGACACTCCTGGCTGGTTCTGTGGTATCCCCGCCAACGCCGCCGCAACCCCGTTACCAGCCTCGTGGCCGCCCACGACCGTCTCAAAAAGAACGCCGCAATCCGCAACCCGGGCGTAAGCCTCGGATCAACCAGCGCATCGCCGCGAAGAACGGCCGTGACCCGTCCGAGCAACTCTTCACCCGACACCGGCGGGTCGTCGTGGGTGTGCCGGTCGCCCCGCGTGATCCACAGTGGTCCGCCCGGCCCCTCGACCCGCCGCACCACCCGGTGGGCGAACAGCCGCCCATCACGCCCGAACAGAATCACGTCGCCGGCCCGCGCCTCCCTCGCGCCCTCGCGGCGTACCAGCACCACATCCCCCGGCCATATCGCCGGGATCATGCTGGTCCCCGTCACTTGCAGACGCAACTCGCCGCGGGAGCGTAGCACCTCGGCGGCCAGCCCGCACTTCACTGCGTCCGTCGGGTTGACCACAAAGTCCATCGGTTGAACGCCTTCCTTCAGACGGCTCTCCCCACCGCGTGGCCGTACGGCGTCTCCGCATGGAACTCCTGGCGGAAGCCCCCCTCCTCAAGCTCACCCTGTATCTCTTCTCTGGTGAAAAAGTGATCGAACGTGCCCATCAGCTTGTCGCCAAGCTCCACCTTCTCGGCGCACCGCCGAAGTCTGCGAACGGACCCCGCTATCGCATGCACCCAACGAAATTCCCAGTTGTCCCCAGGGCGCGTGAAAAAGGAGAGCAGAATGGGACTTCCGGGCCTCAGGTGCTCACGGCACTGCTTTAGGAAAGCAACCCTCTGGCTCCGTCCGGGGATGTGCATGTAGGCGCCCCATCCGACAATGGCGCCGTCATACACCCCTAGACCTTCAGGCGCCTCGTCGGGGCGCGACGTGATAACCCGCCCATCCACCCCGTTTTCTGAAAGCAACTCCCGCGCGCGTTCCGCCAACTTACCGCAGCACTCAAAACCGTCTACCGCCATTCCTCGCCGCCACAGCGCTATCATCTCCCGGCCGCCCCCGGCTGCCCCGACCAAAACAGACTGGCATCCCGTGAAGTACTCTCCGATCGCGCTCTCCTCCCAGTCATGAAGTCCGGAAGTGTTGTAGCCGGCCTCGCCGTAACTCGGCCAGGCGATAAATTGGCTCTCC
Organism: Bryobacterales bacterium; assembly: GCA_030693045.1. Classification (GTDB taxonomy): domain Bacteria; phylum Acidobacteriota; class Terriglobia; order Bryobacterales; family Bryobacteraceae; genus JACQZT01. The sequence goes on along the minus strand of JAUYBU010000028.1, from coordinate 11,052 downwards.
GTGGTCTCGTGCAAAACCGCCCGGTCCATGAGGCCCAACCACACCCCGGCATGTATGGCCCGCACCCCACTGAAGCACCGGTCGAGCCACCGATTGCCGCTCAGGTATAAGTTCGCCTTCCAGTGCCTGCCCCTCACCCGAACTCCGTGCCCTCCTTCTATCCCCGGCACATCCCCTCTTCCTTCCAGTACCGGAACTTCCCCTCGGCAAGCCGCGGGCTCCCGCTCGGCACTATGCCCGTTCGCGCGTATGACTTCTCGCAATCGGCCGCCGACGGACCCCGCATGTCGCCTTCCATATATGCCAGGCCCGGGCAGCGCGAGCACAAACTCAAGTGACTGCACCCATGGCAAACAGGAAGATCCCGGTTCCGCGCTCTGCGAAGCTCCTTGAGCCGCGGGGAGTCTCCCCAGATCTCCGCGAACGTCCGCTCGCGCAGGCTCCCGCACAGCAGGGGGAACTGCACGCAGGGGTAAACGTCCCCATTCGGTGCAATGTAGCAGTGGGCAAATCCGGCGCTGCACGAAACGCCCTCTAAAGTGGCTGCATCCGCCGGCGCTGGCGGCGCACAGTATTCCTCTACGCTGTTCACGTAATCGGGATTCTGCACGATCTTAACCAGCTCTCCCCGCCCCACGTTCAGCTCCAGGTTCGAGTCGTCCCCATTCAACCGTGGTGTAATCGCGGGGTCGATCCGAAACACCGCCCCAAGCTCGCTTGCCAGAGCCTTCACCCCTGGGTGGTCCCCCTCCGTCCCCCGCATCGCCACGTAGCTGAGGATCACTCTCTGTCCCAGCGACCGCATGAGCCGGATGGCGGAAAGAGATCGTTCCAGCGATCCGCCGACCCCCGTGATGCCCTCGTGCGCCTCCGCCCGGTGCGAGTAGACACTCACCTGTACCTCGTGCACGTGAAGCGATCTTATCCGCCGCGCCTCCTCTGGTCCGATGAGCAGCCCGTTGGTCTTGAGCTTCACGTCGAACGCCAGTCTTCGGGCTTCCGCGATAACCTCGAAAAGGTCCCCCCGCAGCAGCGGCTCGCCACCGCTGATGGATAAGAACAGAGTCCCTGCCGACGCCAATTCCTTCAAAACCCGGCTCACCTCATCTGTAGCGAACTCTCCGTTCCCCCCTTGCTCAACATAGCAGTGCACACACCTCTCGTTGCAGCGGTAGGTGAGATCCAGGTGGGCACTGATCGGGACCCCGCGTCACTGTGCGCGCGCAAGAATCCCCTCCATCAAGGTCGGCATGGAAGACTACTTGGCGGGAGCAAGGGGCTGGTCCGAAACCACCAGGATGCCGTGCCCCGGAGTTTCGTCACCAGTTCTTCGGCATCCCGGTAGGCGGCCTCGGGAGTCACGTCGAACTCCTGACAGACTCTGCCTTCGACAATCGTGCGCAGAGGGGTGACGCCATCGGCGGCCTCCCAGACAACCGTCGCCTGCTCATTCAGAGTGAAGACGCTGGAGGTCTCGGCCGCGATGATGATCGTCTCCTCCCCCAGCTTACGGGCGGCAATCCCGGTGCTTCGCGCAATGTACTTGTCGCTCATCGAATCAAATCCCAAACCCTCTCATCAGGATAGAAAGTCAGCCGATAGGCCGGCACGCACTGGACAAAGCGGCAGGCGGAGTCAAACAGGCCGTTCACCAGCTCTGGGTCTTTCGCGAAAAAGAGAATATTCCGCAACAATCGCCGGGCCGCCTCCGCTGGTTCCACGGCTTCGATCCGGTTCTCGAGCCCTTGGGCCAGGAAGTACAGGCCGCCAACGGGCGCCGAAACGTTCTCCCCAACCTTGGCCAGTTCGCCGGCGAACGGTGTGCCGTACGCGCGATAACCGGATTCCTCTTGGCGCACATACGAAATCTCGTCCGTGAGCAAGGTGACATCCGCAGGCGCCAGCCGCGACAGGGTCGTCTTCCCTGCACCCGAAAGTCCGCTGAACAGGAATGCGCTTCCATTCCGCATTCCGCTGGCAGCGTGCAGCAGGAAGCCTCCTTCCTCGGCCAACAGCAGTGTGTGAACGATGCGGAGTGTCGAGTCAATCGAATACGGATTCGGGCTTTGGCGCACCCTGCCGCGTCTCGACTTTGGATCTCATGTCGCGTGGAAGTCGTTCCGCTGGATTACCCAGTTCCCGTCCTCCAGGCGTACCGTCACATCGTCCGCCTCCGTCACCCTCCCGGCCGGTACCAGGTCTACCTCGAGAGTGGCCCCCGTCCTCGTGTCGGGGGCAATGAAACCGCTGTAACGGTCTTCAAGGGTCTTCAGGAATGCGGGGTCTTCCGTGACGAGCCGGATCGGCGCACCGCCAATCTCGACTACGATTCCATCCAGTGCCAACGGGTGCCCGCTAAGAAACCTTAGCGCCTTGAGGGGCGCCGGGTTCGCCGCAGCCTCCGGTCAATTTGCCACACGTCAGCGCCATCGTCTCGAACACTTGCTCGTATTCAAACGCCGGCTTCTGGTACGGCTTCTTCTCCTGGCGTGCCAGCTGCTCCGTCGCCCGATTCTTCTCAAGTTCGCTCATCGTAGTTCCTCCTGTTTACTCGATCGCTCCACCATTCTCAACGGGGCGGTCGGCCCCGCCGCCAGCATCACCACTACTATGCCACTTTCCGCAGCCCAGGTAAATAGTCTTTTGGGGCGTAACGGGCGTCCCGGAATTTCCGCGGGCGGCGGGGTGGGCGCCGTCGTGGCATGACCAGAGTACTCCGTCCCCGGTTTTGGGTCGGCTGCTATTGGCTGTACTTGGCCGAGAGTTCGCCTACGCGACTGAGCGCATCCTGCCGGGTCTTGAACGCCGCCGGGAACAGGGTCGCGATGTCGCCGGCAATCTCGCCGAGTGCGGCGCCGGCGCTCATTTGATCGAGAATCATGCGATCGATCTCACCCTGGCGGTTCAACTGTGGGTGGAAGGTATGGGCGCGACGCCGGAGCGAATCGGCCGAAAGCGGGAGGCCGAGGAACGTGGATTGCTGGAATGAGGATTTCACGTCTCCGGCCTTGGAAAGCACACGAGTACGCCATCCCCAAACATAGTCGGAGCCCACGTAATCCGCCCGCAGCGCCACCAAAACCTGGTCTCCAGCGGCAAATGCAACAGGCTCCGGCCACGGGAAGAACGCGCGACCATAGTTGTGATTATCCGGAGAGAGTGGAGAGTTAGACAATTCGATGTTCTCGGCTACTTCGGAGTCGAACCACACACAAATGCCATGGGCGGTTCGTTCCTCTGGGATGGTCCACGCCACATCCCCTTGAAAACTCAGATCCCGGAGGGTTTCATAGTCCAGGGTCGCCCAGCAGGCCGGCTCCGTCACCAGGTCGGCGGCCTTGACACTGGTCTTTCTCCACGAGTTCACGACCTTCGTGCGAAACACGCCCAGATCGAGGCCGTAGTCATCCGTGCGCCAGGGGCCGGTGAAGTCGCGATGGACCAAGGGGACATCCACAAGGGCGGCCCACATCGTATCGCGCCGCGGAATCAGGGACCCGCCGGGCGTCAGCAGACGATCCCGCGCATCGAGGATCGACACGATGCTCTGTTGAAATACCGGAAGGACGCCACGGATATCGGAGACAACCAAATCTACTTTTTCGGGGAGTTCCACCTCCGTGGTCACACCTTGGATGAATTCGATCCGGCCGGCAAATCCGTTCGCCGCGGCGGCTTCTTTGGCGAGAAGGATGATGTCGTCCGGCTCCACGGCATATACCTTGCGAGCGCCGTACTGGCACGCGAGAAGCGCCCAGATGCCGGTCCCTGTTCCGATATCAAGGACAACAGAATCCGGTTTTACCCTTGCCTTGAGGGCTTGCGCGTAGGCTGATATTCGGCCCCGATCTGCGATCATGGAGCCATAGTCGTATACGCTGTACACGCGAGATCTTACTCTCTACCCCAATGAGCCACCCATCCGGGCGCACCACAAACGGCTCCCCCCCGGCGGCTCAGCGCTGGCACTTCCCCGCAGCCACCTAGAAGCCTGTTTTCCCCTCGTTGGGCCTTAAGGGGTTGTCGTAGTTGCCCATGTTACCTAGGCCCCTCGTGATGGTTCCCAAATCACCATAGATCTGAAGTTGGGGACGCTGGTAGGGACGCTTGGGTTCAGCCAGCTTGTCCGATTGTTCTTTCTGCGAGTTCATGTGAAATCTCCCGATTCAAGGATTCTCTACCACCCGCCAACGCGCGCAACCACCAGTTCAGGGCTGCCGGGCGCAAATCGAACGAGAACTTCGCCGGCCCCTCCGCCACGGAGGGAGAAAGCCGCTCTGGATTAACATACCACACTAACTCAGACGTCGGCTCAAAAAAAGATGGTAATCCAAAAAGCCGCGCCTTCTCCAATCCAGGATCACCGCTGAGCGGCGCCTTGGGGCGGCTGAGCACCTCTGGCGGCAATACCCCCCGGGAAACCCGCCTCATGAGATACTTGGCCCGGCACCAGGGAAGCCCCGGCACCGACAGCAGGAACCGAAGGACTCGCAGGTCCGCGAAAGGATGCCGGATTTCCAGCGGCACACGGGTCCAGGCAGGGTCGCAGGCTTCGTACATCTGCGGCCAAAGAAGGGTTTGGAATGATCGATAACCCACCGGCCGCACCGGATGCGGGGACGGCTCCGGTTCATTCACCTGCGCATAGCGGCGGCGCAGATCCAGACTTGCCGTCAACTCCTGGCTGAGCCAGGGCGGGAACGGAACGTCCCATTCCCGGCGTACCCGGCGAGACCGCAGCATCGCAGGGATCCTTGAAAGGAGGGGCACGCGGCGGTGGGCCAGCAGATCGAAGCCGACATCCCCAAGCAAACGGCCCCACCGCCGGTTCCGGAACAACCAGGCGAGATGCGGCCGCCACTCGTAGTGCAGGGCATTATCGGGGCCTTCGCCATGAAAGGCGACGCGGCCGAGCGACGCCATTTCCCGCCAATAGGCTGCCCAATGTTCCAGAAACCAGGGCTCAGCCTCCGGCTCCGGTGTGTGGACCACGGGCATCTGGGAATACCGCAGCCGCTCCGGTTCGTCGGCCACCCAGAAGTGAATCGGAATCCCCAGACGCTTTGCGACCAATCCGGCGAAGTGGCGTTCCTGGTCCGGAAACAGGCGATCAAAGACCATCGTGAAGGCGGATACCCGAGCTGGCGAAACCGAGGGATCGTTTGCCGTCGCCGCCAGAGACGGCGAGTCCAGCCCTCCGCTCATGAGGACGGCAATTCGATCGGTGTGCGAACGATCCCGCACGGCCTCACGGAGCAGTTCGTGGAACCGGTCGACGTAATCCTGGCCGCGCCGGTAATAACAAGGCTCATCCACCGGCATGGTCCAATAACGGCGAACGGAAAGGCGGCCATCCGCGGCGGTCAGGCTGTGCGCGGCGGGCAGACGCCGGATGTCCGCAAAGGCCGTTCCGGCAGGGTCTTGGTACCCTCCAAACAGAAGGAAATCGGCGATGGCGAGATCGTCCAGCTTGCGGGAAACCTCCCCATGCAGCCGTACTGTGTCGAGCGTGTTGCTGAATACGAAGCAGCCCGGGCGATCGGCATAGAAGAACGGCTTGACGCCGAGGTGATCGCGGGCGCAGAAAAGCCGCTGTGAGGGGCCATCCCAGATCGCGAACGCGAAATCGCCGAGCAGGTGCTCGACACAATTCACACCCCAAACGTGATAGGCGTGGAGAATCAATTCCGCGTCGGTCGCTTCCCGCGCTCCATGGCGGCCACGCGCCGACAGGGCGGCGACTAGATCGGCGCGGGCGTCGATCCGGGCGTCGGCGGTGATCCAGACCGAGCCGTCCAGAGTGCAGGGCTGCTTTTCCCTGGGCGGTCCGAGGCCGGTGTGGAACAAGGTGTGTCCCAGTCCCGCCGGTCCGCCGGTCCAGATGTGCTGAGCGTCCGGGCCGCGAAATATAAGGCTTTGCGTGAGACCAGCCAAAAGTTCCCGATCGAGCGGCTCGCCGTGCTTGTTCAGGATTCCCACAATCCCGCTCATGACGGCTCCTCGTTGAGATCCGCGAGGATTATATCGCGAACCTTGGGAAGATCCGCGAGCACGCGCGGATAAACCAGCCGCCGCACGACTACGCGCCGGACGATGTCGGTGGCGGCGGCGAACTGGCGGCGCAGTCGCGCGGCTCCAAGCACCCGAATGTTGAACGCGCCCCCGAGCAGCTCGACGAATGCCTGTTGCTGGGAAAGATGAGTCAGTTGGACCGTCTCAGCCGGGGAATCCTCGTCCGCGTAGCCCAGGACATAAATGCGGCGCAGAGGCACGGGCGCGACACAGGTCTGCTGGGGCCTAACGGGATGACCTGTTTCTCCGTGGAGGGGTTCATGGGAATTCCGCGCCAGCCGGCGTCGAGGAACAGATCCGCGACCTCGGGGAACAGCTTGATGCGATGCGGCCCAGGTTGGACCATCAGCCCTTCCGGCGACGGCCGGCAAACCAGCAAGTCATCGGTGAGCAAACGATGCCCGGCAGCCAGGAAACAGGCCGCGATGCTCGACTTGCCGTATCCGCTTCTGCCGAGGAAGGCTACGCCGTGGCCGTGTACGGCGACACAGGTCGCATGAAGCGGCTCAAAACCTTTCTTAATGAGAGCGAAGGAGAGCGCCTGCCCGAGGAGGTAGGTGTGGAACGACTCGGCAGCCGAGGGACCCAGGTCTCCGCAAACCACCCGGTGCCCGTCGGCAGAGACCAGGAAGTGAAACAGATCCTCCCAAAGAACATAGGTGGAACCGTCCGGCAGATAGGCGATGCTATACCAGCCACTTTCTATCTCGACCAGCGAAGCGCCCTGAAGCGCCGTCGCGAAGAACTCAGGCGAGCCAACTACAAGCTCGACATCCGGGGCGGCGTGGCCCGTGGCTTCGATTAGGGAGAGCAGGATCTGGCTACGAACGTGGACGCCATAGACCTGGTATGTGCGGGCTAAGCCGCCGGACATGCTCAGACCCATAGCTCACCCGAAATCCGGCGGGGCGTCAGGAGACTGCGAACTCTGCGCTTCAAGCGCCGAGAGGCTCTCTTCCACGTGGCCCTAAGGCTCGAAGGCGCTCGGGCGAACATCCTCAGGTAGTTGACGCCGGCTTCGCGCCAGTTCTTCCGGCCAAGGTAAAGACCGGCGAGCCGCCACCGGATGAGGAATCCATCGTTGCTGCCCGCGATGCTGATGCGACAGGCGGCGATCGCTCGGGCGGCATCGCCGCGTTTCGCGTACAAGGCCGCCAGCGCTTCGTACGTGGAAGAGTGGCCGCTGTCCAGAAGCCGGCGCGAATCGTCGTCGGTCACGATGGGGGCGGCAAGAGGCCGGTGGCCATGCAGGGCCAGGCGCATGGACGATTCGTACAGGCTGACAGCTTCCCCGATCAGGCCGCGCCGGGAGAGGAGTTTCGCCAGGCCGCGCTGCGCGTCCACCGAATCAGGCGTCAACGCCAGTACACGCCGGAAGAGGTCTTCCGCCTGAGCGTACTGGCGGCGCTGCGCGGCGATCTGCGCCAGCCCGAGGCAGGCATAGTGGTTTGCCGGATCGATCTCGATCACGGCGCGGTGCGCCCGGGCGGCCTCCTCGCGATGCCCGTCCCACTGGAGGACGAAGCCGTTGCCGAGGTACGGCGAGCGGTAGGAAGGGTCGGCCGCGAGCGCGTCCGCGTAGAAGCGCCGCGCCTCCTCCATCCGTCCGAGTTGCGCGGAGTGCAATGCCAGGTGGAACAACGGCGCGGCGGAGGCGGGCAAGATCTCTTGCGCGCGCCGGTATTCCCGTTCAGCGCCGGGGTGATCGGATGCGGCCATCCGCTGAGCGGCCAGGCCCAGCGCTTCCAGCCCGGCGAGTGCCCGGGAATCCTCGGGTTGCCGGATTCGCAGAGCCAGCTCGTCGCCCAGGTACTTCCATTTCAGCGGCGTGTATCCACCTTCCACCGAGTACGCCACGGTCACTATGCGGGCCCGGATTGCCGAGGATGCAATACGCGCGACAAGCTCGCCGGGCCAGCGCCAGGGGAGCCGGCTGTGCGCGTCGGACTCCCCATAAGATACCCGGGGTATTAGCAGGTAGTCGGTATCCAGGTCCAGCAGCACCTGTTCGGCGATGACCGGAAGCGATGCGAGCGGGCACACAGTCAAAGGCTTGCCAAGAACCGTGGCCGTGATGGAGCGCTCGCCTATTTTGGGGCGGCGGGAGCTTTCAGGATACTTCTTGAGGATTTTCCGGAGATGCCGCAGCACGGCGCGCTGGCCGGCGCGACCTTCCCACGTCGCATCCGGCACCACCCAGTAGACCTCGCGGACGATGCCTTCCTTGAGCGCGGGGCAGATGAAGTTGGCGATGGTGATGGAGCGGTTGTCGTCGATCCACCACATGTCGTGGTGGGCGTCGATGTGGACCAGGATGCGGTCCTTGACGCCGGCGTCGCGCCAGATGCAGTACGCCTGGTCGTGGTTCTCCATCACATGGACGCACTCGATGGGGTCGACCCCAACCCGGGCGGCGCTGGTGGGGGCGGCGCTGGCCGCGGCACTCATCCTTCCAGACCCCCCAGCGTGGTGATCGGGGTATATTCCGCGACCTCGGCCGGCGTGTTGAGCAGCGTGCCGTCGCGGTGCTCGACCCAGGCGTGGGCCTGGAAGCTGCGGCCGGCGTCCTTCGAGACGCCGATCCGCACGCGCGCGGTGTGGCCGGCGCGGGTGAGCAGGTAGTGCAAAGCCAAGGCCTGGGTCAGGCAAGTGGCCCCGGGAATCGCGCGGCTGACCGCGCGGACCGCCCAGGCCAGACGAGCGGGGGAGAAACGCGGGTGCGAAGCGCTCGAGACCAGGCGGCGCTGCATGATTCGCTTCAGCGCCCGGAAGGGCAGCAGCCACAGACCCAGCCGGATGGCGGCCACCAGGAGGGTGGCGCGAAGGACCAGGACGCGCTCGCCGGGTTCCAGGCGCGCGAATCTGCGCAGGCGGTTCACTTTAGGAGATCTCGATGAGCTGATGTTCAGCCAGTTGATCCAAAAGGTCCCGCATGTCCAGTTCCAGGCTGGAGGCGTCCACCTCGTACTCGGCCAATAGAGTATCGCGGATCTCCCCGAAGGTCCTCGGCTGCTGAATCAGTTTCCAGATTCTGGCTCCGACGGGGTCCAGGCCGTAGTACACTCCGTCCTTGAGATTCAGGATCGCTGCCTCGCCGGCCAGGTCGCATGATACCTGCTCCGCCGACACAACAATCGCGCTTTGGTCGTTCAGAGACAGGGCACCCATACTACTCCGTGTGATTAACGATAGCATGGGCGGTGCGCCAAATCAATGCTGGCCCGCCGGCTGTCAGCCAGGAACTCGGGACCACGAAATCGCCGCCGGGCGGACCTGTATCGGCCCGACCGCATCTACCGGTTCGGCTCCGCCGCTCGTGGCGACGCCGGCCCCGACAGCGACTACGACTTCATGGTGGTGGTCTCCGGCGACACCCCTCGGGAGACTCGCGAGACCAAGGTGGTTTTCAAGGCCCTTCTTGCCGTAGATGCGCCCATTGATGTGTTGGTGTGGACCCGGCGGGAGTTTGACAAGCGGCTCCACCTCCGTGTTTCGTTCCCTTCCACGATTGTAAGAGAAGGCAGGTTGCTTTATGCCGCTTGACCCGGTCCTGGCCGAGGACATTCGTGCCTGGTTCCGCAAGGCGGCGACCGGCCTGCCCCATCGCGCCGCTGATCGAGCGTGCTTGGATTCGGGGGCCGGGAAGAGACAGCCTGCAGGTCACCCCCTCCATGGGGGCGCAAAATCATCCCTGCTCATCCGTGTCCATCCGTGGCCAGTATACCCAGTTGAAAGCAGATGGCATGTTCGACAGCGCGGATGTCGTCGGAGGCCAGGGTTGCCAACTTGGATTTGAGCCGCGCCTTGCTGACGGTGGCGATCTGGTCGGCCATTGCTTTGCGCGGTTCGCCATTCAAGTCGATCCGGACTTCACATGCGTAAACGCGGGTCACATTACTCGTGATCGGAACCACCTGAACACGGTTGAGATTCCGGTTCGATGCGTCATTGCTGACGATCACGGCCGGCCGGGTCTCGTCGACCCACCACGCTTCACCGCGAAGCATGGAAATCCGCCGGGCAAGCATCGCCCATCAGGCCTTCAGACCACTCCAGCGCCTGCTGCTCTCGCGCCTGGTCGGCGGCCATCTCGCGGTACGAAGCCTCGATATTTTGCGGCACGACATAGGGGCGACAGTGATCGCGAGCTTTCGTTCATCCGTGTCCATCCGTGGCCAGTAGTTCCCGATATATGGCACTATGGTAATATGGCCACGCGAAAGATGACCTTCACATTTCCGGTCGACCTCGCCGCCGAGTTCACTCGCCGCGTCCGCCCTCACGACCGTTCCCGCTTCCTGGCCCAGGCCCTCACCCGCCAACTCGCCGAACGCGACCGCCAATTGGCTCACGCCTGCGATCTTGCCAACCAGGATCCCGACCTCATCGCCATCGAGCAAGACTTCGACGCCCTCCCGTCCGACATCCAGGAGCCCTGGCATGACACCCTGCCGCGGTGAGGTCTGGTGGGTCCATCTCGACCCTGCCACGGGTTCCGAAATCGGCAAGACCCGCCCTTGTCTTGTCGTGGGAGCCAATGTTGTCAACCAACGCCGCCGCACGGTCGTGGTGGTTCCGCTTTCTTCCTCGCCTCTGGCCAGCCCGCCGCTCCTGGTTCCTCTGGACTGCGCCGGCCAACCCGCGGTCGCCGTAGTGGACCAGATCCGCGCCGTGTCCAAGCAACGCCTCCACCGCCACATGGGCGCAATATCTCCCCAACACCTCGAAGCCGTCGAAAACGCCCTCCGCCAAATCCTCGAGCTATAACCCGTGTCCATCTCAGTCCGTCCGTGCATTGCCGTGAGCAATTCAAACTCCCCCACCACCCAACGCCAATCATCCTAACCCGGCAGAGCCGGAACCAAACAGGATATCGGTTATGATGCCCGAATGGGCGTCGAACTCCTGACAGAGCGGTACCAGAGCCAGATCGCTGGCGTTCTCTCCTGCTACGACCGGATCGTCATTCAAGGGACGTTG
>JAUYBU010000002.1 GCA_030693045.1 Bryobacterales bacterium | reverse complement strand
ATTTCGTAGCCTGTCCCCGAAATAGGGGCGGCTTTCAGAAGGCGAGGCGCAGAGCGAACTGCATCTGCCGGGGCGTGCTCAGGGTTCCGCGCGATTTGGCGAAGTCCGGGTTTCCCAGCGAAGCATTCGGGTCCGACAGCGTCGGCGTGTTCGTCAGATTAAAGGTCTCCCAGCGGAATTGCAGTCCGAATCGCTCGGTCAGCCGGAAATTCTTCATCAGACCGGCGTCCAGGTTGAAGGGGCCGTCGCCGTTCAGGATGGCCCGTCCCGCGTTGCCGAAACGGTAGGCGCCGGCGGCGTCTCGCGGCAGCACAAAGGCGTTCGGGTCGAACCAGCGGTCCGCCGTCCGCGTCTCCAGCTTCGGATTCGCGATGCGGTCCGGCCACCAGTTTCCTATCGCCGTGGCGCCCAGCAGCGCCCGCGCATTCGGCACCGTAACCGTGAAGTAGTGGCCGGTCTGGATAGCCGTCATCCCGGAAAGCTGCCATCCGCCGAGCAGGTGATTCACCACGCCCCCGCGGTTCATCCATCGCCGGCCTTTTCCGAGGGGCATTTCCCACAGCGCCCCCGCCACAAACCGGTGCCGCAAGTCGAAGTTCGAGTTGCCTCTGGCCGAGGCGAAGTCCTTGTAGCTCTGCAACCCGCCGCCTCCCGATCCGAACTGCTCGGAGATGTTGTCCAGGGAATGGCTCCAGGTGTAGCTGGCCGAAAACGACACGCCGGCCGAATACCGCTTCTCCAGTTGCAGTCCCATCCCGTGATAGGTCGAGTGTCCGAATGGGCTGCGGAAATTGATGTTGTTCCAGCGCGGAATCACGCGCCGGCTGGCTTCGGTCGCCGGCGGGCCGGGATCGGAGCCGTTCCAGTTGTAGGCGTCCATGAGATAGCTGGTGCCCGAACCGACATAGGCGACGGTCAGCGAGAAATTCCGCATCAACTCCTGCTGCACCGCCAGGTTCCACTGCGCCACCTGCGGCGCCGGGAAGTCTTCCTGCCACACCGTCCAGTTCACGTTCGGCGGCGGAGGCGCCGTCGGGCTCCCCAGGAACCCCGGCGGAACCCCGTTGGCCAGCAGCAGGGCGGGCTGGCCTCCGGCCGACTGCGCCGTCACGCTGCGGTTGTACGGAAAATTATTGATCCCCCGCCCATCCGCGCCCAGCGAACCCTGCCCGCCATAGAAAACCCCGAAGCCGGCCCTCACCACCGTCCGCCGCTTCCATTGGTACGCCAAACCCACCCGCGGCGCCCAGTTGTTGGTGTCCATGTTCACCAGCGCGCGGCACGACCACGAGTCCCCGCAGTAACCCGCCGTGGTGATCGTGTTGTAGTTGGGTCCGGGCGTCAGTTCCAGCCGGTTCATGTTGTTGTGCTTTTCCACCCACGGGGTGGCCAGTTCGTAGCGTATTCCGGCATTCAGCGTCAGCCGCGGCGTCAGCTTCCAGTCGTCCAGCGCATAGAACATGTAGTTGCGGAACCGCATCTGCCCCAGAAGTTGCGTGGTCAGATTCACACTGGACGTCATCCCCAACAGAAAATCGGCCAGGCTGATCCCGGTGAACTGGCCGTCAAAAGTGAATCCGCCATGAGACGAGGCGCCCCCGAAAATGTCGGACCGGTTTCGCCGCACGTCCGCGCCGAACTTGAAGTTGTGGTTTCCGCGGTTCCACGATACGTTGTCCAGGAACTGGTGCACCTGGTGGATCTTGAAATTCGGCATCGAGCCGGGCTCGCCCAGCCCCTGATAGCCGATCCGGCCGGACAATGAGAATTGCGGCAGACCGAACAACCGGCCGGTCGCCGGGAGGCCCTGAATGCCGTACTTGGCGGTCAACTCGGCGAAGGGCACATCGGTCAGCTCGCGCTTGTCCACCACCTGCCGCAGGAACCCGTACCGGAATTCGTTGAGTAGTGTGGGACGGATGATCCGGGTGAACGAGAATGCCACGCTGCGCGCCGGGTTGGCGTCGATCGCGCGGTCGTTCCCCTGGCCGCCGCGGGCCGGCTCGGGAAACACGGAATCGCGCAGGCTCTTGTAGCGCGCCACGCTCACCCGCGCGAACAGGTTGCTCTTTTCCGAGAGGTTATGATCCACCCGCGTATCCCAGTTGTCCCGGTCGATGCTCCAGGGCGGATTGCGGATGAAATTAGCCCGCGTACCGGACCCCGCGAAGTTCGGCTGCGGCCACAGCTCGAGCACCTTCACCGCGGTCGCGTCGAAACGGTTCCGCGGGACCTGATTGTTCGGAAACGGCTGCTTGGTCAAGGGATCGTTGATCACCGCCAGGGTGCGCGAGAACAGGCCGTTGCGTTCGTCGGCGTTCGGCACGATGGCCTGATCGCTCTGTTGGTAGCGTTCCCGCCGTCCCTCCCAACTGGTGAAGAAGAACGTCTTGTTCCGCCGGATCGGCCCCCCGAACGTCGCCCCGAACTGATTTTGCCGCAGCGACGCCGGGTCCGCCTTGCCGTCGCCGGTGCGATCCACGTAGTTGAACGCGTCCCGCGAGTCGAAGATGTCGTTTCGCAGGTACTCGTACGCCGTTCCGTGAAACTGGTTGGTTCCCGACTTGATGCTCACGATCATCACGGCCCCGGAGTTTCGCCCGAATTCCGCCGAGAAGTTGCTGGTCTGCACCTTGAATTCCGCCACCGCGTCGAGCGACGGAACCACCACCTGCATCTTTCGGTCCTGCATCCCCATGACGGTGTTGTTGTTGTCGATCCCGTCGATCAGAAAACTGTTCTGGGTCATGGGCTGTCCGTGCGCGTTGAAGCCGCTCTCCCGGTCCCGGCTTCCGGTCGCCGGAGCAACCCCGGCGCTGAGCCACGCAAGCTGTTGGAAGTTCCTCCCGTTTAGGGGCAGCGTTCGGATCTCCCGCTGCTCGACCACTTTCGCCAGGGACGACGTCTCGGCTTGCAGCAGGGCGGCCTCCGACGTCACCATCACGCTCTCGACGATCTGGCCCACGTCCAGCTTGAAGTCCACCCGCGCCCGGTCCTGCGCGTGCAATTCGACATCCTGCTGGACGGATCTCCGAAAGCCTTCCTTCTCGACCGCGACGTCATAGCGTCCGATGCGCAGCGGCCCCACCGTGTAGGCGCCGGTCTCCCCGGTGGAAACCGCGCGCGTCTCGCCGGTCTCACGGTTGGTCACCGTGAGCCGGGCGGCGGGAACGCTCCCGCCCGTCGCATCCGTCACCACGCCCGTGATCACGCCCATGTCCTGCTGCGCGAAAGCGACACTCAACAATGCTGCCAATAAGATTACGGTTTTCATATCCGTTCCTCCCGATCCATTTGCATTCCGGACCCAGAGCTATAATACACCCACCCGCGGGGAGACCCCCGGGTTTCCCCGCGGCGGGTGCGGTTCGCGCTACGATCTTATTTCGGACAGGAGTGACGCAAATGATGTGTCGACGGGCCGTGATCGCCGCACTGAGTCTCTCGCTGGTTTCTTCCGTGGCCGCGCCGGCCCAGCCGGACGCCGCGCGCGAAAAACGCATTCAATGGTGGCGCCAGGCGCGCTTCGGCATGTTCATTCACTGGGGCCTCTATGCCGTCCCGGCGGGCGAGTGGAAGGGCCAGCCAATCGCCGGCATCGGCGAGTGGATCATGAACCGCGCCAAAATCCCGGTGAAGGAGTACGAACTGCTGGCCGGCCGGTTCAATCCGGTCAAGTTCGACGCCGACGCCTGGGTGAGGGTTGCCAAAGAGGCGGGGCAGCAGTACATCGTCATCACGTCGAAGCATCACGACGGTTTCGCGATGTTCGGCTCCAAGGCGTCGCCTTACAACATCGTCGACGCGACGCCCTTCAAGCGCGACGTCATGAAGGAGCTGTCGGCGGCCTGCCAGAAGCACGGCGTCAAACTGTGCTTCTATTACTCGCAGTCGCAGGACTGGCACCATCCCGACGGGCTCGGCAACACCTGGGATTACGACGACGCCAAGAAGAATTTCCCCAAGTACCTCAACGAGCTGGTCAAGCCGCACGTGCGCGAGATCCTGACGCAATACGGCCCCATCGGCCTGATCTGGTTCGACACGCCCCAGCGGATCACCAGGGAACAGAGCCAGGAATTGACCGACCTGGTGCACTCGATTCAGCCGGATGCCCTGGTGAGCGGGCGCATTGGCAACGAGGTTGGCGATTACCGCTCGATGGGCGACAACCAGATTCCGGCCCGGGTGATGGACTACGACTGGGAGACGCCGGTCACGCTGAACGACACCTGGGGCTTCAAGAAGGACGACCAGAACTGGAAATCGACGCAGACGCTGATCCGCCAACTGGTGGACGTGGTGAGCAAGAACGGCAACTACCTGCTCAACGTCGGCCCCACCTCCGAGGGCGTGATTCCGCAGCCCAGCGTGGACCGGTTGCTGGAGGTCGGCAAGTGGATTAAGGTGAACGGCGCGGCGGTGTATGGGGCGCAGCCGAGCCCCTACCCGTACGAGTTCGAGTGGGGTTCGATCACCGCCAAGCCCGGGCGGCTCTACCTGCACGTGATCGACTGGCCCAAGCGCGACTTCATGCTTTACGGGCTGAGGAGCAAGGTGAAGTCGGCGCACCTGCTGGCCGCGCCCGGGACGCCGTTGAAGTTCATGCAGATTCAAGACCGGACGGCGAAGTTGAGCGTGCTGCGCATCACGCTGCCGGCGAGCCCGCCCGACAAGGACGTTTCGGTGGTGGCGCTGGAACTCGACGGCAAGCCGACGGTGGAGACCGGACTGGCGCAGCAGCCCGACGGCAAGGTGACGCTGTCGCCGATCTTCGCCGATGTAACGAAGGCGCCGGATTCCGGGCTTTCCATCGACGCCCGGGGCGTGGCGACGCGCTGGTTCAACACTGGGGACAAGCTGAGCTGGAAGTTCCGGCTGTATCGCGGCGGCGAGTTCCGCGTGGTGCTGGTGTCGAGCGAAACGCGCGGAGCGGCGGGCGGCGACAACTGGGAGGGCGGGCACAAAGTGACGGTCACGGCCGGCGGCCAGAGCGCCAGCGGCGCGGTGGGCGACGGGGACCGCCGCAAGAACGCCCGCAACCCGCGCTGGCAGGACGTGTATTCCGAAATCGGACGCGTGAAACTGAGCGCTCCGGGCATGGTGGATGTGACGGTGAAGGCGGATTCGATCACCGCCGCTCACAAGATGGGCTTCACGCTGAGGGAAGTGCAGTTGGTGAAGATCGAGCCGAACATCCCGGCGCGCGCCGTGCCCGCCAAGAAGCGTCCGGCTACGCGCCGGCCGGCGGGCCGGGCGAAAAGTGGTCCGCGATAGCCAGCCACCGGCGGTTCTCGCGCACCAGCACGAACAGGTCGCGGCCCGAGGCGCGCACGCTCTCGCCGGCCCTTTCGTATTCCATTTCGTAGTAGTAAGCGGCCACCGCCATGTCGCCGCG
The DNA here is from genome assembly GCA_030693045.1 of Bryobacterales bacterium. Lineage (GTDB taxonomy): Bacteria > Acidobacteriota > Terriglobia > Bryobacterales > Bryobacteraceae > JACQZT01. The sequence continues at coordinate 1,329 of JAUYBU010000002.1, read as the reverse complement.
CACCTCGATCCAGGGTTCGGATTCGCGAAAGAAGTTGATCTTGACGCCGCGCGCGAAGGCCGTCCAGCCGGCCGCGCACGCGATGCCGCCCTCGACCCGCTCGCGCGCGGCGGGCGTGATGGCGATCATGTCGCGGTGAAAGTAGTTCGCGAGATCTTCCGGACGGCCCCCGGTCCAGCAGTCGTTCATATCGAGGATGGTCTGCCAGACGGCGGCCTTGTCGGGGTTGTCGAAGGTCATGGTTGGATCAGTCGAACAGTTCGGCGATGGGGACGGCGATTTCGGGGTTGGCCGTGCGCAGAACGCCGTCCTTGGCCTCGCGGATCGCGTCGGACGTGTGAACCCAGCCGCGCCGCGAGGCGGGATCGACCACCCAAACGAAGCTGACGCCCATGGCCAGGTAGTCGTCGATACGTTCCTGCATGCGGCTCATGCGGTCCTCGGGCGAGAGGATTTCGATGCACAGGAACGGCGGCGTGGTCAGGATTCGCTCGGATGGCCTGGCGCCGGTGGCAACACAGATGTCGGGAATCCGGAACCGCGCCGGTCTGACCTGCACGCGAGTCTCGGTGAAGACATGGATGCCGAGACGCTTGCGATTCGCATACAGCCATCCCGTCAGGGCCGCCTGAAGTCCGCCATGTTCGGTTTCTCCCATGTTCCTCTCCAGGATCTCGCCGTCCACGTAGTCGCAGTCGGGATCGCGGGTGGTTGCCAGGTATTCCTCGACGGACACTAGCGTCGTGGCGCTCATGACTATGATTATAGGCCCGCCGCCAGTGCAGCGTCCCGGAACTGGCTTCTCAGTTCCTCAGACGGGGAACTCACCGGGGGACAGCCGCGCGGAAAGCCTGATAGTCGGCCCCGAAGGTTGCCCGCAAGACCGGTTCCTCGTACCCCAGGACAAACAGGTGGCAACCCAGCCAGACCAGCGCGCCGTAGCCCAGGACTCGGATGTAGCCGAGGATCAGGCCTTGGCCAACGATTGCCGACACCACTGCGACGTACATGGGGTTTCGGACATGGCGGTAAAGCCCCGTGACCACCAGGTGACGCGTAGGGAGAACGGGTGCGGGCGTGCCCAGGCCTTGAAGCGCGAAGCGGGCGATCGAATCCAGCAGCACCGCGACTCCCGCTGCGAGGAGCAGGGCTCCCAGAAGGCGAACCGGAGCGAAACCCGCGAGTGGAGGTTCAACGCGCCAGCGGGAAATCCACCAGGGCACGAGTCCCACGATGGTCCCGGGGGCCAGGACCAGGAAAAGCGCGGATCCCAGGACGGCGAACACGCGCCGCATCCGGCTTGCTTTCGACAACTGGACACCTGCCGCC
>JAUYBU010000552.1 GCA_030693045.1 Bryobacterales bacterium | reverse complement strand
GCGCCAGCCGGACATATCGATGGCCAGGGAAAAGCTCGGATGGCAGCCCAAGGTGGCGCTGAAGGACGGGTTGACGCCGACCATCGAGCACTTTGAGAAAGCCTTGTCCGAGGCGGACTGAGCGCGGGTGAAAGAGTCCGGAGGGGGGACACGCCTGTGGCGCGTGGCAGGCGATGGGTCGCGTGAGATCAGCCTGGAGTGTCCCCGGAGGGTGTTGCGCCGTGTCAAGTTCTGAGACACAGCCGCCAGGTCCGCCGGTTTCAGTTGCGGTTGGCCGCACGCTTGGCCCGGAGGGCCAGCAGTTCGCGCACGATCGTGTTGGTGTTGAAGACCGTCACTCCCAGCGCCTGATCGTACTCTTCCGGCCGAAACGGGACCTTGGCGTTGGCCAGGCTGTGGTTGTCCGTGGATGCCGTGAACTGGACGCCTCCCTCCGCCAGGGGGCGGATATCGGCGATGAGCGCCTGGCGGCAGACCGGGTCCTGGAAATAGCGCGCGGTACCGTTGCCGATCTCGAAGTAAACGGAACTGCCCGCGAGCAATCCGATCAGCTCTTGCTGTTCGCCGGGTTGGAAGAACCTGTAATCCGCCGCGGTGAGCGTCTTCAATTCCCGGCCTTGAAGCCGGGCCGCGCGCTGCACCTTCTCCAACCGCATGTCGAAGGGGTGGAACACAATCATGGGAACCGGGAACCTCTTCTGGATCTCCATGATCTGCCGGACACGCCTGATCAAGGACCGGCCGTCCGGCGCGTTTCCTGCGCTGTTGGGCGAAATGTGCCAGCCAATGACCTCCGCCAGGCGCATCGGCTCGGGCTCGACACCGGTGTCCAATTCGCCTTCGAAGATCTCCCAACCTTTGAACACGATGAGGCCAGGCCGTTTCGCGACAGCATCGAAGTCCGCCATCAGGGCTTTGTGGCCCTCCGATCCAAGCGGGTAACCGGCCTTGTACTCTCGGGCTTTTCGGGAGGGCCGGTACAACTCCAGGTGGTCGAGCAGCACCAGCACCCGCCGTCCGTCGGCGATGGCCAGGTCGATCCAGGCGTTCATGTCCACCTGGCGTTCGAACCCGGCGTGCAGATGCATGTCCATCTCTCTCAATTCGAAGAGGGCCTGGGGCAGCGCCTGTCCGGGCAGAGGCGCCTGAGCGTGGCAGGCGGCGGCCGCGACGATGGTCAGTAAGAGTGTGCGCAAACCGATATTATGGGCCCGCGGCGGGTGCTGCGCAAACTCACTCGGGCCATCGCGAGTTGACGCCAGGGGCTGGATAAGAATGCCGCGCCGCTGGCAGTGCGGCAGAATGGACTGGAGGTCGCGCTGCGGCCCTACGGGTTCTCGACGGTTCGGCTGACCTTTCGTCAGGGGACAAAGCGAGTTGTTATCTTAGCGCTTACGGGCCGGGAGGTCTGTCCCACCAGCCGGGGCGGGGCGGACGGACATTCCCTCGCCGCCGCGCGCGTTTTCCCGCTCGCCGATTCACCCCAGGATGCGGATGCCTTCTTGACGGGTGTGGGCGAGCTGGAGTCCAAAGCTCCAGCCTGGCGGACCGGGTGGCGCGGGATTTGCCGCGATCGCTGGAAATGGACTCCAAGGGGAAGCCAAGATTCCCATTGACCCTTCCCGCAAGTTCCTATACAATCGACCTAATTGGCGGTCCTCCGGTCATAGCGGCTTTATTGGCCCGATGCTTCGGGCGATATTCACGTAACGGATAAGAGAGGGAGGCCGTCATGAGGATTCGAAGCGGGAGGGTGACCCGCATCGTCGCGCTGGTGCTTTGTCTTTCAGGGGCAGCATGGGCGCAGGATTATCGCGCGCGCTTGCAGGGGCGCGTGACCGATTCAACGCAGGCGGTGGTCGTCGGCGCCAAGGTGACGTTGCTGAACGTCAGCCAGGGCGTTGAGACCGTTCGCGAAACGACCGAGACCGGCAACTTCGTCTTCGACTTCGTCGACCCGGCGAGCTACACACTTTCGGTCGAGGCGACCGGATTCCGCAAATTCGTGCAGCAGAACATCCTGGTGCAGGCGCGCGGCGACATTACCGTGGACACCACCCTGGAAGTCGGCGCCGCGTCGCAGACCATCGAAGTCACGGAAGCGCCGGCCGCCCTCCAGTTCAACTCCAGCAGCCGGGATCTGACCATTGACAACAAGATGGTTCGGGAGCTGCCGCTGATTACCCGCAATCCGTTCAAGCTGGCGGCCCTCGACCCGGCCGTGGTCAACACCTCCGGCACCGAGCAGAGCCCCTACCACCACTGGGCCGCCAGCGAGGTCGAGACGGGCGGCGGCACCAGCCGGCGGAACGACATCTTGATCGACGGCACGCCGGTGGAAACCGGGCCCAAGACCTCCTACACGCCGTCCATGGACGCGGTGTCGGAATTCACCATCCAGCAGAACAGCGTGGACGCGGAGTTCGGGCACAGCGCCGGCGGCGTGATGAGCATAGCCATGAAGTCCGGCACCAACGCCTACCACGGCACGTTGTACTTCCTGGGGCGCGACCCGTTCCTCAACGCCCTCAGCGACCGCACGGTTGTGCCGCAGGCCCGGAACCGGGTCCGCAACCGCGTGTATGGCGGCACCATCGGGCAGCCGGTGAAGAAGAACAAGCTCTTCAACTTCTTCGCTTACGAGGCGTGGAACACCACTCAGCCGTTTAATTTCTCGCGCACCATGCCCACCGACATCCAGCGCAACGGCGACTTCTCCCGGGCGGTCAACCCGGCCAATGCGTTGCGGAGAATTTACGACCCGCTGACCACGATCTTCGATGCCGTCAGGAACACCTCCACGCGAACGCCATTCCCGGGCAACGTGATTCCGAAAGCGCGCTTCGACCCGCTGGCCGCGAAGATCATGGAGTCGATGTGGGCGCCCAACAACGTGGGAGACGATGTCACCGGCAGGAACAACTTCCAGGTCGAGTCGACGCGTTTCTACAAGTATTGGAATCTCTCCGACCGCGCCGACTGGCACATCAGCGATAAGTGGAAGGTCTTCGGCCGCTACAGCCAGTTCCACACCGTGGTGTCGGAAGAGAATCTCTCGGGAAACGACTCGCAGTGGTGGCCCTACGACGCGGGCAGCCTGCGCCACGGGCTGAATATCGCCGGCGACGCCGTTTACGCCATGTCGGCCTCGACCGTCCTCAACTTCCGTAGCTCCTACAACGCCATAATCGACCAGTATGACGGCGGCCCGTTCGTGACCACCTCCGACAGCCTGGCCAAGCTGTGGGCCAACAAGTGGTTCGAGCCCTACATGAAGGAAGTCCCGCAGATCATGCCGCCGCGCTTCGAGATCGACCAGTCGGGATATTTTGCCAAGGGCAACTACTGGTTTCAGCGCCCGAAAAGCTATAGCGGGCACGCCCGCGTATCCAACTATCGCGGCTCGCACTACCTGAAGGGCGGCTTCGAGCTCCGGGGAACCGCCGGACGATCGTCCCGGCCCGATCCCATGCGGTTCTACTTCCGCCGGGGCCTCACCGCGGACACGTTTATTGGCGCCAACACGAACAACGTGGGCGACGGTTGGGCAACCTTCCTGCTGGGCACGCTGGACGACTCGTCTTACGCCCGCTACGTTCCGATGCAGAGATCGCGGTTTCGCTACTGGTCCTTCTACGGGCAGGACGACTTCAAGCTGACCCGTCGGATCACGCTTACATTGGGACTGCGCTACGAGTACGAGACCGCTCCCTACGACACCGAGGACCGCGTTTCGCGTTACCTGGATCTCGGCGATCCGGTCCCCGAAATGAAGGCCGCGCCGCCGCGGATCCCGGCCGACGTCGCCGCGATGATGAAGGTTCCTTACAGCTTCACCGGCGCCTGGCACTTCGCCGACAGCAGCAATCGGAGCATGTGGGACAGCCCCAAGACGGTCTTCCTGCCGCGCATCGGCGTGGCCGTCCGCATCAACGACAAGACCGCGCTCCGCGCCGGCTACGCGCGCTTCGCGGTGCCCGCCATGCTGATGGCCGTGGGCGGCATCGGCGACACCATGCTGGGCAGCCTGTACATGCCCGGGTTCAATGCCGACACCTATGCCGCCCCGGTGCTGGAAGGCATTCCGGCGGCGAAGTTCAGCGATCCGTTCCCGCGCTCCAATCCGCTCATCATGCCCGTCGGCAAGGCCTACGGGCGCTATACGGGCCTGGGAGGCAACCTGCAATGGAGCCTCCAGGACGTCAAGGCCAGCCTGAACGAGCGCATCAACATTTCCATCCAGCGGGAATTGGTGAACCAGATCGTCCTGGACGCCACCTACTTCACTAACTTCGGCGTCAACGGCACCTACAACAAGCAGATCAACATGTCGGATCCGTCGCTGAGCTACACTTACAAAGCCGCGCTGGCCACGCGAATCGCGAACCCGTTCTACAACTACCTGACTCCCGAAAAGTTCTCGGGCTCGCTGCGCTACCAGCAGTTCGTGACCCGGGGCGCTCTGCTGAAACCCTACCCTCAGTACGTCAACCTGACCCAGCAGAACACGCCCGGCCCGCGAAACCGTTACCAGGCGCTGCAACTGCGGGCGCAAAGGCCCTTCGCCAAGGGCTTCAACCTGCTGGTGGCCTACAACTACAACCGGGACCGCAGCGAA
>JAUYBU010000516.1 GCA_030693045.1 Bryobacterales bacterium | reverse complement strand
ACTTCCTCAGCCTCCTTACCTGCTTGTCTGTGACCATCCCTTCGCGCTCCGTCAGCGCAATTCTCGATGGTCACATTAGTTGTCGTCGGGCGGGAGTTTTAATTGTCGTCAGCCGGGAGATCTAATTGTCGCCGATCACCTTCCTTCGACTCTCCGGTTTGCCTTGAAGGTGGGTTTCCGATCGGCATTCCCGCAGGATCAGCGCCAGAACTATCACCAGAATCGCGATCGGTCCGATCGGGATGCGGATGGTCCTGGGGCGCTCTTCGTCGGCCAACTCGCTGGTGTCCGCGGGTTCAACTGAAACGGCCCGCTTTGCCGGCGCCGGCGTGCGAACGGCGAGCGCGCCCAATCGCCCTCGGCGTCGCGGAACGCCACCTGACGCTCGCGACAGTGCCGCTCGCGGTCGCTCGGTCGCTCGCGGTTTAGCCTCCGGGGAGCGAATCTGGTATCATGGCACTCTGTGGGCTTGTGCTGGCCCGCCGGGGAGTGACTATGCCTTGCTGCTTCTTGGTAGGCATCCTGTTGTTTCCGCGTGTCGCGCTGGTGTTGATGTGGTTCTTCTCGACCTGGCTGCAGCGCGCATTTCACGGTGGTCTGGTGCTGCCCGTACTCGGCTTCCTGTTCCTGCCCCTCACCACCATCGTATACGCGTGGGAAGTCAACAACGCCATGCCGACCGAAGGAATCAATCTCTTGTGGCTGCTGATCGCCGTGATCATCGATCTGGGCGGCTTGGGCGGCGGCGCGCATCGGCGATCGCGGCGCTGACCCGCGCCGCCCCGATATCCGGCGTCTCCACCGCGGCAAGCAACTCCCGGCGTCGCATCATTCCTGCCGAACGAAAATCGGCGACGACCAGGCCGTCTCGCCCTCCAGGTCGGGCTTTGCGGCGCCAAAGCTCTGAATCACTCTGACATAGTAATAACTCTCTTTGGCCGCGGGACGCGGCCGCACGCCCGTCTCCGGCTTACTCCAGTTCTTGATCTGCGATGTGACTCCCATGCTGGTATCGGCGAAGTTGCCGCCGTACTCGCTTGTATCTCGAAATGAGAACCGCACGTGGCGGGGGCTGGGTACCCCGCCCTCCGGACGCCGGGTGTAAACGACGCGGTTGTTCTTCACTACCTCAATTTGCAGTATCGCTTCCGTACCCCACACATCGACGTCGAAGGTGGGACTGGAAGAGGCCGCCATCTCGCCGCCTTGCATGGTATTCCCAGCGTAAAAGTCGAGTACGATATTGTCGGTTGAAGCGTAGCTGCGGCGGTTACGGAAGGCCTGCTGAATGTCATCCCGAGTGGTGATGCGGTCGGGCACCAGCAGGTTGGCATAGGAGATGTGCGTCGAGAAATGGTCGCTGGAAGCGACGAAGCCCATTTTGTACCCGGCTCCCAGCGCGTTCCAGATCAGACCCTTCTGGAACGGCTGCCGGCCGCCGCCGCCATCCCCGGGAGCCGATGGAAGAGCGGCGCGGGGCGCCCCTTCCTCCTCGTACGAGTTGCGGCAGCCCTGATAGATCTCGGTGAGCGGCTCGAGTTGATCGTCGCGGCGAACCCAGTCCGTACCCATCGTGGTTCCGCTGGTATGAGCGATGCCAAGCCCATTGGTGGTTCGCAGGTAAGCCAAGTAACCCTTGGCGTCTCCGTCCACCAATTCCGGCCGCTGCGAGATATTCAGCTTCGGCACCCGGTAACTGAACACACCTCGCTTTACGTGGAAGATGTTGCGGTGACCCAGCGGAAAGTTAATCGACCGCTCATAACCGTAGAGCGGGACGAAGCGGCCCGGCACATAGAAGATGTCGGCGGATTTCTGCGTTCGCCACCACTGATACTCGTCATCGGTGTTCTTGGTCTCCGGCTCGTCGGTGTCCAGCCACGCGCCATAGTTGTGATCGGTGACACCGACATAATCGAAATCGGCGGCGTTCATCGCGTAGCGATATAGATCCCAAATCGTGCCATCCACGCCACCGTCCATCGATATCTCGGTGTGACGATGAGTGTCGCCGCGGATGATCTTGTAAGTGGCGCCGCCAACGCTCAGCCGGTGCCCGCGCACCTGAGCCACTTGCGCCGGCTCCTCGGGGTGAGTGACGACCGAATCGGAGGCGGCGCTGGCCTGGAACGCCACCAGCCGCGGAGTGGGCCGCTCCAGGTTTCCGGCGCTCAATACCACCGTGCTGATGTCGTGATGAATCGGCAGCGGCACTGGGAAACGGCGGCCGTCGCCGACCACCGCCACAACCATCTCGCCACTGGCGCCCGGAGCCGCGGCCAGCACCGTGTCCTGCCGCCCCGTGCTGGCGGGCAGCAATGCGGGATGCATCCATTTCTGGCCGCCGCCCGGCGTCCTCACCAGGGTAGTGGCATAAAAATCGTACAACTGACCGCCACTTCTGCCGCGGGCAATCAACTGGTGTCTCAAGAACAGCCAGATCTGCCCGCTGCCGTCCACGCCCAGTCTCGGACTTTGGTACAGGTAGGAGCGCAGAAACTCCGGATAGGCCAGGCGCACGTCGGAATCCGGTTGTTTGAGCTGACCGGCGTCCAGAACGGCCACCCGGGGGCGACGGTACAGAGTGTCCCGAGGGGTCTTGGGGGTCTCCTGCGGACCGTAGATATACTTGCCTCCCGGCCGCAAATTGATTCTGTGTTTCGGGTTGGCATTCAGGCCGGTGTCCTTGGCCCAGTTAGTCCCCGCTTCCTCCCATGCGATCCAGACCCGGCCGCCTGAGTCCACCGCCACGTCGGCCCGCATCTCCGCCAGCGGCGTGGCCGACACTTCCCGGAGCGGTTCCAGTCCACTCCCGAAGTAACTGCGCAACAGTACATCGTAAGTCTCCGCCGAGTTAGTTCCCTTGCGGTAACAGTCCCACGCGACCCAGGCCCTGCCCGACCCGTCTACCGCCACCGAGGGCTCCCAATCGTCTTCCGCGGACTGACTGAGGTTAATCTCCTCGCCCCACTTGCCGTTGTGACAGACTCGCATCAGGATGTCGCTCTGCAACCTGCCACCGCCAGGAGCGCTGCGATAGCCCATCCAGACCAGAAACAAATTGCCATTTCGGTCCGTGGCCATTCGATGAAAGGTATCCGGCATCGGGCTGGTCGTCAATTGTTGTTCCCCAGACCATTTCCTGCCGTCGAACACTCGGGCATAGAGATCGAAATTGCCGCTCTCCAGTTTCTTCTGGAGAGCATAAACGCACCAGATGCGTCCTCGGGCGTCCTCGCCAAGCGCCACTCGAAAGTGGTCGCCAGGCGGAGTGATGGAAACCGGCGGCGTCCAGACACGCCCGTCCGGGCTGCGCGAAACGATCACCTCGTCCGCGCCGGTGTACAAGTACCCCTTGCGCGCCCGCATCTTGTACCCGGTCCAGGCCATCCAATACTCTCCCTGCCGGGTTTTCAGAATCGATGGATCGTCGTTCTCGAACTCCTTGGCGGTTGCTAGTCGGGGTATAGGTACACGCTCGATCGAGACGTCGCCCTGGAACTTATCCACGAGTAGCACCTTGCCATAGGGGACCTCGTCCGGCTTGAAGGAAAAGTCCCCGTTGGCGGTGTCGATAGTCACTGCGCGGTCCGGAGCGCCAGTCACGTCAAGTATCACAGCCTTGGGCGCGACGTCCCCCGCGACCCGTTTCAGCGTGACGTCCCACTTACCCGGAGAAGTGACCGAGTCGTCCTTACTTATGTGCCAGCCCGCGACCGAGCGCGCCTGCGATGCATCGCGGACCGCGCCCGCCCAGGACCGGCCGTCCGTGCCCTGCTTTAATCCGAAAGTAATTTTGAAGCCGGACACAGACCCGGGCGGAGCTTGCGCGCTGGCGCTGACCGGCGTCGTCCCGATTCGATGCACGGAATAGATCAGCCCACAGCCAAGGATCGGTAAGATGGCCATGGCCCGCGTCAGTTGTGTCTTAGTCAAGGTTCCCTCAATAAACGAACTTCAGTCCGAAGTGGATTTGCCTCCGTCCGCCGGCAAAAGGCACAAGTAAGCGAGCCACACGGACCTGGCGCTGGACTCTATGGTGCATTCCTTTGGTTCTTGACTGGTCCGAGCGCGGTCCGGATGAGGTCGCGGTCCCTGGTGAACCACTCTCCGTAACGGTCGCCCGGCAGAAACTCGTCGTGGGCCTCTTTGAGTAAGTCCTTCAGGCGCGAGCGGAGACGGTTCAACACCGCCGGAGAATTCCTGCCGTCGTGGAGGTTCCTGCACTGATACGGGTCCGCGCTGTTGTCGTAGAGTTCTTCGGCGCCGTTGAGCCAGCGGACATAGGTGTGCTGCCTGGTGCGGACGCCACGCCACTCCGGCCACAGAGTCATGGTTTCGGGAAAGTCCCAGTGCGAGATGAAATTCATCATCAGCGCCGAGTCGCGGTCCGGTCCCTTGCCTTCCAGAACACGGCCGGACAGGTTCATTCCGTCGACGATCTTCGGAGTCTCCAGACCGCACATGGATGCCAGGGTAGGGAAGTGATCGATCGGAGTATAAAGAGTGTCCGATTTCCGGCCGGCTCCGATCCGCCTGGGCCAGCGGACGATCAACGGGATATCGACCGCTTCCGAATAAGGCACCATCTTGTTATAGCGGCCCTGGCTCGCCAGCATCTCTCCGTGGTCGGTGGTGAACACGAAAATCGTGTTCTCAGCGAGACCGGATTCGTCGAGATACTTCATCAGCCGGCCCACGTTGTCGTCGACATTGGCGAGCATGGCGAAGTAACACCGCGGGTCGTTGTCCGGCTGATCCATGCGGCCTTTGACGTTTGGTCTCCAATGCAGGTCTTTCGGGACTTTGTCGAGATAGCCTGGCGGAGTTTGGCCGGGCCGCCACGGCGGATGAGGCGGGTGCGGCGCCACCGTCAGAAAGAACGGTTTCCCGGAGCCCTTGCGGCCATTTATGAAGCGGATTGCCTCGCCGGTCTCTGCGTCGGTTTCGTATTCCTGCCAGAAGAGCCGTTCCGGAGTATCCCGATAATAGAAAGGCTTGGAGAAGTTTGCGTGGAAATTGAAGGCCGCCCAATGCTGGTAGCCGTGCCGCAACGGTCCGGGAGGCACGAACTCGCTCTCGGCCAGCTTCCTTGGCGGCTCGCTCCGCTTCAAAGTGCCGGCTCTGGCGCCGGCCGCAAGGTGCCACTTGCCGATGAAGCCCGTATCGTAGCTCCCGGCCGAGAAAACGTCCGCCATGGACTGGCCCGTCGATGGCAGGTTGATCCAGTTCATCACGCCGCCCGACAGCGCCGGATATCGTCCGGTCTGTAGCATTGCGCGATAGGGCGTGCAAAGAGGGTATGTGGAAAGAGCGTTCGTGAAGCTCACTCCCTGGCTCGCCAGCCGGTCGATGTGGGGAGTGGGAATGTTCTTCCCTCCGTTGCAGCCAAGTTCCGCCGCGCGCACCTGGTCGGCGAAATAGAAAAGAACGTTAGGCCGCGCAGCCGGCGCCTGCCCGGCCAAACCGAGGGCGGCCGATCCTAGCAACGACCGCCGTGAGATGTCAGCCATGCTGTTGACCTCAAGTGAATCGGTTCAAGCATGCCATAGCGACTCCCCGAGATCAAGCGTTCCGGCGGCCTCTAACCGGCTCGGCGAATTCCGCAAGCGGCTCTTGCTACCGTCCCGGTCTTTCGCTGACGTAGTTGCGGTTCCAGTCCGGAATCTCCACCACCACGTCTCCCGTCACCACCGACTGGCAGCCCAGCCGCGAATGCAGCGTCAGACCCGGCGCCG
>JAUYBU010000478.1 GCA_030693045.1 Bryobacterales bacterium | reverse complement strand
CCCGCAAGCCGGGCACGGGAAGACGCTGCCCCGCGGAAAATCCAGATGGATATCCAGACGTCCGGCCGACTCGTCAAAGGTGCAGCGGCTGACCAGCCACGGCGGCAGCAGCCCCAGGGCTGCCTGAAACAGTTCGTTCTCGTTCATCCGGGGCGCCTCCCTGGCGCGCCCGCCCATAATAACGCAGGCAGATCTGATTTTGGTCCGCATCCGATAGCCATCGGAAGCCAAGTTTGGCAGGCTTCGGCACCGCACCCACGCGTAGACAGGTCGGGGTTTCAAAACCAAAACCGAAACCAAAACCGTTCTATGAAAGGAAAACCAAAACCAAGACCATGAAGATCGAGGCGGTCGCAGCGCCTCCCGTTGGTCGGCACCGACGCTTTGGCAACGGATCAAGTTCCGTCGGCGTCGTCCCCGTCACTCTCATCGCTACCCACACCAAACAGCGAAGAGGCATCAAGTCGGTTACTTCGACCTCGCCGGCAACTGCCGCATCGCATTCGATCAGGTATACATCCGCCGTGAAGGTTTCCCGAATCGGTCCGTCCAGAGACGAGATTTGCGGTCTCTGTACTCACCAAAGGCGGAACGAGTCCTGCGAGTTCTTGTCTCCGTGGAAAAGCGAACCTGGCGGATGCAGGGACTCGCGGACGAAGCCAGTGTCAGCCTAGGCCAAGCCGCTAATGTAAAGAAGCTGCTGTCGGATCGAGAGTGGATTGAGGCGGAGGCCGGTGGCTTCCGCCTTCGGTCGCTGGATGACGCGGTCCTGCCCATGCTTGTGGAATGGGCCGAGAACTACCGCATCGAACGTAGCGCCGCCGTGGAGTATTACTCGTTGAAACCGATTCCGCAGACTGAAGCTGAACTCGCGGCAGCTAGCCGACGAATCAGCGCCCGATTCGCCTTCAGTGGCTTCTCCGGCGCCGTGCGGCTCGCCCCGGCAGTTCGATACCAGCGAGTGACAGCCTATGTTCTGGGTGACCTCCCGGCTTTGGCCGATCATCTGGGCTTGAAGCCGGTGTCATCCGGCGCCAACGTTACTCTGATGCAGCCTTACGACGAGGGCGTGTTCTACGGTGCGAGAGAAGTCGAAAACGCGCCGGTCGCTTCTCCTGTCCAGATGTACCTCGATCTGACGCAAACTAAAGGGCGCGGAGAGGAAGCCGCGTCGGCAATACTGGAGGAGGTCATCAAACCCCTGTGGCGCTGAACTTCCGCGACTACTCTGCCGACCAGGTCGAGGCGGCGCGGTCCGTCCTGTTGGAACTGGTTCAGCTTCTGGGCGAATACCGCGAGGACATCGTAGTCGTCGGCGGATTCGTTCCGCAGCTCATCCTGCCAGCGGGCCCCGGACTCCACGTCGGCAGCATCGATGTAGACCTGGCCCTGAACCACCGGACACTCCGGGAAGCGGAATACGCGAGCATCCAGGCGCTCCTTTCACGACGAAGCTACCAGAAAAGCCCGCGGCAACCGTTCATCTTTCATCGCACCGTCGTCGTCAACGGCAACGCAATCAACGTGGAGGTTGACCTCCTGGCTGGCGGGTATGAAGGCACCGGACCAAGCCACCGCACGCAGCCGGTGCACGAAGGACGCGCCCGGAAAGCCCGCGGCTGTGACCTCGCGTTTGATCTCTACGTCGAGACCGAGATTGAGGGTGAACTTCCGGAAGGCGGAAGGGACAAGGCGCGCATCAGGGTGTCGTCCATTGTGGCGTTCCTCGTAATGAAAGGCATGGCGCTTCACGATAGGCTGAAGGAGAAGGACGCGTGGGGCATCTACTTCACGGTGACCAATTATCCTGGCGGTCTCGACGCGCTCGCCGAGGAAATCAGGCCTCACTTGGGCCGCCGGTTGGTGCGGGAAGGCCTCCACAAGATCGTGGAGAAGTTTGCATCGCCTGAGCGCATGGGTCCAAAATCCGTCGCCGACTTCGAGGACATCCAGGATCGGGACGAGCGCGCTGTACGGACCCGGGACGCCTACGAGCCCGTCAGTTACTTGCTGAGCGCTCTTGGTGCGCGCTGACGGAGTCCGAGAACATACAAGGAAAAAATGGCGGTGAGGGTGGGATTCGTACTCTAAATGACACTGATTCCACGTAACTTATTGATTCTGGGTCTGGCATGATCGGCAAAATTGGCATTTTCGGCGAATCCATTGCACGTGTATTGCACGCGCAGCCCCGGCTCGTGGGACGTGTTTGCCAGGAGGTGGTGAACACCGGCAAGCTCTCTCCGTGCGCCGAACTGCGCGGCAGTTGAGTATCGGGTGAACATGTTCCGGACCTTCAAAGGATTGTTCCAAAAGTACTCGCGTCGCAAAGGACGGGGCTTCTACGTCCGAGTGCGGACCACGATAATAGATCCCGCTGACGGGAACTACTCTCACAAGTGACCGGGTCCCCTGGGCTTCCAACGGCCGAGGCCAGCCTTTTCAGGGCTGCTTACCGACATGGCTAAGTGGTTCAGAATCAACGGAAGTCTTTGTCCACATGGGAGTTAGCCCGACTTTCGCAGTTCGAGGAGTTTTTGGGACAGTAGCCGAGGTTGTCCATGTTCCAGCCCCGCAGTTGCTCCACCAGCGCCTGACGTCGACGCTCCCACGCCGCGGCGCCGCGGTCTAACGCTCCGGCATGATTCACTCCAAGCGCCGCAAACGCGTGCCCTTCCGGCGTGACGAGGAAACTGCGCTCCCCCGCCTGCGCCACTCGGAACCATCCGGTCGATTCCAGCTTGATTGCCCGCGATCCCCCGAACCGATCCGCCTCACCCGCCGCCTGAGCGGCGCACATCGTCACCCCCACCCAGGCCAGCCCAAGCATCCCGAGCCACCGTTCTCCTCTTCTCGACATACGTTCAGATTCTCTCGCACTCGCACAGAAGAGCACAGCACGGATTCCCGTTTTGACGTCCCGCTCGGGGACAATATGCAAGCATCCCCCTTCCCTCGATCCTCCGCAGCGCAGCCTCTCCCTCCGGGAGCCGCCTTTGGCCCGCCCAAGCGGCCCTTCCGTCCGGGCCGGTAATGTCGAACCGGGAACTCCCGCCGCCCGCCTTTTCAGTGCATTCCACAAGAACCCCTGCGGCCCTCCCCCACCGGGCCGCACAATCTCGCTGTTCCAATCGCCCAGCCTCTGCCCGATCGCCACTGCCAACACCTCGATGTGTCGTACCATGCTCCCAATCGGCCGCCTCATCACATGACTCTCGGCCAGCATCAGCCAGTAGTACCGGGCATGCTTGACCAGCCTGCCGCCAGCCTATACCAGCCGTTGCAGGCGGGTCAGTGACCAGTTGACGATCTCTTCAGGCAGCACCAGGCGCCACGCATATTTCTGATCCCGCTTGCCAACTCCAGGATCGTCGGACACTCGGAAGTTGGCCCCAAAACGACGGTTGCGGCGCGCCCGTCATCTCTGGTCAATTCACGATTCCCAGAGGTGAGCGCGCTGGCTGTGTTGGCGAGATCAGGAACAGTTGACCGTGTGCCATGTTGCCGCTCCTTTGTCGATTCCTGAATCTTCTATCGCCGAACGATCGACGATCGGCGAACGAATTCTTGGTGCGTTTACAGTTTGTGTAGGCCTCGTTTTCGCTTCGTAAACAATGCCGGACGCACCGGACGATTGATGAACGAAGTGTGGATGGTCGGGCCGTATCGGCCCGAAACGACGCTCTGTTTCGCGCCTGGTAACACGAGTAGTGGGCGAACGCAGCGGGGGTGTTCCAGAAGTACTCCGGGCGAGTCCGGAGCAGAGGCCTTGATGGCGCGCGCGTTATCGAGCCGCGATCTGACACGTCGAGCCCGTTCCAAAAGCCTGAAATATCGGAACAGGGCCTGATCCGCCGAATCGTCCTTCGAATCTGCCCTTGCGGCATCCACCAGCATCTCTCCACAGCCAGGCAGGCACCGCGCGGTCTAACGCCGCGGAACGGCTGGATCAGCTTACCCGACCTCCAGCTCCACCGCGCTCACCGACACCGGCGGAAACCGCCACGCCCCCGCGCCCAGCGCCCGCTCGCGCGGGGTAAATACCGCAGGCTGATCCAGCCCCACCGCCGTGCGCGGGTCCTCAGGCGCGATCTCGAACACCCGCCCGCCGGTCACTTGCATGCCCGCCACGGCGAACCGCACCTCCACCGCCCGTCCAAAGCTTTTGTTCAGCACGTGCAGGAACACACGGTTCCCGGTGCGGCTGGCCGCGACATCCAGGTCCGATGGCGCCGACGGCACCGCCACGCCCTGCTTCCCGTTGTGCCGCTTGAACAGGCGCATGATCGAACCCACCGGTGTCAGGAAACTCCTCCCGCGCGGCGTCTCCAGCATAACGGCGTTCACCGTCCACCGGTTGCCCGCGAAGTCCGCGCCGGTGGCCATCCGGACCTTGGCCCCGTGCCGGTGATAGATGTTCATGGATCGGGCGTGATACGCGGCCGAGAGCCACTCCAGCAGAATCGGGTTGGCGTTGTGCGGCACCATGCTCAGATGGCCTTCGGTGACCGTGATCTTCTGGGTCGCCCGTTGCGCCGCCAGCACCTGCTCCAGATCCGAGACGCGCTGCTCCACCACGCCGCTCAATTCCAGCAGTTCCTCCCACGCCGCGGCCGGGTCTTTCTGATACCGGTTCCCCCGCAGCAGGGTCTCCTTGCGCCGCGGGTTCATGCCCATCATGTGGATGGCCACGTAGTCCAGGTGCTCGCCCGCCTGCTTCAGCAGCTCCGGAGCCCACAACTCGCGCGCATCGGTGCCCCGCCCGTAGTCGCCCCAGCCAATGAGTTGGATGGAGGGGTCCCGCTGCCGCATCGCGCGGGCAAACTCGACCGTCGTCCGGATGCTCTGGTCGCGGCTGAAGACCTCCTTCCCGTAAGAGGTCTCGTTGCCCAACTGCCACAACTTGATGTTCAACGGCTGCGGGCTGCCGTTCCGCTTGCGCTCGGCGTGATCCGGATCGTTGGCGTAGGAGACCCACTCCGCGGCCTCCTTCGCGTCCGCCCAGCGGTTGTCCTTGCGGTAGCGCTCGACGCCGTCGCCCGAGAAGTTCACGCAGTACAGCGGCTCCGCGCCCACCCGGCGGGCGAAATCGACGAATTCGTGGGTCCCCACCCGGTGGGTCTCCCAACCGCCCCAGGCGTAGTTGTACATTGGCGGCCGCTGCCGCGCCGGCCCCAGCCCTTCCCGCCACCGGTAATACCGGCTGTAAATCCCGCCCCAGCGCAGCACGTCGGGCGCGAGGTCTTTGGTCGTCTCCACCAGGTCCTTGCGCCAGTCGTCGCGCTCGTAGTCCCAGGAAGCTTCCACCGAGCTGTCGGCGACCCCCAGCGGCTCCATGAACTGCATGTAGAAGTGCGGCGAGAAGTCGAACAGCGGCTTGGGATCCACCACAATCGCGCCCCCGGGCTGGGCGGCGGCGGCTACCGCGGCGGATCCGGCGGTCAGGAATTCTCTTCGGTTGGGGCTCAAGGTAATTTCCTCCAGACGGGGTTCACGAAGGCTCCGTTGGCCGCGATGTCCCACACCGCCACCCGGGCCCATTTCCACTCTTTCGCATCCGCGGTCCACCGGAACTCCGACTCGCCGAACGGCCGCGTCGTTTCCAGCGGAATCACCTTCCGGTGGGTCGCCGCTCCGTCGCCCCACACGATCTCGGCGAAGCGCAGCGGGAAGGTCCAGCGCACTCGCGCCCGCACTGCAATCCCGCCGCCGGAGTCCGGCTCGATCACCGCCTCAGGTAGCAGCACCTCGCCCGAAGAGACGAAGAACTCGCCCCGTGAAATCGCTTCCACCACCCGCCCGTAATGGTCGAAATCCGGCAAACTCTCCATCCGCACGTAGTTGGCGTTCATGTGCGCGTACAGCTCGTGGGTCTGGTCCAATTGAAACACGTCCACCTCGCCCAGGATGCGCTTCGGCTGGCCCCAGTTGTTCATATCGTCGAGCAGGTTCAGCGCGCGGTCGCCCTGCCGCGGCGAAGAATAGTCCACGTTCATCGATTTCCAGGCCGAACCGAAGAAAGTCGGGTCGAGATAGAAATCCTTCTGCCGATACGTGTCGGGAAAGCCCCGGCTGCCCTTGGTCCTCGGATGCGAGGTATAAACCTGCGCCCGCTCCCGGCGGAAAATCTCCAGCAGGTCCTTCTCGTTGCCGGCGCGGTACACCGTGCCAAAGCGCGGGTCTTCGGAACGCAAAGGCATGCCCGCGGGCCGTTCCATGATCCAGTACACCGGCTTGGGGAACGTCACCGCCCAATGCCCGCCCAGGTACACGTTCGGCTCTTCCCCCGGAATCATGAGAAAGTCCGGCCCCGATTGCGCCCGGCAGGCCCGGAAGTAGGCCTCCAGCTCTTTCAGCCGCACCTCCCCGCCGTCCCGCGGATGGCCGTCGCCGTGGAAGTCCGACATCACCACCGCATCCACTCCCATCTGTTTCAGCACCGGCAGGAACGGCGGAGTCCAGTCGAACCCCCGTTCCACCGCCTGTCCGGTAAACGCGAAATGGAAGTGCGCCGCCACCGTCTTATAGCCCGGCAACGCCGGGAACCGGTCCCGGTTGGTGAACCGCAGCGCCTCGTCCAGCGCCGCGTCCGCCGCCGCCTCCGACAATTGGAGGAACACCCCCAGGCGCTGCTCCGTTCCCGGCGGCGCATTGGCCCACGGGTAAAAGTTCGAATTGTCGTCCGGCAGTTGCCGGATCCCCAGCGCCACCGCGCCCCGCCACGCGCTGTGCCACAGGTACCCCATGTTGCCGGTGAAGTCGCGGGTCATGAAATACTGGTGCGGCGCGGGAAACACCGCCACCCCGCCCGTCGCCGCCGGCGCCGCCAGGCTCCGGTAACGGGTCTTCACCGGCGTGTACTCGGGACCCTCCCCCAACTCCGTGCGCCGCCGCCCGTGGGTGTCGAAATAGGTTAGCCGCGATTCCATGTTGCCGCCCACCCTGCGGTCCCGGTCCACGGCCATCGAGAGCCCCGCGTCGTAGTAGAACGCGGTGTCCGGCTCCTGGGTCGAAACCACCGCCTCCTGCTGCACCAGCCGGCTGCCGGGATAAAAGGTGTACCGGATGCTGCCCTCGAAGAACCCCATCTTCAGCCTGTCGAAACGCACCTCCACCCGGTCGCCTAAGGTTCGCGCCGAGGCCGCCGCCAGCCGGAACGCCCCCCTGAAACTGCGCGTGCCGTCGGGGTGGTTGGGCGGATGGTCGAAGAACTCATCCCAGCCGCCGCGCCGCTTTCCGGTCGCGCAGCGGTACACCGGGTTGGCACGCTCAATCACGTTGGCGCCTTCCGGGCCGATGGCCGTGATCAGCGGCCGGCCGATCTCGAGCGAGAACTCCGCGCGCCAGGCGCGACCCTTCTCGTCCGGCCAGGCCACCGTCACCTT
>JAUYBU010000475.1 GCA_030693045.1 Bryobacterales bacterium | reverse complement strand
CTCCTACGGCCCTGGATACGGCGACTGGATCGTCACCAACCCCGGACACTGGATCTACGAGGGGACCGGGTTGAAGAAGGGCGATGCGGTCCGGGGCGTCATCGGATGGGAATACCACGGCCCGCCGCTGGCCCAGATTGCCGGGCTCGAAGTGCTGGCCGCCTCTTCCTTGACGCCGCGGGACGCGCGCGGGGGCCCGGCCAAAGAACACGCCGCCGTCGTGTACCGTTGCCCCAAGGGCAACTGGGTGTTCAATGCAGGCACCATCTGGTGGCCCGAGCACCTCTCCTCTCCGCCCGGGCATATTCCGGGGCGGACCTTCTCGGGACCCTTCGGCGTCAATCCGCTGATCCAGCGGATCACGACCAACCTGCTGGACCGCATGTTGCGGGATGCGCCGCGCCGCGGGTGACCACGGCGGGCCCCGCCCGGCTGCAATCTAGACCGAAGTTCCATCTTGCCGTGCGGACTATCTCGCTGATTGGATGAGGGAAGCGGTCGCGGGCGGGTTTTCGTTTCCGGCTACAAACCGAGGAGTTGGAAGGCGCGTGCCTGCAGCGGGGTGGCCTCGGTCAGTTGCTGGAAGGTAGTGCCACTGGGATCGGACGGAATCCGGCAGGTGTTGCGGCAACGGGTGGCCAGTTCCCGCAAGAGAGTGTCGAAGCTGTGGACCGGGAAACCGTCGGGGGTGACACGATCTGCTTTCTTGGTCTTGGCCGAGTCGGAGGCTTGGGCCGGTGCAACCGGATCGCGGCGCGTCCGGTTCTGAGCCAGTTCCTCATCCTCAAACAGTAAAGGCGCCAGCGCCTGCCGCATGTGCCACTCCACATAGAAGGCCAGCATGCATAAGAAAATGTGCGCCCGGACATGGTCTTCGGTGCGGTGATGGATGGGACGAATGCGCAGGTCCATTCCTTTCAAAGTGCGGAAAGCCCGTTCCACTTGGGCCAGACTCTTGTAGCTGCGCACGGTGTCGGCAGCCGATAATCGCTCCTCCGATTCGCTGGTGCGAATCACATAAATACCGTCCAACTTGGCTTCCTGCTCAATCGTTTGTTCGCGGCGCGACCATTGAAACTTCCCCTCGCCGATGATGTACAGGAAGTGCTTGCCCATCTTGTAACGCCCCAGCACCTTGCCCACCTTCAGCGCAATCTCGGCTTCCTTCAGGGGCTTCTTCTTTCGTCGCTCTACTTGCTTGCCGACTTTGGTCAGCGCTTGCTCGGTCGCTTGCAATAGCTCCCGTCGCTTGCGCCCGCGCTCTTCTTCCAACAATGGATTGTGGCAGACCATCAGCCGTTCCCCGGGATAGTCGGGCGATGTGATTTCGGCCAGGTTGGTCTCATCTAACAACGAGAGTTGCAGAGCTCCTGTTTCGAGCAAACCGCGAATCGCCACACTGGTCAGGGCTGTGATCCAGCCTAGTCCGGGATGGATTTTCATTTTGTCAATCTGCGGCTGGGTCAGCATCCCGCGGTCTCCCACCAGCACCACGCGCGACAACTGAAAGCGATCGCGTAGCTTCTCTACCTGGTCGGCCACCGTGGTTGAGTCGCCAGTGTTGCCGGGATACACTTCCACCGCGATGGGGCGCCCCTCGCCATCGGTCATCACTCCGTAGACAATGATGGGCAATCCTTTCTTGCCATCGCGATCGTGACCATACCGCGCCAGCGGACATGTGTGGCCCTCGTAATAGCTACTGCTGACGTCGTACAGGACCAGACAGTCTTCGCTCAGGTGACGGGCGGCGAGTTTCTTCTCGATGCGCGGTTGCCGTTCCAGCAGCCAGTCCATGGCCTGATACAGGTGGTCCTCGGTGGCCTCGGCGACCGACAATTCCTGGGCCAGGGTGGTGGTGTGCCAGAGGCGTGTAGTGGCCAGCTTGGAGCAGGGATAGAGCAGGCGTTCGGCGATCATGGCCATGACCAGGTCGCGCTGAGCGCAGGGCTTGGATGCGAGCAGGGAGTCCAGACCGAGACGGCGCATGGTACCGAGCACGGCCTGGACGTGACCGTGAGGGAGGTTGCGTTGGACGAGGAAGGCGTCGGAGGCGGGGAGGAACTTCTCGCCCGCCAGGGAGCGGCGGATGATGTCGATCAGGTGGGCGGGGAGGTGGGAGAGATTGCCGAGAGTTTCGTGGAGGACTCGGGCGCCGACGCGGAAGGAACGGCGGAGAAAGTGGGACTGGTAGACCTTGTTCTTGTAGTGGCGAGTTGTAGTGGCCACATGAACTGGTCCAGTTCTGGATGGCATAACCAATTATAAGGCATACATTCAAGCAATGCAAGAGGAAAGTGATC
>JAUYBU010000451.1 GCA_030693045.1 Bryobacterales bacterium | reverse complement strand
TCGAACCCGCGCTTCACCCTCCAGGCACGCCGCTGCTGCGCACGCTGGAAGGCCACTCTGGATATGTCTCAGGGGTGGCGGTGACGCCGGACGGGAAGCGGGCGGTTTCCGCGTCTGGGGACCACACGCTGAAGGTGTGGGACCTGGACACCGCCCGCGCGCTGCGCACGCTGAAAGGCCACTCTGCTTCTGTCTCTGGCGTGGCGGTGACGCCGGACGCCAAGCGGGCGGTTTCCGCGTCTTGGGACAAAACGCTGAAGGTGTGGGACCTGGAAAGCGGCGGCGCGCCCCGCACGCTGGAGGGCCAATCCTATCGTGCACATCCTGTAGCTGGGGTGGCGGTGACGGCGGACGGGAAGCGGGCGGTTTCCGCGTCTGGGGACGACGCGCTGAAGCTGTGGGACCTGGAGACTGGCCGCGCGCTGCGCACGCTGCGGGGCCACTCTTCTTCTGTCAATGGGGTGGCGGTGACGGCGGACGGGAAGTGGGTGGTTTCCGCGTCTGGCGACAAGACTCTGAAGGTGTGGGAGCTGGACACCGGCCGCGCGCTGCGCACGCTGAAAGGCCACTCTTCTTTTGTCAATGGCGTGGCAGTGACGCCGGACGGAAAACGGGCGGTTTCCGCGTCTGAGGACCACACGCTGAAGGTATGGGACCTGGAGACTGGCTGGGTCATCGCCACATTCCATTGCGATGCGCCCGTGCTTTGCTGCACGTGCGGCGGTGAGCGGCGCATCGTTGCCGGCGACAGCGGCGGCCGGGTGCATTTCCTGGCGCTCGAGGAAGGGGCTCACGCGTGCGCATCTTCCTGAGCTACGGACACGACGAGCACACCTCCTTCGCCCTGCGCCTGAAATCGGATCTCGAACGACGAGACCACAAAGTTTGGTTCGACCAGGACCGGCTCAAGCCGGGCGCGGACTGGGAACGCTACATAGAGGACGGCCTGGAGTGGGTCTCGGCGGAGCGCGGAAAAGTCCTGATGCTGCTGACGCCGCACTCGGTGCGCCGTCCCGACGGGTATTGTCTGAACGAGTTGGCGCGCGCTTGCTCGCGTCAACTGACGGTCATTCCGCTGATGGTCTCGACGGTTGAACCGCCACTTTCGATATGCCGGATTCAGTGGCTCGATTTCCGCGATTCGGTGCCAGCCGGGGAACACGAGGTCAAGTATGCCTCCCGGTTCGAGAAGCTGCTGGAGGCGATCGAGCACAACCGTTTGGACTTCGAAGGCGCGCAGGCGAGGCTCCAGAGCTGTCTGCCGCCGATTGAGTACGACGAAGCATCCCGTCACCTGCCTCGATTCACGGGCCGGGAGTGGGTCATGAGGGAAGTCGAGAGCTGGCTCGCCAGCGGCCGGCGCGTGCTGTGGATTACGGGCGAGGCGGGAATTGGGAAGTCGGCGCTGGCGGCCTGGCTGTGCGATCGACGCCCCGAGATTGCCGGCGCGCATTACTGCCGTTACGGCAACGCCAACCGGAGCGATCGCAAGGCGCTGCTGTCTCTGGCCTATCAGTTGACCACGCAATTGCCGGATTATCAGAGCCGGTTGAACGCGTCGGCTTTGGATGCGATCAGCGCCGAGACCAATATTCGCGGGTATCGAGACGTTTCCGGACAAACTAAGCCGTGAAGCCCGCGAGATACCCAAGGATTCCCCCGACGAGGCCCTAAAACAGGCATGGATAGTTTGTGAAGCCCTGCGGTTAGCGGTGGTACACTCTTCATCGGGAGTGCGCGCGTGAGTCCGCCGACTGCAAGGGTCCCTTGGTCACATGACGAGCTTGTCATCGCCTGCGGTCTGTACTTCACTCTGCCGTTCGGGCAGATGCATTCTCGGAACCCGAAGATCATCGAGGTGGCCAAACTGCTTGGGCGAACGCCGTCCAGCTTGGCGATGAAGCTCGCGAACTTCGCCTCGCTGGACCCCACTCACCAATCTCGAGGTGTTAAGGGTTTGGCAGGGCACAGCCGAAGCGATGAGCAGGTATGGAGCGAATTCCACGACAACTGGGACAAGATGACGGTTCTTGGCGAGACCAAGCTTCAGAACCTAGAAGCAGCAAAGGATCGAGCGGCCCCGGAAGATTCCGAGCCCGAGGCAGAGTATGTGCCGCGCGATGTTCCTACCGAGACGGCGGCGACCGTTCTAGTGAGGACGATGCAGAGTGTCTTCCGGAAGGTGGTGCTGGCCGCCTATGACTACAAGTGTTGCATCACAGGAAATCCGGTTCAGGACTTACTGGTGGCTAGCCACATTTTGCCGTGGAGCGACTTCCCAGAACACCGCCTCA
>JAUYBU010000373.1 GCA_030693045.1 Bryobacterales bacterium | reverse complement strand
GCGCCAGCTTTCCCGAGTCTGGTGCGCCAGGCCCGCGATCAGGTCGATGTTGAACCGCCGGATGCCGTCGTCGCGCAGCAGCCGCATCTCGCGCTCGACGATGTCCGCGGTGTGTTTGCGCCCAGTCTGCGCGATCTCTCTGGCAACGAAGGACTGAACGCCGAGGCTGACGCGATCGATCCCCAGACGCGCCCACTCCACGCTCACCGTGCCGGGAGCGGCCTCGATGGTCGCTTCGCCCCAAGGGCGTCCGGGAATCGCCTCCAGCAGCCGTTCCAGCGTCTCGGCCGGCATCCGGCTGGGCGTTCCGCCGCCGAGATAGATGGTCTCGGGCCGCCACTCCCAATCGAAACGGGCAATTTCATCGGCCAGCGCGCTCTCGTAGTCGCGTTCGAGCGCCGCCGGAAAAACGCCCGAGGCGAAATTGCAGAACGTGCATTTCTGCGCGCAGAAAGGCCACGACAAATACACGCCCGCCATACCGTCACCCTAACAGAAGCCGGCGACTTTCGTCCGGCCCGGAATTGCGAGAACAGTCCCTCAAGAGGCTGCGACTCAGCCACCGGAACTGAGCCGCGCCCGCCAGGGGCCGCCGGTCGATTCTAGCTACCCGCCCGAGCGGCGCAAGCCGTAGGACGGGCTTTCGACCCGCGCGAGGCCTTCATGCCCCGCCGGACCCGACTGTCCGGCCGGGCCAGCTTCCGAGTATCCGACCGCACGTCCGGTATCATGGTTGCTGTGCGGCGAGGAGCGTAGGAGACAGCCGGCCCATCAGTTTCCTATCGCGGGCCTTTTCAGGCTGAATCCCTGCTACTGTTCCGGCGGTCTCGAGGCGATTCCTATGGAAGAGGTTCCCGTACCCCTGCTCGGCTCTGAAACTCTTCCGGACGAACTGATTCCGGATTTGGTTGCATGTTGCCCGAAGACGGTTTGGATCGAGCTCACATCGGCGTGCCCGTTCGACTGTGTGTTCTGCTCTCGGAAGCACGAGCGTGGAAGCGGGCAGCATATGAGCTTCCCGCTTTGCGAGTCTCTGATCCGCCAACTGCACCGGCCCGAGGTGATCCGGCTGAACTACTCGGGAGAGTCCCTGCACTATCCCCATCTGGCGGATGCGATCCGGCTGGCTCGGGGCACCGGAGCAACGACGGAGCTTGTCTCCGCGCTGGGGTCCGCCACGCAGGCCGCAATAGAGTCGCTCGTGGATGCCGGCCTGCACCGGCTCTCCGTTTCCATCCATTCCATGGACGCCGCTCAGTTCCGGGTGATCTATGGACGCGGGGACATTTCGGACATTCGCGACCGCTTAGACTACCTGCGGCAATACGAGACCGAGCGTGCAAGCAAGTACCCGGAGATCGACTTCGCGTTCGTCGCCATGCACGAGAACCTGTCTCAGTTGCTCCCGGTGGTCGAATATGCTCGCGCGCTCGGCGTCACGCACGTGTCCATCAACCCCGTGATCCGCCGCGGCACGGCGCCGCGTCGGTTTTCGCATGAGTTGGACGACGCCGGGAATCCGCGGGGCGAGTTCGCCGCCCGCGTGCGTGCAGAGGCCGAGACAGTCTCCGCCCGCCACCCCGGCATCTCGATCACGATTGCCCGACCGGACCGCGTGAACCCGGTGTCACAAGGCGGTATCACCACGTGCGAGCAGAACCCCTGGGACACCGTCCACGTGCTGGCCAACGGCGGCGTTGTGGTCTGTGAAGTGCAGGACCGAGTGGAGATCGGTAACCTTCATCGGCAAACTCTGGCAGAGATCTGGAACGGGTCAAGGTATCACGACTTCCGCCGCCAGTACGTGAGGGGTGCACACCCCGCCTGTGCTGCATGCCCTTGGCGGAGGACGGTCGCGCCATCGGCTGCGAAGAAGGTCCTGGTTCGGGGCTGGCATCCGTCGTGCGGCGAGACGGTGGAATGGTCCGAGGAGAGCGCCGCCGTGGCTGTGGCGGTTCAGCCGGGAGTGACCGGTATCCGCTTGGCAGGCATCCTTCCTCCCCCGCCGAGCGGAAGCGCCGGCAACTCGCTTGCGATCCGGCACGGAACGGGCACCGTGGTGCACACTGTGAACGAGACGGAGGACTTGCTTCCTTTCGAGGCGGTTGTGCCGACCACGGCCCGGCACGGTTCTCATACGGTCGTGCTTCGGTTCGAGACCAAGCATCGCTTCTGTCCGGCCGAACGAGGGTACGGACCGGATCTCCGCAATCTCGGGTTTGCACTCACGGACCTCACCTTGCGGTACGACGAGAGGAGACAGGAGAGGGTAAGCCGCCTGTTGGACCTGCTCGGATGCGTCGAGCGAATTGCGATCCTGCAACCAGCGATGCGCTGGACATTGCCAAGAGCGTCGACGCCGCCAGGGCGTGGAGTGTCCGTGGTGGTGGCCGCGCGCGACACCCCGGACCTGCTGGCTCCTACGCTGGCTTCGGCCGAAGCCGCCGTCGCGCGGATCGACGAGCCATCCGAGCTCATCGTGGTGGTCAGCGGTGCGGAGGATGCCGCCTATGCCAGCCTTCGCCGCGGTTTCCCTGGCGCAAGGTGGGTCTTCCGCGCCGAAGCGCTGGGCTACGTGGTGGCGGTCGAACTCGGCCTCGCGCGGGCGAAGCACCCGTGGCTGTACCTGCTCAACAGCGATATGCACTTGCGGCCCGACGCGCTGGCCGAGGCGCTCAAGCTGCGTCGCTGGGACACGTTTGCCGTCGGTTCGCGGATCAAAATGCAGGACGGCAGCAGCACCGAGACAAACTGGACAGATCTACGCTACTGTGAAAGCGACGCTGCGGAATTGATTGAGCGAGATGCGACAGATGTCCGCGAGCCCCGGGGTTGCCTGTATGTTGGCGGCGGCTCCGGTCTGTTTCGGGCATCGGTCCTCAGAAGGTTCGTCAGGCGCACCCGGGCCTATGCTCCGTTCTACTGGGAGGACGTCGAGTGGGGCTCCCTCGCCTGGCGGTACGGGTATCGGTGCACGTTCTGCCCCGCCTCCGAGGCCGTACACAGCCACCGGCAGACCATCGCTCGCTACTACACCGAACCCGAAGTGTCCAGGGTCTTCGAGCGGAACCGGGTGCTGTTCCACCTGCGAAACCTGGGCGGGCTTCGCTGCTTAGAAAAAAAGCTGTTGTCACTCGATCCGCAGAGCTGGGCTGACATCTTTCAGCCAGGTGTCCTACTCCATACGGCATGGGCGAGGGCCACGGCGTTCATGGCCCCGCGGAAGGAGGAGGTTCTACTGGATCGGTGGAGGATTCAGTTTTGAACCAGGCGCCCCGCCAGGCCCACTTTTCATCCGGGCGGGTGAGGCGCGGACTCACGAAGAGCTGTCCCCAAACCTTGTCCGTCTGTCCCCGGAAAAGGGGTTATTTGTTACTGTCCCCTTTTTCTTGTTAACCTTGATCCTGTCAATGGAATCCGGCTGTATCCGCCAGACCGCGCTGCCTCACACATCGAAGCTGTTTGCCGACCTGGTGTACGACTTCAGCCGCGTCGCTCGCTTCTATGCCCATCCGCCGCTGGGCGACCACTCGTTGCGCGCGGCCGCCGCCGAGGTCGAATACCCGGCCCAGCGCCGGGCGCTCGTGGTGGACGCGCTGGCCCGCCAGAACCCCGGCCATCCGCTGCTCGAGGAGCTTGCGCGGCCGGACGCCGTCGCCGTAGTCACCGGCCAGCAGGTGGGCCTGTTCGGAGGCCCGGCCTACAGCATTTACAAGGCCCTCACGGCGGTGAAAACCGCGCGGCAGTTGGCCTCGCTGGGCATCCCCGCCGTTCCGATTTTCTGGCTGGCCACCGAAGACCACGACTTTGCCGAAGTCAGCCACGCCTGGGTTTTCGACGCCGGCCAGAACCCGCTGAAGCTGGAAGTGACCGGCGGCTGGATGGGGCAGCCGGTGGGCGGGGTGGAGCTTGCCGAACCGCCTGTAGGGGCGCTTCGCGACGCCTTGCGCGAGTTGCCGTTCGGCGATGAGGTGTCGGACCTGGTCGCCGCGGCGTACGCACCCGGGCGAAGCATGGGCGAGGCCTTCACGGTCCTGCTCAGGCGGCTCCTGGGAGACCACGGGGTGTTGACGCTGGACCCGTTGCGGCCCGAAATCCGCAGTCTGGCGGCGCCCATGCTGGCCGAAGCCGCGCGGCGCGTCCCCGATCTGGTGGCCGGGTTGATCGAACGCAATCGCGAACTCGCCGAAGCCGGCTACCACGCGCAGGTGCACGTCGAAGCGGACGCCTCGCTGCTGTTCCTGCTCGACCGCGGACGGCGGCGTCCGTTGCGCTATCGCCAGGACCGCTTCTTCGCCGGCGATCAGGCGTTCACCGCCGAAGAACTGACC
The DNA here is from genome assembly GCA_030693045.1 of Bryobacterales bacterium. GTDB lineage: Bacteria > Acidobacteriota > Terriglobia > Bryobacterales > Bryobacteraceae > JACQZT01. Next base: position 3,144 of record JAUYBU010000373.1, on the reverse strand, counting down.
GCCCGCGCGGCCCAGCTTTCACCGAACGCGCTGCTGCGGCCGGTGATTCAGGATCACATGCTGCCGACCGCGGCCTACATCGGCGGGCCGGCCGAGCTGGCCTACATGGCGCAGTCCGAAACGCTCTACCGCGCGTTGCTGGGCCGCATGCCGGTGATAGCGCCGCGCGCGGCGTTCACGCTGCTCGACGCTCGCGCCGCGAAACTCACGGCGCGTTACGGCCTGGGTTTGGAGGACTGCTTTGCCGGGCTCGACGCATTGGGCGAGGGTATTGCACACGCGCTCACGCCTCCCGAGTTGAAAGCCGGGTTCAAGACCGCGGCATCCACCGCCTCGCGAGCCGTCGACCAACTCCGCGCTCAGCTCCTGCGGTTCGACCCGACGCTGGCCAAAGCTCTCGACCGCGGACGGGCCAAGATCCTTTACCAGCTTTCCAAAATCGAGCGAAAAGCCGCGCGCGAAACGCTTCGGCGCGACCAGCGCGCCGCGCGCGAAACGTCACACGTCTTCAACCTGCTGTACCCACACAAGCACTTGCAGGAGCGCTTCTACACGATCCTGCCGTTCCTGGCCCGCCACGGTCTCGACTTGATCGGGCGGGTCTATGAAAATGTCCGCCTGGACTCGGCCGACCACCGGGTGCTGGCGATTTGAGGCAAACTAGAGGAATCATGCGTATCAATTATGTGAAGAAGGCGCTCAAAGAAGGCAGGCCGCAGTATGGCTGCGGGTTCTCCCAGTTCCGCTGTCCCGACGTGGCTCGGGTTCTGGCCGCCGCCGGTTTCAACTGGACCTTCCTGGACAGCGAGCACGGCCCGTTCAACCACGAGACCATCCAGGACATCTGCCGCGCGTCGGTGCTGGCCGGCCTGTGCCCGGTGGTGCGTGTGGCCGACATGCAATACGACCTGGTCGCGCGCGCGCTGGATTGCGGCGGGCAGGGCGTGGTCTTCCCGCGCGTCGAATCGCCGGAAGTGCTCGAGAAGGCGGTGGCCTGGTGCCGGTTCCCACCGGTGGGCATCCGCGGCTTCGGCCTCATCCCCATGCAGGTGGATTTCGAGGCGGCGACCATCCCGCAGATTGCCGAGCACATGAACGAGCACACGCTGGTCGTGCTCCAGATCGAAACCCAGAAAGCGGTCGATGCGCGCGACGAACTGCTCTCGGTGCCCGGCGTCGACGCCGTCATGGTCGGCCCGGTGGACCTGTCAATTTCGCTCGGCGTGCCGGGCGACTTCATGCACCCGAAAATGGTCGACGCGATGGACAAGATCCGCGAAGCCTGCGTCCGGCACGGCGTGGCGCCCGGCACCCAGACCCGCAACCCGCAACTGGCCCGGTTCTGGAAAGAGCGCGGCATGCTGTTCCTGGGCTGCAACAACGAGGTCGGCATGATGTTCGAGCGCGCCAAGGCGCTGGTGGCGGAGCTTAGCGCGTAGCGGGATCGGTGCAATGGACGATTCGCGAGGGCCGCGCAACGTCGGGGAGGAGGGGGAGTGCGCTCCGCTCACGGAGCCTTCACGCCAGCCCCTCACGGCGCCCGAAGCGAAGTTGAAAGCGATCCAGAAAGCCGCCGAGTACTCGTTCCCGACCGCGGACATCCAACAGATGCTGGCGGAGATTGAACGCGGCCGCAGGCGGTAGGCTTTTTCGACGCACAACGGCCCACCCCCGGGGTCCCGGGAATGGGCCGCTGGATTTTCGAGTCTGGGCTACGGCATAGTCATCCATGCCGCCGTGGTCGTGGCCGCTGGGGCCGACGGCCGGAGCGGACTTCTTCTCCGGGATCTCGGCCACCAGGGCTTCGGTGGTCAGTATCAGCGCGGTGATCGAAGCGGCGTTCTGCAACGCCGAACGGGTCACCTTGGTCGGGTCGATGACGTCCGATGGGAAGCCGGCTCTTTGATGGCGACGAATGGCCCGGTTTGATAAATTCAAATGAGCCCACGGCTCGGTCGATAATCTCAATTGGAGGGAGCCGTTGGGGCGCCGGGGAGAATTGCACACGATCCGAACAGGATTTCCACAGCGTATCCGCAGAAATCTTGTAACTTTCGGCGTTTCGACATCGGTGGCTTGTTCCGGAGCGGCTACAGGGGCTTATAATTCTAGGTGTCCGCCGAGTGTGGTATGAAGAGGAAAACGAGCAACGCGGCACAGATCCTTCTCTTCCCTTCGGGTGCAGAGATAGATGTCGATGAGCTGAAAATGACCGAGGGTGTCGCACCGCGGACGTTTTTGGTGCCGGCTCCGTCTTCCCCGCTGGCCGTGTACAGTGCTGTTCTTTCGGGCACGTTCCGAAAAGATCCAAACCGCCTGCGTTTGGAGTTCGAGGAGTTGCGGGATCTCGGCTGCAACATCCTCTCCCCTCGAAATGTGAACGTGACATCGGAAGTCGACGGATTCGTGTATATGAAAGGCGAGGAAGACAAGACGGCGGAGTCCATTGAATCGGGCCATCTGGATGCGATTCAGCGTGCCAGTTTTGTGTGGCTGCATGCTCCAGAGGGTTACGTCGGTCCGAGTGCCGCGCTTGAAGTCGGCTTCGCGCGCGCAGTTGGTGTGCCCGTCTACGCCAGGAACGGTGTGAACGATGCAGTGCTGCGCGAATTCGTACGAGTTGTGAACACGCCCGCTGAAGTTCCGGCGAACCTGCTATCGAACAAGTTGGCCATTCCGCAACCAGCGTTGGACGCGTTTCAGAACTACTATCGGCGAGCGGCGGTTGAGCGCGGCTACCATCGTGAGAGCGCTGGCGACTGTCTGCTGTTGATGATGGAAGAGGTGGGTGAGCTCGCGCGGGCGATCCGAAAGCGAGAGAAGCTGAAGCGTCATGGGAGCGAGATTCAGCAAGATGAAGCTTCGGAACTTGCCGACGTCTTCCTTTACGTAGTTCACATGGCCAACGTTTTCGGGATCAGCCTCTCCAAGGCCGTTCAGGACAAGGAATTGTCGAACACCCTTCGATTCTTGAACGCATCGACTCGGTGATCCATGAAGTTCTCCGACCTTGCGTCCTATCGACACGATTTGCAGGATTTCTGTGGTCTGCACACACCGAGCCTCCTGGGCTTCCGGTCTGGCTCCAGCTTCAAGAAACTCTGGAACGATGAGCCGGACCTTGTCGGCGTCCTGCGTCATCTG
>JAUYBU010000339.1 GCA_030693045.1 Bryobacterales bacterium | reverse complement strand
CCGGACCATCGTCGCCGAACGCGAGAAGTGGGCCCCGGAGAAGCGCGTGGAAGACCCGCTGCTGTTCTCCTCGCATCCGGATTTCATCACCTTCCCGCCCGACGGTCCGCTGCGGCAGATCTCGATCCAACAGATGCGCCTGCTCAAAGACCGCGCGCGCTTCAAACCTCTGTCTGGCGCCCACCGCGTCTTCCTCATCGACCACATCGACCGCGCCAACGAGCAGGCGGCCAACTCGCTGCTGAAGACGCTCGAGGAGCCGCCCGAGCACCTGGTGATTTTCCTGACCGCGGAGAACCCCTACGACCTGCTGCCGACCATCCGCTCGCGCTCGGTGCAGTTCCAGTTGGGGCCGCTGGGGCCGGACCAGATGCGCGCCTTCGTAGGCGCGCGGGCGCTGGATGACGCCGAACGCCGCCTGGCGCTGGCGCAGGGCAGCCCGGGCGTCGCCGTTTCGCTCGACCCGGAAACCTACGACAAGCGGCGCGCGGCGATGCTGGCGCTGCTGGAAGCCGCTTCTCGCCGCACTCCGTTCGCCGCCTGGGCGAGGTACGGCGAGTCGATCGCCGCCAGCAAGACCGAGAAGCTGGACTTCTATTTGAAGGCGCTCTACGGACTGCTCGAGGATCTGCTGGCGCTGTCGGCTGGCGCGCCGGCCGACCAGATCCGCAACGCCGACGTCGCGCCGCGCCTGACGGCGCTCGCCTCCTCGGTATCGTTCGCCTGGATCCAGCGCGCCACCGGGCGCGTCGACGAGCTGGTTGGACTGGTGCGCCGCAACATCCAGAAGGGCATCGCGCTGGACGCCCTGGTGCTCGATCTGCGCCGCCAGAAAAGGGGACAGTAACAAATAACCCCTTTTCCGGAAAAAGGGGTTATTTGTTACTGTCCCCTTTTCTGGGGTAGGATGTGTCCCATGGTAGGACGTATCTTGCTCGTGCTTGTGCTGGCCTCATTCTGCTGTGCGGCCGGCAATCCGGGAATCGTAGTCAACACTCCGATGGCTCCGCCCCAATGGGCTTTGCTGGAGCGCGAGCTGCTGCGCTCCAATTCACGCGCCGCGGAGCAGTTCTACGCCCGCTACGTCGATGAGCGCGGCTACCTGACGCACACGCCGCGTTGGGGCACGCTCGACGGCCCCGACGATGCCATCGAGACTTTCTTCAACTGGACGCTGCTGCACGCCATGGGCGGTTCGGACTCTTTGCTGGGCATGTACAACAAGGCGCTGGACGGCCACCTGCGGCAGTATGGCGAGTTGCGCACCACGCTCACCAAGCTCGCCGAAAACGGCGCTTACTACAAGGAGTTCATCACCCAGTCCGACTGGTTCCACACCGGCGAGGGCATGCGCGGGTTTTTCATGTACGGGCTGACGACGCCCAACGACCCGCGCTATCGCGAGCGCATGCGCCGGTTTGCCGGCATGTACATGAACCAGGACCCGGAAGCGCCCAACTACGATCCCGAAAAGAAGCTCATCCGAAGCTTCTGGAACGGCAGCAAGGGGCCGATGCTGCGCAAGGCGACGCTCTACGACTGGGTCGGCGACCCCGTGGCGGGCAGTTTCCACCTGATGCACAGCCCCGAGGGACGCCACAAGCTGGTCGAGATGAAATCGCGCTATCCGAAGATGTTGGCGCACTGTACAGAGTATCTGGACAGCGTGGGCGATAACCCGCTGAACCTGACCGCCACCTCACTTGCGCTCAATGCCTACGCGCTTACCGGCGAAAAGAAATACCGGGACTGGATCGCCGAATACGCCAACGCCTGGAAGGAACGCGCCGCGGCCTGCGGCGGCAACTTCCCGACCACCGTGGGTCTGGACGGAAAGCCGGGCAGCGATTACAACGGCCAATGGTGGAAGGGCACCTACGGCTGGAACTTCACCATCTTCGATGGCGAGATCGAGAAGATCGCGCATCGCAACTACGTCCTGCTGGGCTCCTGGCCCGGATTCGGCAACGCCCTGCTGGCCACCGGGGACCAGTCCTACATGGATGTCCTGCGCCGGCAGATGGACAACATCTTCGCGCAGAAGAAGGTGGTCGGCGGCAGGACGCTGTATCCCCAGATGTACGGCGATCCACGGGGCTACAAGTACGACGGAAAGCCGGAATGGTACCAGTTCACCGAAGACTCGAATGCCGGCCGGCTGACCGAGCTGTACCTCTGGTCGATGGACCGCAGGGACCTGGACCGCATTCCGAAAACCGGCTGGATCGGATTCCTCGAAGGCGCCGAACCCGACTACCCGGTGAAGGCGCTCGAGGCCGACCTGGCGCACGTGCGCCGCGCGATGGAGCAGGTTCGCAACGATTACACAACCGCCGACTCGCGCCTGGCCGACTACTTGCTCGGCATGAACCCGGTAGCTACCGACGGGCTGCTGCACCTGACCATGGGCGGCCACTTCGCGGGGCGCATCTGGACGCTGCACTCGCGCTTCCGCTACTTCGACCCCGAGCGGCGCCGCGCCGGACTGCCGGAGGACGTCGGCGCGCTGATCGAGAAAATGTCGGCCGATTCGTCGACGCTGACCCTGGTCAACGTCAGCCCGGTGGAAGCGCGCACGGTCATCGTGCAGGCGGGCGGGTACGGCGAACACCAGTTCGACTCCGTCACCGCCGGGGGCAAGACCACACCGGTGGGAGGGCCGCTGGTGACGGTGCGCCTGGCTCCGGGCGCCGGCGCCCGTCTGGTATTCAAAACGGCGCTCTACAAGAACCCGCCCACGCTGGCGCAACCCTGGGACCGCGACTGGTGGCAGGCGCAGTAGGCTGAGCGCCTCGGCATTTTGCGCAGCCTTCCGGCTGTGTCACCATCTAAAATAGAGTGGTGGGGCGAAACCTGATTTCGGTATTGGTGGTGGATGACGAAGCGAACCAGCGCACCGCCCTGGCGAGCATGATCGAGGGTTGGGGCTATCGCGTCCAGACCGCTTCCGACGGGCAGGAAGCCCTGGACCGGCTGCGCGAGTTCGACGCCAGCGTGGTGATCACGGACCTGATGATGCCGGTGCTGGACGGCAAGGAACTCCTGCGCCGCCTCCACGAGCAGCCGCGGCACCCTTTGGCCATCGTGCTGACCGCTTTCGGAAACATCGAGACGGCGCTCGAGACGGTTCACGATCTGGGGGCGTTCTGGTTTCTCGAGAAACCGCTCGAACCCCGGGCCTTGCGACTGCTGCTGGAACGAGCCGCGGAGCAGCGGCGCCTGGAATCCTACAGCGCGGAACTCGAGCGGCAGTTGGCCGGACAGGGCGTTTTGGGGGAGTTGGTCGGTTCCTCGCCCGCCATGCAGAGCGTCTACTCGCTGATCCGGCAAGTCGCTCCCACGCGGGCGACGGTTTTGATCAGCGGGGAGAGCGGGACGGGGAAGGAACTGGCCGCGCGGGCAATCCATAGCCTGAGCCCGCGGCGCGACGGGCCGTTCGTGGCGGTGAACTGCGCGTCGATGCCGGAAGCGCTGATCGAAAGCGAATTGTTCGGACACGAGAAGGGCTCCTTCACCGGGGCCGTCGAGCGCCGGCGCGGCTGCTTCGAGCTGGCGCACGAAGGCACGTTGCTGCTGGACGAGATCGGCGACATGCCGGCCCTGACGCAGGCCAAGCTGCTGCGCGTGCTGGAAGACAAGCGCATCCGCCGGATCGGGGGCGCCAAGGAGATCGAGGTGGATGTGCGCGTGGTGGCCTCGACCAACCGGCCGCTGGACGAGATGGCGCGCGACGGCAAGTTCCGCGAGGACCTGTTCTTCCGTCTGGCGGTGTTCCGCGTCGAGCTGCCGCCGCTGCGCGAGCGCAAGCAGGATCTTCCGGCGCTGTGCGCGGCCCTGATATCCACATTGAACGCGCGGCATGAATGCCGGGTGGCCGGACTGCACCCGGAAACCTTCGAGATCCTGTCGCAGCACGACTGGCCGGGGAACGTGCGCGAATTGCGCAACGTTCTGGAATACGCCGTGATTCTGGCCGGAGAAGGCGAGGCGCTCCCGTCTCATCTGCCCCGCAGCGGCGGCTTGCCGGTCCGGCATCCCGCGCCGCCCGCCGCCGCGGCGGCCGACGGCGTCCTGCTGCCGGTGGGAACCACTCTGGAGCGCGCCGAGCGGGAACTGATCGAGCTGACGCTGCGTCACACCGCAAACAACAAAACGCGCGCCGCGACGATTCTCGGCGTCAGCCCGAAAACGCTGTTCAACAAGCTGCGGGAATACGGCGCCGCGGACGCCGGAGAATAGGCCCGGACTCTTCATGTCGCTCAAGGCCAGACTGCTCGTCCTGATCACCGGCACGGTGGCGATCGTGGTGCTGGCCCTGTCGGCGCTTCATCTCAACAGCCTGGTGACGACGCTTCTGGATCACGCTTCGGAACGCTCGGCCGCCACCGCGCAACTGGTGAAGGCCCAGGTGGTGATGCGGACGGCGGCCTCGCGTCCGCAAGGGGAATCGCTGGAAGACGTGAAACTGGCCTGGAGGAGAGTGATCGAGGCCGACCGGGAATTCGCGGATTTTCTCGCCGCCATGTTGGCCCAGACCCGCTCGATTGTCGAGATCTCGGTGGCCGAGGAAATGAGCCTGGTGGTTGTTTCGTCCAACCCGGGGCGCGTCGGAAAGCTGATGGAGCCAAAACTCACCCTGCGGTATCTGGAGACGCTGAATCCGTTCGACCGGCTGTCGGTGATCCTCGGAGGCCGGCAGGATTACGAGAATCGAGTGGTGCTGGGCATTGCCGGACAGCCGCAGCCGGTCTTCACGATCCAGGTGCTGGTGTCCAACGTGCTGCTTCGCGACGCGGTCCTGCCGGAAATGCGGCGCGGGGCGGCCGTGTCGGTGTCGGCCTTGCTGATCTCGCTGCTGGTGGCGCTGTCGGCGGCGCACCTGGCGTTGCGCCCTCTGAAGCGGATCAGCCGGGCCATCGACCGCATTGCCAGCGGCGCGGATTCGGCCGACGGTTCCGCTCCCGCGACGCCGGAATTTCGCCTGGTCGAACAGAAACTGCAGATTCTCGGAGCGCAGTATCGAGACACGCAGCAGAGCGCGTCGCAATTGCGCGGCGGCGTCGAGAAGCTGATGGAACGAATCGAAGAGGCGATTCTTCTGTTCGACGACGCCGGCCAGACCCTGGTATGCACGCCGGCGGCGGAGCGGTTTCTCGGCATACCGCGGGCCCAGATCATCGGGCGGACGGTGCCGGACCTGCTTCCCCCCGCCCTGGCGCAGGCCGCGCTCGAACGGAAACCGCTGCGCAACGTGTTGGTCGATTGGGCCAGAGACGGCGCACCGGCCGCCGTTTTGGCCACCCTGGAGCCGCTGCCGGACGGAGTGCTGCTGCGGCTCCACGATCCCGAGGGACGCCGGGCGGTCGAGGCTCAGCTCAGCCTCTCTTCGCGCCTGACCGCCATCAACCGCCTGACCGGCGGAGTGGCGCACGCCATCAAGAACCCTCTGAACTCGATCGCTCTGCGCCTGGAGCTGCTGCGCACGCGCGTGCTGCCGGAGGTCCCCGAGGCCAAGGGCGAAATCGAGGTCATCGCCGAGGAAATCGCGCGGCTGGACCGGGTGGTGCGGACGTTTCTCGATTTTACGCGTCCGGTGGAGTTGAACAGCGCCGAGTTCGACCTCATCGAGATGGCCGGCGGCGTCCTGGACCTGGTTCGGCCGGAGGCGGAAGGTTGCGGGGTTCGGATCGAAATCGAACGGCCCCCGGCCCCGGCGCACGTTTGCGGCGACCGGGAACTGCTTCGACAGGCCGTGGTGAACATCGTTCGCAACGCCCTGGACGCGATGCCCGACGGCGGACGGCTGGGCGTGCGGATCTCCAGAAGCGGCCCCGAGGCCGTGCTCGCCATATCCGACACCGGGCCCGGCATACCCGCCGAGAACCGGGACAAGATTTTCGATCTCTATTTCAGCACTAAGGCGAGGGGGTCCGGAATCGGGCTGGCCATGACCTTTCGCGCGGTTCAGTTGCACGGGGGATCGATTGGAGTGGAAAGTAATCCGCCCAATGGCGCGACGTTCCGCCTGCGTCTGCCGGCGGCCCCGGAAGGAGGCTTGGCGCAATGAGGAAACGGATTCTGGGGTTGGCGCTGGCCGCCCAGATGTTGCTGTTCTCGAGCGGCTGCGCAATTTTTCGGCGCAAGCCCAAGACGCCGCCGCCACCGCCTCCGGTGGTCGCCGCTCCCATTCCCGAGCCGGAACCGTCCGAACTCGTCATAGTCGAACCCCAGATCCCCCCGCCGGTCGTCGATATCCCGCCGCCGGCGCCCCAACCGGAGCAGGTGCCGCCCAAGTTTCCGGAGCCGCCAAAACCAAAGCCGCGGCGCAAGACGGTAAAGAGCCCGGCGCCGGTGGTTCCGCAACCGCAGCCGGAGCCCCCGCCTCAGCCCTCGGCGCCGCCGCCGCGCCTGGGCGAGGTGCTGGGCGCGGACCAGAGCAAGGATTTGCTGGCGCAGCTCGACGGCAACGTCGCGGAAACGCGCCGTATTCTGGGCTCCTTGTCCGGCCGCTCGCTGACCCGGGAGCAGTCGGAGGCGGCCGCCCGCGCGCGCGCATTCATCGAGCAGGCGCTGGGAAGAAAGGGCTCCGACATCGGCACGGCGGTCGAGCTATCCCGCCGCGCCCTCCTGCTGGCGCGGGACCTGGCGCAGAGCGCGCGGTAGAAGTTTCCGAGCCGCGACCGTCAGGGAGCGGAGCGGGAAACGCATAGGCGCCAACCTGAATAGCTGCTGCGACGGGGCGGTCATCGCCAGGAGCTCTTGTTTTACGGGGATGGCCATCTGCCAGAAAGCGACCTCCTGGGTGTTGCCGTCCTTCGGCAGGGCTCCGGCTGACCTGCGCGGTCAGGCGTCGGCCCAAGCTCGGTCAGGCTGGATTAACCTTAGAGGCATGGGACAACGCCCCGACCTCACTATCAGTCGCCCACGGTTTCTTTATCGCATACTTCCGTTCCATTATCTCGTGGAGGTATTCGAGAATCGAGCACTGTCGCTGTCTTCCCCAAGCACCTGGGATGATCCGTATGAGGCGATTATTGCCAATCGGAGGCTCGGCCAGATATTCGCGCAGTGCTGGTGCCGAGACGGTGTTTCGGATGCCATGTGGAGGATCTACTCGCCAGACCGGGCCTCCGTGCGTATCAAGACAACTCCAGCCTTGCTGCTTGCCCAAGTCCGAGCTGGGCTAGAGAAGGAGGATCACCACAAGATGGGCGAGGTGCAATACAAGCTCGCTTCAGAAATCGAACGAATGCAAAGGATACATCTCACCGCTGGCCGTAACGCTGACGATCAGGACCGTGCAATCAAGTCTCTGTTTGTGAAACGGAAAGCGTTCAGGCACGAATCCGAATACCGCGTGGTCGTATTCGCCAAACGCGATAGACCCTCTGGGAAGCGGCTCCTAATTCCAGTCGATCCCCACAGCCTGATTCTGAGCGTACTGATGGATCCGCGTGCCCATGAGGCCACTGTCAGCGTGTTCAAGTTCTTCTTAGAGAAGCGGCTGAAGTTCAGCGGGCCCGTTGCGAAGTCGACTCTGTACGACAAGCCGGAGCTGGAACAATCAGTTCGTCGCTAGTACCAGAACAGGAAGCCGTCGGCGAATCGTCCGATCAGGGCGCGTCAGAGATCGGCCCAAGCGTCCATTGCGAAAGTGATTAGCGCTCGTTCCCTTTCTTCAATTGCCTGCTTGTTCCACTTATTCTTGCGACACACCTCGCCAAGCAGCAACAGGCCAATCTTGCGATACTCCGTCTTCTTGAAGGAGAACTCGCGATTGCCCAACTTTTCGTTCATGCGAGGCGGGAGCAGAACTAGGTTGCCCAGACGGTTGACGTGTGCCTCCCTTTGGCCGCGACCACGCCCAAGGGCCCCTTTCCACGCCCCGCCAGGCGTTGGGTTTTGCGGATGCACGTGCTCTATGGACTGGGATGGGCTGGCTTCCCAAATGCGGTCCCACTGCTCGTTCTTGAATGTCTGATTTGCGCCTTTGGCCAAGTGTTCCTCGTAACGGAACATGAAGTAGCGGAGTTCTTCTTCCCAGCCGATGTAGCAGTCAGTCTTCTGGAGATTCTTCACGGCTTCTCCAATCGCGAACTCGCCGTCACCGAGACTCCGCAACTGCTTCATGGCCTCCTTATAATCCCGAGAGGTGCCCTCCATTTCGTGAATCTTTTGCGCAAGGCGGACGTACTCCCCAACTCGTGTTCGTGCGTCCTTACCGGCGATCCCAAAGATCCGGAACGTCACTCTTTCCCATTGATCCAAGAGCCGGCCTTTCTCCTTGGCGTCGAACGGCGTAAGTATGATCGAAATCGCCAGCAGTCGCGCATGCGCGATCTTTGTCACCGCCGCGCGTCGCCTCTCCGCAGATAGCCCGTTGACTGCGTCTGCAACACGTAACAGCCACTGAGTCAGCTCAATGGTCCTTCGCACCTTGCCGCCACACTGTGTAGTGACCAGTTCCAGCGCCTGTTCATCGCCCAGCACCTTGGCCGAAGTTTCGGGGTTGATCAACGTCGCTGCGAACCGTAGAGTTTCGGAGCCGAGACCCTCTCGGAGACCGATGGTTGCATAAATCTTGCCCCATAGTAGGTGCAGTTGGTCAATCACCTCTCTCTTGGTCTTCGCGTTCGGCGCATCCTCGAAGGCGATTGCCATGAGCGTGCTCTTGGTCCGATCCAACCATGCAACTTCCAGTCCGCGGCTGTTCAGGACTTCGAACACGGTGTAGACCGCTGACTCGTCGTCGATCTCGTGGAAGATGAAGGTGAGCCGGTTTTTGAGCAGCTTGGCTAAGTCCACCAAGGAGTTGCTCTGCGTCCAACGCGCGACGAACCGCTCGCATTCCACGATGGCTGTTGCCAGATCCCGGTCCGCGAGAAACTTCGCATCCTCTGGATTCGGCACATCGCCATTCCACAAGTAGTTGGCGAAGTAGGTGCTCTTATCGTGATTGGTTTGCAGGAGGAGCAACGTTCCGGCTTCGTTTTTTACAAGGAGAGTTGCGATCTCTTTGCGGAGTACCACCTCCGTTTTATCGTCTTCGCCGAGAGACTTTTCAATGGCCTTGCATAGAAGAATCAGCGTAGTGAGGCGCTGCTGGCCATCGACAATGTCCAGTCGGGTGTACTCGTCGGTGTGGATGGTCTCACGTTCGCGCTGCAGCCCGACGACCGTTGCCATGAAATGCGTGGAGCCTGCCGGCTTGCTCTCTAGCTTCCAGATGTCATCAAACAGATCCCCGCGGTGCTTGCTCTTCCAACTGTATGCACGTTGGTACTCTGGGATTCTAAAAAGCCGCTTCGATACAAGCTCGGCAAACGTTAGGTACTTCGGTTGGATGTCCAAGTGTCCCTCTCCTTCGTCCAGTGCATATTATAGCTACGCCTAGCGTTGCCGATAAGCTCAGCCCTGAAAGGAGATCCATCACGAGCGATTCCTGAGCTGGAACATAAGGCCTTGAGCAATCAAACTTCATTCAGCCGTACGGTAAGGATCCGGAAGTTGGCCCAGACGGCGCTCCGGCAAGTCTGCATGGCGCCCGGCGGCACACGCCCAAAGCCGCAAAGTTGACGGCCGCACTCGAAACCTGTTGCGAAATCCCCGTCCCCCCAGATGTCGATCGGCCTGCCAACCGGCCTGGGGAACATCCGCCGCCCGTCTCTCGGTATCATGGGAGTTTCATCTCGTATGCCGGAGTCCAAACCTCTTCCCACGCACGTCCTCATGCATATCGCCCTGCAACTGGGCGTCTCGCTCAAAAGCCTGGTTTCGACCATCGAGCTTTTTGACGAAGGCGGGACGGTTCCGTTCATCGCGCGTTACCGGAAGGAGGTCACCGGCAACCT
>JAUYBU010000622.1 GCA_030693045.1 Bryobacterales bacterium | reverse complement strand
GGGCGGTCGCCATTGCCATCTGGCTGCAGGATTTCCGCTCGCCGTTTTACGTGGCATCGCGGATGGCGCGGGGCGGAGGGAAGTTCCGGATGGTGAAGTTCCGGTCGATGGTTGTGAGCGCTGACAAGACCGGAGTGAATTCCACGGCTGGCTCGGACCGCAGGATTACGCCGGTGGGGCGGCTTGTTCGCAAGTACAAGTTCGATGAGCTTGTGCAGTTGTGGAATGTGCTGATCGGCGACATGAGCTTTGTCGGACCGCGGCCACAGGTCCTGACCGACGCTGGGCTGTATACAGAGGCCGAGAAGCGAATGCTCACGGTCCGTCCTGGCATCACTGACCCGGCTTCGATCGTTTTCTCCGACGAGGGGGACATTCTCAAGGGCAGTGCCGACCCGGACCTTCTCTACAACCAGATCATTCGGCCGTGGAAGAGCCGGCTGGCGTTGCTGTACATCGAGAAGCGGACGTTTGCGGTGGACATCTGGCTGATTTTGCTGACGGCGGTGGCGATTGTGTCGAGGCCGGCGGCGTTGGGGCGGGTGGTGAAACTTCTGGAGGAGTGGGGCGCGGACCCGCTGCTGGTGCGGATGGCGGGGCGGCAGGAGGCGCTGATGGCGTATCCGCCGCCGGGGGCGACGGAGGTGGTGGCGACGTATCCATGAGTCGAAAACCCCTGGCCACGGATGAACGTTGATTTAAGACAACTCCTTCGGAGGGTTATGGTTATCGGTGTTTATCCGTGGCTTCCTGGTGCGGTCGGGCAACCGGGCTCGTAACGGGCAGCAGTTGGGTGTCCCGAAGCTGAAGTTCTTAAGGCGGCGGGGGCGGAGAAGCTCAGGCCGCAGTTCTGGGCAGCACTTCACGCATTACCGCCATGCCGCGTTGATCTTCCGCCACCTCCAACTCGTAGGAAGCCTGCATGTTCATCCAGAACCTGGAGGTTGTGCCAAAGTAGCGCGACAGGCGCAGAGCGGTGTCGGCTGTGATTCCGCGCTTCTGGTTGACAATGTCGTTGATGCGCGTGGCGGGCACCCGCAGCGCCAAAGCCAACTGGTGCGCCGACATGCCGAGAGGAGTCAAGAACTCTTCCCGGAGGATTTCTCCCGGATGGATTGGTGGAAGCCGATCCCTGTAGGCCATTCTCATATTCACCTCGCTAATGGTAATCGACGATCTCGACCTCTTCCGCCGCGCCTTCGCGCCAGACAAAGCAGATTCGCCATTGATCGTTGATCCGGATGCTATATCGACCCTTCCTGCCGCCGCCCAGAGCCTCGAGCCGGTTTCCTGGAACCGCGGCCAGGTCCTCCAGTTTCTCGGCGTCGCCCAGCATCCGGAGCTTCCGCCGTGCCACCGTTCCAATTGGAAGAATACCATGGGCACCGTTAAACGACGCCCGTAGAGACCTCCTGGCCACGGATGGACACGGATAGACGGGGGGGATGAAGGAAGGTATTGGATGGCAAGGAAAGGACGAAGCGGAGCAAGCCGGCGGATTCGAAGCAGGAGACGGGCCGGGTTTCGAGGTGGCGGTGGGGCCGGTGTTCGCGGTGGTTGCGCTGGCTCCGTTGGTGTATGTGGCGTTTCGGTATGACGCGGGGCGGGAACCCCTGGCCACGGATGGACACGGATGAACATTGACTTGTTTATCGGCATCAACGGCTTACGCGCCAGTTTGCCAGCATGAGCGGCGCCTCGATCTGTTCGAAGTGCCGCGTGTTGTTGGTGACCAGCACAGCCCCAACCGCCAAAGCCTGTGCGGCAATCATCATGTCCAATTCGCCGATCAAGCGACCTGCCGACACGAGTTGATGACGGATGCCGGCGTATTGGTCCGCGGCTTCCGCATCCCAGGGGAGGGCCTGGACGATGCGGAGAAAGTGGCGTACGCCTGCGTGCAAGCGATGGCTGGCCGGCAGACGTTTCAAACCGTACAGTAATTCGGCCCGTGTGATGACCGAAATGCAGACCATGGAAGGCTCCATCGAGGCGATGCGGGCTTCCAGGTCCGGGTCCCGGCCTTTGATGACGTAACTCGCCGTATCGGTATCGAGCATGTGAAGCAAGCGTCAGCCCTCGCGGTCTTGGAATACATCGCGGTCAACGGGGACCCGGTTCATGGGACGTTCGGCCATGAAGTCCGGGGGAACCTCGATGGAATGCATGAGTTCGAAGAACTCGACCCAGGTTCTGGCGCCGGGGCGCGCCGAGAGAACAACGTCGCCGGTGATCTCGTCGCGCGTGGCGAACACCTGATCGCCCGCGAAGCGGAAGCCGGCCGGGAGTCGAACGGCCTGGCTGGCGCCGTTCCGAAAGAGCTTGGCGATGCGGGTGTCGGGCATACAAGGGCCTCCTTTCACAGTATAACGACAAGACCCTGGCCACGGATGGACACGGATGCACACCAAGATTAAGAAACTGATGGGCCGGACTCGGGTTCTTTCGCGGGGGGCGCAGCTTGCCATTTTCATCCTGGCGGGGGTGGGGGCGTTCCTGCTTCGGTTCGAGTTCATTATTCCGGCGGTACACCTTCAGCACCTGTTCTTTGGCGTGGCGGTTTGGGCGGTGGTGAAGTCGGTGGTGTTTCATTTGCATCTGCTGGATCGGGGATGGTGGCGGTTTGTTTCGACTCCGGACCTGGTTCGGATTGCGAGCGCGAA
>JAUYBU010000621.1 GCA_030693045.1 Bryobacterales bacterium | reverse complement strand
CCGGTAGTTCGCGGAGACGACGGAGATTCCGGCATCCAGGAACTCCGGCGCCCTTGCCGCGAAGGACCTCTTGTCGCCTCCCTTGAAACTCCCGCCGTGAAAGAAGACGAGAACCCCCGTTGGCCGGTCGGACGCCGCCTTCCAGAAATCGAGCACATGCCGCTCGTGAGGCCCGTAGCGGACGCCGGCCTGCGTTGGATCCGCGGCGCGGGCGGCACACAGGAAAACGCCCAGTCCAAGAGCGGCTCGGGCCAGCTTGACCGGAAGCATCGGGGATATCCTCACTTCCATCCGTAGTCGTCCGCGAACGGCGGGCTGTGAACTTCGGGTTTCCAAAGCTGATTGTTCATGTAGCCGGGTATCGACCGGAGGAAGTCGCGGTCGGCGTGGCTGGCCATGACTCTTCGTTTGATGGCCGGCCCGTCCCAGTCCTTCTCGGCGCGCGCGCGCAACTCCTTTTCCGCGGCGGCGTACTCGTTTCGGCCGGCCGCATTCACCGTTTCGCCGGGGTCTTTGGCGAGATCGTAGAGTTGCGGCGCGTGGTTGTTGGTGGCGATGTACTTGAACCGTCCGCGGCGGACCATGCGAATCGGTTCGATGGTGGCCTCGCCGCAGTAGTCGCCGATCACCTCGCGGTCGCGGCCGTCTTCGCGGCCGTCGATGAGCGGCAACAGGCTGCGGCCGTCCATCCGCGTCCCCACCTGGGCGCCCGCGGCTTCGGCGAATGTCGGCATCAGATCGACCAGCGAGACCGGCGCGTTCACGCGCTTGCCCGCCGGGATCTTCCCGGCCCAGCTCAGGATGAGCGGAATCCGCGCCGACCACTCCAGGTAGAGCCGCTTGAACCACTGTCCCTTCTCGCCCATCATGTCGCCGTGGTCGCTGGCAAACACCACCAGCGTGTCCTGCGCCATGCCCAGTCTCTCCAGTTCGTCGAGCATCTGCCCGACCTTCTCGTCAAGCCACGTACACATGGCCAGATAGCAGCGCCGGGCTTCGCGCACCTTCTCAGCGGATGGCGTCTCTTTGTCGAGTCCGTGAACGATGCGCACCCACTCGTAGGTCGGGCTCAGCTTGCGAATGTCGTCGTGCGGCTTCGGCATGGGGATCTCGACGTTGCGATACATGTCGAGATACTTCTTTGGCGCACGATAAGGATCGTGCGGCTGCGTGAAGGAAACGTTGAGAAACAGGGGCCGGTCCCTGGCCGTCAGCGCGTGGTCCCGCAATTTGTCCGTCGCGTGATGGAACGCGAGTTGGTCGAAGGCGAGCTGGCCGTTGACCTCGGAAACGCCCAGCGAGGCCAGGCCCACCTGGATCGAGGTCCCCTGGATCCAGTACGCCCCCTTGCTCCAGGGGTGCATGAACTGGAAGTGAGTGGGGTAGATGCACGGCGTCAGGCGCTCGTGGAAGCCATGATACTGATCGGGCCCTATGAAATGCGTCTTTCCGGAGACCGCCGTGTGATAGCCGGCGCGGCGGAGGTGGTGCATCATCGTGGGCGTTTCGGCCTTCAGCTCACTGGCGTTATCCCAGCTTTCGATCGCGTTCGGCAACCGGCCGGAGAACATCGACATGCGGCTGGGCACGCATAGCGGCGCGTTGCAGTAAGCGTTATCGAAGACCACGCCGCCGCGCGCCAGCCGGTCGATGTTGGGGGTGATGGCAGCCCGCTGTCCATACGGACCGGTCAGGAACGGCGTCATCTGGTCCACCAGGATGAACAGGATGTTCGGAGGTTTGCCCCCGGCTTGCGCCGAAGCCGCCACGCCTCCGGGCATTGGCGCCAGCCCCACCGTGGGCAACTGCATCAGCGTTCTTCTCGTCACGATTCACCTCTTTCTAATCGGCCGCGAGTCGCCCCGCGGTTGGCCCTCTTCAGGCCGGCAGTGCGCGTTTCCAGAAGCCGAGGGACTTGCGCACGTCGGCCGCCGGAACCTCACCATCCGAAGCAGCCACACACTCGCTAATGCGCCGGCTACGTGCTTGAGAGTATGTCCACTGACTATCCCGGTCGCCGCGAACACGCCCGCGTCGCCGAGTTCGAACACTTTGGCCAGCGCGTACCAAGCCAGGCACACGGCCAGGTCCGCGGTTCGGGTGTAGCGGGCGGGGAAAAGCAGCAGCAGGATCGGGACCGCCAGCATGGGGAAGAACTGAATCAGGAAGTAGAACCTCACATCGCCTTGTCCAATGGCCTCGGTGCGCCGCCAGTACAGCACGCTCGAAATACCGAGAGCGAGCAGCGGCAAAAACAGCATCCGGCCCGCTCGCATATCGATGCGCTCGGCAATGGTAATGCCGAACACGGACATGAAGATCAGCGCCATCGGCAGCCGGTCCCAAACCAGGGTCGCGGGGGTGGGCGCAAGATGAAACCAGGCCGATCCGATCGCCACCAACCCGATGGCGGCGAACAGCACCGCGAAGGCCCCGCGTTCCCAATCTTCGGTAAAGGGGCTGCCGGGGCCGCTCTTCCGTTTTCGCGCCAGCAACAGCAACCCCGGAATCCCAACCACGGCCCAGGGGACGTTCGAGACGACATCCATGAAGTTGGGAGTGCCCAGCATTTTTCTCTGGTCGGCGAAGGTGTAGTACCACGGGGGATCCGTGAATCGGGGAACGCAGAACATCGCGCCGGTGGCCGCGGCGGCGAGCCCCGCCATCAGCCAGACTCTGAATCGGAAATCGAACCGGATTGGATTCGTCATCCGTGGAAAAGCCCCCTCCGGATAGTATCGCGGAAGCGCGTGTAGATCCAGGAGACGCCAAGCAGGATGACGCCCAACGCCACGAACGACAGAATTCGATACACGGTTTCCAGATACCGCAGATCGTAAATGAACAGTTTCGAGATGCAGTACAGCAGCAGCGCCAGGCCCGCCAGCCGCAGCGGCCGCTCGCGCGCCGGGAAGCCGGTCCCCAGCAGCAGCAGTCCCTGAACGCCCCAGGCGACGGTCAGGACGCTGCCCGAGACCTCCTTCCACAGGAGCCCCGCGACCAGCAGCGTCGCCAGCGCCGAAAAGAACGCGCGGGCGCGCGATCCCCGGGCGGCGAGGAATTCCACCCCGTACAGCGCGGCCGCCACCGCGCCGGCGCTCACCAGGCGGGCCGATAAACCGCCAACCATTTCCAGGGACGGAAAGTTCACGATCCAGATGTGCAGGAAGCCCAGGGTGGCGGCAAGGTAACTGTCCGAGTGCAGACCCAGGACCAGCAACAACACCGCGAGCGCCGCCCA
>JAUYBU010000190.1 GCA_030693045.1 Bryobacterales bacterium | reverse complement strand
CAAGGGGCCGCCGCAAACGGGCGGATGAGTTTCGAGGTTACGTAGCCTGTCCCCGGAACTCTGTCATAGGATAGTAGTTTGCCGTTGGGCCCCACCACCATGAAGCGCAAAGAAGTGAGCTGGCCCCAGGTGTACCTGGGCGTGGCGTTCACCACGCTGGCCACATTGATCCTCGAGCTGTCGCTGACGCGGATTTTCTCGGTCGTCTTCTACTACCACTTCGCATTTCTGGCCATCTCGATCGCGTTGTTCGGCCTGGGCGCCGGCGGCGTGTTCTCCTACGTCGTGGCGAGCTGGCGCGGCGGCCTTTTCGGCAAGCTTGGATCGGTGGCCGCCTGCAACGGCGTGCTGGTGACGCTGTCGCTGATTTTCATCCTCAGCCGCGGTTCCGAGCCATCCAATTGGACCCTGGCGCTGGTTTACTTCGCCAGCGCGCTGCCGTTCTTCCTGGCCGGCGTCGTGATCTCGCTGACCATCTCGGAGACCATCGAACGAGTCGAGCGGGTGTACTTCTTCGACCTGCTCGGCGCCGCGGCGGGCTGCCTGCTGCTGATTCCGTTCCTGAACGTCTTCGGCGGACCCAACACGGTGATCATCGCCGGCGCGCTGTATGCGGTCTCCTCGGCCATCTGGTTCAACCTGGCGGGGAGTTCTTCGGGCCGGGTGGCGGGCGTGGCGGTATCGCTGGCGCTGGTCGGGCTGGTGATGTTCAACGCCAAGCAGGGCTTCATCGACATCCGGTACGCCAAGGGCCAGCGGATACAGAACGAGCGATACGTCAAGTGGAACAGTTTCTCGCGCATCGCCCTGAGGCCCGACAAGGGTTCGCCGGACATGATGTCGATCGTCATCGACGCCGACGCCGCCACCGGCATCGCCAATTTCGATTTCGACCGGTTGAGCGAGAAAGACCGCAAGGCCCTTGTCTCCAGCGGCCCCGGGTTGCCCTACCTGATTCGCCCCGGCGCAAAGACCCTGGTCGTCGGCGCGGGCGGCGGATTCGACCTGGCGCGCGCGCTGGCCTCCGGCAGCCGCGACGTGACCGGCGTCGAGATCAACCCGATCATCGCCGAGACCATTATGCGCCGGCGGTTCCCGCACCTGAGCCAGCGGCTGTATTTCCGCCCCGAAGTCCGCATCGTCGTCGAAGACGGGCGCAGCTTCGTGCGGCGCACCGGAGAGAAGTACCAGGTGCTGCAGGCGACGCTGGTCGACACCTGGGCTTCCACCGCGGCCGGCGCTTTCGCCCTGTCGGAAAACAACCTCTACACCACCGACGCTTTCGAGGATTATTTTCGCTGCCTCACCGACGATGGCCTGCTGGTCTTCACCCGCTGGGGATTCGACCCGCCGCGCGAATCGCTGCGGCTGGTCTCGCTGAGCATGGAGGCGCTCGGAAGCCTGGGCGAAACCGAGCCCTGGAAGCATTTCCTGGTGGTCCGGGAAGGGAGCGTCGCGGGCTGGGGCGCGCTCGACACGGTGATCGTTTCGCGCCGGCCAATGCCGCCCGACGACGTCTCCCGCGCCCGTCTCACCACCGCCGCCAACCGTCTTAACCTGGTCTACTCGCCGGGTGATACCGGCGGGACTCCGTTCGCCGAACTGCTGCGGGCGCGCGATCCGCGGGCCTATCAGCGCGCCTACCGCTTCGACATCTCTCCGGTCGACGACGACCGGCCGTTCTTCTTCTACTCGGTTCAGCCGCGCGATCTGTGGGAGTTTGTCGCGCGCGCTTCCAGAGAGACCGCCGATTACAAGGTCAACAAAGCCGTCCCGTTGCTGTTCAGCCTGCTGGGCGTGAGCCTGGCCGCGACGCTGATCGTGCTGGCGCTTCCGCCGCTGCTGCTGGGAAGCCGCCTGCCGCGGCAGCCGGGCGTGCCGGCGTTCCTACTTTATTTTGTCGCCATCGGCGCCGGTTACATCCTGATCGAGGTGGCGCTGATACAGAAGTTCGTCCTGCTGCTGGGCCATCCGACCTACGCGCTCACGGTCATCGTTTTCTCGATGCTGGTGTCTAGCGGCCTGGGGTCGTTCTTCAGCCGCCCGGTGCTGGCCGGTTCCCAAACCCGGCTGCAATACTTGCTGGCGGGCGTCGCGATTCTGGTCGCCGGGTTGTCGCTGGCGGCCGGCCCGGTTTCGCGCGCGGGCGCCGGCTGGCCGCTGGGCATGAAGTTCCTGGTGGTGGTCCTGCTGATTGCGCCGGCGGGCTTCCTGATGGGCATGCCGTTCCCCACCGGGCTGGCCCGGCTGGAGGCCTGGCACAAACCGTCGGTGCGCTGGGCGTGGTCGCTGAACGCCGCCTCGAGCGTGCTCGGTTCGGGCGCGGCGATCATCCTGGCGCTTTACCTGGGCCTGCGCGGCACGCTGTTGGCCGGGGGAGGACTGTACCTGGCCGCGCTGCTGCTGGTGCGGCTGACGCAGAGGAAGTAGCACAGTGCGGCATGGCCGCAAACAGAGAAGTCAGAAGCCAGCAGCCAGAATCTGGGGACACTCCGGGCTAATCTTACGCAACCCATCGCTTGGCCACGGGACACAGGCGTGTCCCCCCGCGACGACAGAAGCCGGGAACACTCCGGGCCAATCGTACGGAACCATCGCTTGGCCGCAGGGCGCAACGCGGCATTGCCGCGGCCAAAACGCGAAATCGTCGCGCCGCGCAAAGAAAAAACAATTCAGTAGTTCAGGCTGTGTTTCGTCTCACGCTTACTGCTTCTTCTTGTTCTTCTTGCCGCCGCCCCCGCCGCCGCCGCGCGTTAGTTGATCCATCTCGGCGGGCGGGCGCGGCTCCGGGATGCGGGCCTGGTCGTTCACCGCTTCGATCCATTGGTTGACCTTTGAGCGGAGATCGCGCAGGATGTGCTGGTGTTGCGGCGAGGAAGCCAGGTTGTTGACTTCGTGCGGGTCGGCGAGAACGTCGTACAGTTCTTCATCCGGCTTGCGGGCGGCCATGAACACCAGCTCGGAACCGGTGAGCTTGCCTTGCGCGTGAAGCTCCATCATCACCGAGTAAGTCGGATAGGAAGCCTTGATGTAATCGTTGTGCTGGGTGTAGGGCTTCTCGGGCATGAAGTTGCGGATGTAGTTGTAGTCGCGCGTGCGGACGGCGCGGATGCGGTCCAGCGTCATGTCGCAGCGGTCGCGGTGGGTGAAGATGTAGTCGCGCCGCCTGGCGCCGGGGCCGAACATCGGCTGCCCGTGCAGGTTGCGCGGAACCTCGACGCCGCCTATCGAGATGGATGTCGCCATCACGTCGAGCAGCGTCACCGGGTCCTCGCGCACCGAGCCCGGCTCGACCGGCCCGCCCGGCCAGCGAACCACCAGCGGCGCGTGAACGCCCGCATCGTAGAGCCACTGCTTGCCGCGCACGAGGCATCGGCCGTTGTCGCCGAAGAAGAACACGATGGTGTTTTCGGCGAGCCCGTCCTGCTCGAGTTTCTTCAGCACCAGCCCTACCTGGTGGTCGAGCAGATCGATGCAGTCCAGGTAATTGGCGAACTCGTTGCGGATCACCGGGTGGTCGGCGTAGTACGGCGGCAGGTCGACCGTTTTCGGGTCGATCAGGTACTTCTGCTTGCGCGCCGCCGGGAACGCGGGGCCCTTGTGCGTGGCCTGGAAATTGAAATGCGCGAAAAACGGCTGGCCGTCCTTGCGCTGATTCCAGTGATCGCCGTCGAAGGGCTTAGTGTCCAGCGCGAAGTTGAAGTCGGTCTTGCCCGTGCCGTCCACTTCGGGCAGGAAACCCCGGCCGATATTGCAGGTGAAATAGTTTTTGTCGCGGAAGTAATCGGTCACCAGGCGCACGCCCTTGGGCAGATGATAGCCGTCGCCGCGGTGGCTGCGATGATGCTGCGCCCCGGTGGACATCGAATACGTGCCGGTCATGAAACCCGAGCGGCTGGTGGAGCAGACCGGCGCCGGCGCGAAGGCGCGCGTGAAGCGGACGCCCTCGGCGGCCAGGCGGTCCACGTTGGGCGTGCGCACCAGCGGGTAGCCGTAGCAGCCCCATTGCGGGCCGTTGTCCTCGGCCGTCAGCCAAAGGACGTTGGGGAGTTTCTTGCCCTGCGCTATGGCGCGGGGTCCGGGAACAAAAGCGGCGGCGGCCGCGGCAAGCAGCTCTCTGCGCTTCATCGTTACAACTGTACAACAGACGCCGAGATGCCTAACCGAACCCGCCGGGCAGGTTGACGTGAACGCGGTTGTAGCCGAGTGGAGAGGACTTGACGCCCGAGGCGCTTCCGGCCGACACGACCAGCTTCTTGATGGCCCGGCTGAGCCGCAGCTCCTGCTTGGCCCGCAGTAGACCCGATTCTCGCCACGGCCTCGCAAGCGCGGCATCTGTTCCACCTTGCGGCCGGCATACCAGACCTCGACGGTCTCGGCGTTCAGCCGGGCTTCCACCCGCTCGCCGATCAGCCGGCTGTTCACCGAGTAGGCGTTGCGGTCCACATACACGAGGCTGCCGGAGTCGACCTTCACCTTCACTCGCTTGGAGCTTTCCAGCCGCCGGGCCGGCAGCGCCCGCAGATACTGCATCTCCTCCGCCAGCCGCTCACGGCGTCCCGCGTTCGCTGTCATGAATGGCGAAGGATCAGGAGATGTTGCGCTGCCGACAATACTCGACCAGCCATTGGGGATGAACCGGAAGCAGATCGAGTAGCATCTTCCATGTCCATCGATGGAAGTGCCGTCCACGAGCCGCACGAAGTCCTCGCTCAAACATTTCCAGGGCTACCTCCTCATGCGAGAACAGTTCCGGCGGCGCGAGGTTGATGAGAGCGAATCGACCTTCACCTGCAAAATCCCAGCCGATCCGCCAGTTTCGAGCCAGCTCGTACAGCCCAGATCCTCGAATCAAGGCGGGATCAGCGAATGCCTCTGTGTTCGAGAGGTAACGGTTCCAGCGTGCGTCATCTCGACCAGCGTGATCGTTGCCTGACCGGTACTTCGCTTCGATGAACACGACCTCGGAGTCCCCAGCGACGATTACATCGGGTTCAGACAGAGACCGAGGGTTCTCTCCCAAGTCCATCTCAACTCTCATAAGCTTCTCGCGCAATGCGCGACCAGCCTGAATTCCGTATGGCTGAGGTACGCCCCAGAGAAGTAGAGTCTGCTGCGATGGAACCGGGAGATCAAGAGCTCGCTCCGCGACCAAGGCGAGAGAGTGTGCTCTCGTTAGAGCGGTGAACGTGGTCCATGTCAGAGCATCCTCGGACGTCGAGAAGGCAATCTTCGCCCATTTCTGTGGCCGATTGACTTCGTTCAGAGCATCCTCCAATGATTCGCCGAGGCCGGAACGGACTTCCGGCGGCACGTTCTGCAGCCCGTCGCGGTAGATCAGGGTGGGATTGGTGCGAGCATTTGAGTAGCCGATTCCACAGGAATCACACTGCCTCAGGCATGACTCAAAACTCTTTGCGGCCGGCGCACCGCCACGATGGTCAGGTACGAAACTACGAGGCTCAAGCCGACTCCCGCAAGATGGGCATGCCCACACGTCTAGATGGCTCACGACACTATGGTATGCTCCTCATCCGTTCCAGTGGGCTTGCCTGATCAAGTGCAGAACGTCGGCCCAGTTGGCTTCACGAGCTCCGGACTTCCGCCATTCGAAGTTCTTCCTTCTCGATGAAGTCCCTGGCCAACTCGACCAACTCGGTGACAGCTTCCGCGATTTCCTTGGCCAGCCGCGGCAGAGCGATCTCGGAACCAGCGAGCATCGAGCGTCGATCCCTCAGTGGAGTAGGCCGGACGTATTGGTGGGCGCACAAAGGCACACAACTGAAGAATCAGCACGCTATAGGCGCACATAATATCTGGGGCGCGGCTCAGTGACTCTTGGCTCTTGCCTGTAATGTATTGATTCTTAATGGTGCGAACGGGGAGGGTCGAACTCCCATTCCCTCGCGGGAGCCAGATCCTAAGTCTGGTGCGTCTGCCAATTCCGCCACGTTCGCGCGGTGGGATTCGAACCCATCATAGCATCCCCGTTGGGGTCGAAACCGGTCGCCCGGGGCGGTGTCTCAGTCGCCGGCGGCAGCGGCCATTACTTGCGGGCGCGGCGCGGCGGCGTTGAGCGGGACTACGATCCTGGCGCCGGGTTGCCCGCATGCGCAGCGCGCCGTATCTATTATTCCGGGGAAGCCGGTGAATCCGGCGTGGCCGGGCAGGATGTGCAGTCCCTGGTGCGCGTCGCACTCGGCGGCCAGCGTCTGTCCCGTCGGGCTGAGAAACTGCTCGAACAGGGGGACCTGAAACACGCGCCAGAAGAAGTCGCGATCGCGATCCGCCAACACCGGCTGGCCGGCGCCGGTGAATGCCACCACCGCATAGCCAAGCGAGGGCAGCGCGATACGGCGCTCGGCCGCGCGCGCCGCCACGCGGCGCAGTTCAAGCAAGGGCGCCGCAAGCAACTCCGGCTCCAACTCTTCGACCTCCCGGCTCCAACCGTCGGCAAAGACGTGGACCCAATCCGTCTCGGCGAATCCCGGAGACAAAACCGCAGTGCGCACGGAAACGGGTATCGGCGACAGGAAAGGCCTCCCGTCTCCAACCCGCGACCGTCGCCCTAAGAGGATGCGTATACGCATTCCGACCACGCTCGAAACAATTGTCGGGCGAAGAGCGGATTCCTCTCACCGGTCTTTTTGTTCGGGGAAGGGCGAACGGGTCAGGCCGGCGGAAAGCGCCAACTGGGTCAGGCCGGCCACGTTGTTGACGTTCAGCTTCTTCATCATGGTCTTGCGATAGCTGCGCACGGTTTGCAGGCCCAGGTCGAGCATGACGGCGATCTCCTTGCTGGTCTTGCCCTCGGCCACCAGGCGCAGCACCTGGAGTTCGCGCGGCGACAGATCGTCCAGCGCGGATGGCGAATGTTTGGATTCCAGGTCGCCGCGCTGGATGCGCGCCAGCAGTTTGTCGGACACCTGCGGGCTCAGGTAGGAGCCGCCCTTGGCCACCGTCCGCAGCGCGTCGATGAGATCCTTGTCGGAGGCCTTCTTCAGCACGAAGGCGCGCGCGCCGCCGCGGATGGCGCTCACCACCGAGTGCTCGTCGTCGTACATCGAAAGAATGATGACCCGCGTGTCCGGACTATGGCGGAGGATTTCGGTGGTGGCGTCGATGCCGCTCAAGCCCGGCAGGCCGATGTCCATCAGGACCACGTCGACCTTCTGCCGCCGGCAGAACTGCACCGCATCCGCGCCATTTTCCGCTTCGCCGGCGACGTGGAACTCCTCGCTGTGGCGCAGGATGGCCTTGATGCCGTCCCGCATGATTTTGTGGTCGTCCACCAGCAGGATTTCGAATGGCATGGCGTGTCCGAATCAGGCGCCGGGCGCCCTATCCTTTGTTATCCTCACAATTGTATCCTGTCCCGGCGCGCTGGCGATCTCGAAAGTCAGGCCGGCGCCCTGGGCGTAACTCTCCATCAGCGGAAGGCCCAGGCCCCTGGGCCGGCGGCGCATCCGCTCCGCGTCGAACCCGTGGCCGTTGTCGCGGATTTCAAGTGTAGTCCGCCGCCGCCCGGCGCGCAAGACCAGGCGAATCCTGGTTGCGCCCGAGTGCTGGACGGCGTTGTCCAGAGCCTGCTCGGCAATCCGGAACAGGGCCAGGGAAACGGCCGGAGGCAGGTCCAGCGAGTCGGGGCACTCGGCGGTCAACTGGCCCGGGAACGACTGCCGCCGGCGGCCGGCCAAGTGCCGCAGACCGACGCCCAGCCCGGCGTGCTCCAGCGGTTCCGGACACAGTTCGTAGCTCAGCCGGCGAACCTGCTGCACCGCGCCTTCGAGAATGTTCTGAATCTCCCAGGTGCGGCCGACGATCTCCGGGGCCCGGTCCTGGACGTCCAGGCGCAACGCATCCAGGTGCAGACCGGCGGCGCTCAGCACCTGCCCGATCTCGTCGTGCAGCAGGCGCGCCACACGCGTCCGCTCGGCGTCGCGTTCCCGGATGATCCCCAGGAGCATCCCTCGCAGCGAACGTCGCGCTCGAACCGGCCCGCGCATGCGCGTTTACTTCTTCCGCGCCAGCGCCCTTCGCGCAGCGGCAGCCACTTCCGGCGCCCGCAGGCCGTACTTGTCCAGCAAGCCGTCCGGCGTGCCCGATTCGGCGTAAGTGTTCCGGATGCCGACAAACTCCATCACGCAGGGGTGCAGTTCGGCCACCGCCTGCGCCACGCGCACGCCCAGGCCGCCATCCACCAGGTGCTCTTCGGAGACCACGATGGCGCCGGTTTCGGCCGCCGCGCGGTGAATCGCCTCGCGGTCCAGCGGCTTGATGGTGTGCATGTCGACCACGCGCGCCGAAATCCCCTCGGCCTCGAGCGTTTCGGCCGCCCGGATGGATTCGGCCACCATCAGCCCGTGCGCCATCAGCGTCACGTCGGAGCCTTCGATCAGCTCGATCGCCTTGCCGACCTCAAACTGCTGTCCCGCCGCGTAGACCACGGGCACTTTGACCCGGCCGGTGCGAATGAAAACCGGCCCGACCATCGCCGTGGCGGCGCGCACCAGCGCGGATGTGGCCACCCCATCGGCCGGCGCGATCACCGTGAAACCCGGCAGCGAGCAGGCCAGGGCCAGGTCCTCGACGCTCATTTGCGACGGGCCGTCTTCGCCGATCGAAATGCCGCTGTGCGTGCCGACCAGTTTTACGTTGAAGTTCGGGTAGGCCACCGTCACGCGCAACTGTTCGAAGCCCTTGGTCATCAGGAACGCCGAAAAGCTCGCCGCAAACGGGATCTTGCCCGCCGCCGCCAGCCCCGAGGCGATGGCCACCATGTTCGCTTCGGCGATGCCGCAGGTGAAAAACCGTTCCGGGAACTCCTTCGAGAACCCGTAGGTCATGGTCGACTTGGACAGATCGGCGTCCACCACCACGATGTCCTTGTTTTCGCGGCCCAACTCCACCAGCGTCGCGCCGAACGCCTCGCGCGTGGCCGGGCCGAGCTTCAGTTCGAATTTCGCCTTCGCCGCCATTACGCAAGCTCCTTCAGTGCCTGTTCCACTTCGGCGGGCGTGGGCGCCACGCCGTGGAACTTCGGGTTGTTCTCCATGAACGACACGCCTTTGCCCTTGATCGTGTGCGCGATCAGGACCGTGGGCTTCCCCTTGGTGGCCGCGGCTTCGGCGAACGCTTTCTGCAAGGATGCGATGTCGTGCCCGTCGGGTTCGACGACCTGCCAGCCAAACGCTCTCCACTTGTCCGCCAGCGGCTCCAGCTCCATGATGTCTTTCACGAAGCCGTCAAGCTGGATCCGGTTGTAGTCCACGATGGCCACCACGTTGTCCACCTTGTGAAAAGCGCCGAACATCGCCGCTTCCCAGATCTGGCCCTCCTGGATTTCGCCGTCGCCCAGCACCACGTAGGTGCGCCATGCCTTGCCGTCCAACCGCGCCGCCAAACCCATTCCGATGGCCACCGACAAGCCCTGCCCCAGCGAGCCGGTCGAGGCTTCCAGCGACGGGATGAAGCGCCTGTCCGGATGGCCCTGGTACACCGAGCCGAGCTTGCGCAGCGTGTTTAATTGATCGACCGGAGTGTCGGCGTAACCGCATTCGGCCATCACCGCGTAGAGCACCGGCGCCGCGTGCCCCTTGGAGAGAATGAAGCGATCGCGGTCCGCCCATCGCGGGTTCGCCGGGTCGTGGTTCATGACGTCGAAGTACAGCGTCACCAGCGTTTCCACCGCCGAAAGCGACCCGCCGGGGTGGCCGGACTTGGCCGCGCCGGTCATCTCGACGATGTGCCGGCGTACGCCCCTGGCGATCGCCTGGAGTTGTGCCAGGTCTTTTGTTTTCCGCATAGAAATAAACCTTCAATGTAACATAGCGGGACCGAATCGTCCGATTCTCCGGCCGTGGCCGCATCCACTCGGCCCCGCCAGTCCGGTTGACCCGGGGTGCGAGATTCGGATACGGTAGTTTGAAAGGGGAAATTCATGGCACAATCCGTATGCAAGGTCGAGTTCTTCACGGCGGAGATTCCGAACAAGGTCGGCGAGGGCGCGAAGACGCTCGCGGCGCTGAAGGACGCCGGCGTGAACCTGGTGGCGTTCTGGGGTTATCCGCTGGGCGCCAAGGCCAAGAAGGCGGCGATCGAGATCATTCCGGAGACTTCGGCCGGCTTCAAGAAGATTGCCAAGAAGGCGGGGCTGGAGGTCGAAAAGGGCGTTGCGTTCCTGGTCGAAGGCGACGACCAGCCGGGCGCGATGGCGGCCCTGCTCGGCACGCTCGCCCAGGCTGGGATCAACGTCGACGCGGTGAAGTCGTTACGCGCCGGCGGCGGCAAGTTCGTGGCCGCCATCTTCGTCGCTAAGGACGACTTCCGCAAGGCCGCCAAGGTCCTGGACGCGAAATAGGAGCCCGGAAACCCGGGACAATATCGCGCGCCCCAAGGCGCCGGGAAACCGGGTGGGGCGAAGCCGCGCGGTGGGGTGGTCAACTGCGCGGACGATTAGCGAGCGTCCGGCAGGTCGCCCTTGAGTTTTTCGTAGATTGCCAGAAGGCGGGCGGCTTCGGCTTGATCGGCCAGGCGCGAGCGGACCAGCAACACGCGCGGCACGGTGAGTGAGCCGAAGGCCGGCTCGCCCTGGGCTTCCGGTACCGGGTACAGGGCGGCGAACGGGCGGGCCTCGGCGGCCTGGCCGGTTTCCAACAACGCCCAGGCGGCCAGCGCGCTCAGGTCTCCGGCCGAAGTTGGCGAGGTCTGGCGACGCATGTGCTTGAGCAGCACGGACGCCTCCCGGAAGTGCCCCTCGAACAACAGCGCGTAGGCCAGCGCGTACTGTTTCCTCGGGGCGTCGGCGGGCTGGGCGAAGGCGCGCTCGGCCCGCACCGCCCATTCATTCGCCGCCGCCGGCGGCTGGGTCACAAACAGCAAGACCCCTGCCAGCCGCTGGGCCGCCGGGCCGGAAGCGAGCTTGGCCGCATCGAGTGCCAGCCGCCGCGCGCCGTCGCGGTCGCCGGTCTGCCGCTTCCAGACCGCCAGTTGCGCCGTGGTGTGCGCGGCCACGTCGCCCACCCTAGCGGCGCGAAACGACTCGAGCCGTTCCATCGCCTGCCGTCGGCGGCCGGTGAGAAACTCCCACTGCGCCTGGCGGTAGGGAATCAGAGGGTCCTGGAGCGTTTTGCGCAGTTCCAGATACTGGGCCAACAGGCCGTCGGCGCCAGCCAGGTCGCCGGTCATCGCGCGCGCATGAGCGGCTTTGAGCAGCGCGCTGCCGCCCCGCCAGGTTGCCTTCATCTGGTGGGCCGCGAGGAAACTCTTCTCCGCCGACGTGAAATCGCCGGCCATGAAGTTGACCTCGCCGAGCGAATCCGGAGCGTTGGGGTCGTCCGGGGCCAGTCGCGCGTACTCGGCCAGGCTGCGCCGGGCGGCGTCGAACTCGCTCCGTTGAGCCTGGGCGTACGCCTGCATGTTCCAGAGGTCGGCGGTGGCCGGCTCCAGGCGGATGGCGCGCTGGTACCAATTCAAGGCCGGTTCCAGGCGCCAGGCCGCGAATTCGAGCTGGCCGAGGGCGCGGGCCAGTTGCGCATCCGATGGCGTGAGGGCGGCCAATTCGCCCAGCGCCCGGACGCGGGAATCCCGGTCGCCGGCGACCGAAGCGGCCAGCGCCGCGATCTCGGCGCGCTCGATGGGTGCGATCCGTTCGCCTCGCGCTTGCGCAAGGCCGAGGACTCGCGCGGCTTCCCGCGGCTCGCCGCGCCCGGCGTGCCAGCGTGCCCAGGCGATGTAAGTCTGTCCGAAATCGGGGTCCGCCGCCGCGGCGCGCTGGTAATCCTCGGCGTTGGCGGCCTCGGTCAGCAGGCGCAACGCCAACTCGCTATTGGATGGCAATGGCCGAGATCGTTCGCTCAGCGCGCGGGCGACCTGGCTCAGCAAAGGCAGCACGCCGTCCTGGACCGGGCCGGCCGGGGCCATCGTGGTCAGGGTCCGCCGGCGATCCAGGTCCTCCAGCACGCACCAGAGCCGGAGACGTCCTCCGGTGATCGTGAGGCTGCCGTGAAGAACTCGCGACGCCCGCAGAGTGTAGGCGTCGCGCAGGGCGGCGGCCGGCAACGCGCGCACATCCGGCGCGGGCGCCAGTTGCGATGCGATCACTCCCGCGGCGGCGGCCGAAACCCAGTCCAGCGACGGCTCGCCGCTCAGGTTCTCAAAGGAAAGGATCGCCAGCCGCGGGACACCGTCCTGGCGCGACTGGCGGCAAGCCGGGGCCAGCGCCAGAAGAAACAGCCCGAACGCCGCCAGGGGCCTACAGAACACGCGGCTCCAACAGCAGCAGCTCCTTGTACTCCGGCAAATCGCGCAGGGCGGCGAATTCCGGATCTTCCTTGAACTTTTCCCTCTCGCGGAAGCCCTCCTCGATGGCCTTGCGCATGTACAGCAGCGCCCGGTCCACGATGCCTGCCTTGGCGTAAGTCTTGGCCAGGTAATAGTGGAACTTGGCGCGCTCCTCGACGGTGCGCTCCTGCAAGAGTACGCCCTGCGTGCTGCGATGCTCGAAGACGTCGGGATCCAGAGCCAGCGCCCTCTGGTAGGTGTCGAAGGCGTCCTGGTATTTCTTCCGCGCAAACAGGGCGGTGCCCAGGTTGCTTAGGATCGAGGCGGAATTGGGGGTCTGGACCAGCGCTTTCTTGTAGTAGCCGATGGCGCGGCGGTAGCTTTTCCGGGCGTAATGGACCGTGCCGAGGTTATTGATCGCCTCGGGGTACTTGGGATTCAGCTTCAGCGCGCGCTCGTACTGTTTCTTGGCCTGATCGAGCTGCGTCAGTTGGTGGAAGGCGATGCCGATCTTGTTCGCCAGAATGTGAGTCTCACGCGGCTGGCGGTATACGTCGATGGCCTCGCGATACATCTTGCGGGCCATGAAGATGTCACCGCGCATCTCCGGGCTCAGTACCTGGGGAGCGGGCTCCTCCCCCGTCCAGGCGCCATTGGCTAAAACGACTGCTAGCGCGAAAACGGAAACCATGACGGCCTCCTTAGTCTCTCATTCAACTATAACTATAACGCCTATTTCGGGGACAGGCTACGAAATCCCGAAATTCCCTCTCGACGAAGCCGGGGTGACTGGCGATTCGAAATTCGGGGTTTCGTAGCCTGTCCCCGAATTAGCGGAAAAAGTCGCGAATCCGGGAAAAGAATCCTTTTTTCTTTACCGGCTCGGGGCGCGCCGGTTGCCGCTCGGCCGCCGGTTGCTGGGCGGTGGGGCGGCGCTGGGCCAACTCCCGCGTAGGCGCGGTCTGGGGTTCGGTTACGTCCCAGGCGGCCACCTGGGTCGACGAGCCGCGGCCTCCGTGCAACCGGCAGACTTCCACCGGCTGCGTGCCGGCGATGAAAAGCTCGGGCCGGGCGTCCGGGCAGTTGGCGGCCAGTTGCCCGGTGGCGGGGTCGATGAGCACGCTGACAATGCCGTCGGGCGCCTCGAACGGCTTCACGTTGCGGTACTCGCGGAACTGGTGCGCCCGCTTCATGAACTCGGTCCAGATGGGCAGCGCCGAGCGCGCCCCCTCCAGGTGCAGTTCCTTGTTGTCGTCGAAACCCACCCACACCACGCACAGCAGTTTCGAGGTGAAGCCGGCGAACCAGCCGTCGCGCGATGTGCCGGTCTTGCCCGCGGCGGGCAGAAGGAAACCCCGCGACCGCACGCCCGCCCCGGTTCCGCTGCGCAGCACTTCCTCCATCAGGTCCACGATCAGGAACGAGACCCGCGGGTCCAGCACCGCCTTGCGCTGCGGCTTGTGTTCGTAAATCCCCACTCCCTTTTCGTCGCGGATGAACTGGATGAAGCTCGGCTTAACCGCCGTCCCGGCGCTGGCGAAGATGCTGTAGGCGCCGGCCACCTCCACCGGCGTCACGTCGTAGGCGCCCAGCGCCACCGCCGGCGTGGCCTGGACGTTCAGGTTCATCCCGGCGTTGCGGGCAAGCTCGACCACGCTGTCGTAGCCCACCATCTCGGCCACCTTCACCGCCGGGACGTTCATCGACTTGGACAGCGCCTGGCGCAGAGTCACCTGGCCGTGAAACTCGTTCTTGTAGTTATTCGGCTCGTAGGGCTTGTTGTCGAACCAGAACGTGGTCGGCTCGTCGACCACCGTGGTCATGGTGGTGACCAGTTTCGCGCTGCCGTCGACGGCGGTGTTCAGCGCCGCGGCGTAGACGAACGGT
The DNA here is from genome assembly GCA_030693045.1 of Bryobacterales bacterium. Lineage (GTDB taxonomy): Bacteria > Acidobacteriota > Terriglobia > Bryobacterales > Bryobacteraceae > JACQZT01. The sequence continues at coordinate 2,332 of JAUYBU010000190.1, read as the reverse complement.
TTGAAGACGCTGCCCGGCTGCCGCTTGGCCAGCGCGCGGTTCAACTGGCTCATGCCGTAGTTACGGCCCCCGATCAGCGCCTTGACCTCGCCGGTGCGCGGGTCCAGCGCCACCAGCGCCACCTGCGCCTCGGGAATCTCGGTGGCGCCCTTGCGGTAGCGGGCGCGGATCTGCGTGTCGACCTCCTGCATGCCCAGGCGCACGGCCTCGGCCGCGGCCCGCTGCAGGTTCAGGTCCAGGGTCGTATAAACGCGGTAGGAGCGCGACTGGAAGTCGTGATCCTGGAATTGCTCCTGGAGTTCGTCGTTGACCATGTCGACGAAGTACGGCGCGTCCAGCGATTCGCCGCCGCCGCGCGCCAGCGTCAACGGCGAGGCCGACGCCTCGGCGTAATCGCGGTCGGTGATCAGGCCGTTCTCCCGCATCAGCGAGAGCACCACGTTGCGCCGCGCGCGCGCACGCTCCGGCCAGCGGTATGGGTTGGTGTAGCTGGGGCGCTGCACCAGGCCCGCCAGCGTCGCCGCCTCGGCCAGGGTCAGCTCGCGGATGTCCTTGCTGAAGTACGCCTGCGACGCTTCGCCGAATCCGCGGATCGAAAAGCTCCCCCGCCGGCCGACGTCGATGTGGTTCGAGTAGTACTCGAAAATCTCTTCTTTGGTGAGCTTCTGCTCCAGGTGCAGCGTGATGAGGGTCTCGGCTATCTTCCGTTTCCAGATCTTTGCCTGGTCCAGCCAGAGAGTGCGCGCAAGCTGCATGCTGAGCGTCGAGGCGCCCTGCGCGCGCCGCCCCTCTTTGATGTCGATGTAGGCGGCCTTGATGATGCGCAGCGGGTCGAAGCCGGCGTGCTGGAAGAAGCGCTTGTCCTCGGCCGAGATCACCGCGTTCACCAGCACCCTGGGGATGTCGGCGAACCTGACGATGCGGCGCTTTTCCCGCTTGCGGTCGAACAGGTTGGTGATCAGCTCAGGCTCGAGCAGGTATTGGGTGCGCTCGGAGTTGTCGCGTAGCGAGATGATCTGCGTGACGCGGCCACCTTCGAGTTTGACGACGCCGGCCTCCTGGTCGAAATACGAGTCCGGACCGGGGAAGATCTCGACCGCGTCCGGGCGCACGTGATACCAGCCCATGCGGTTGGTTTTCGATTCGCCATAGCCGGACCGGCGCAATTGATTCAGAATCTCGTCAGCCGTCATCTCGTCGCCCACCATCACCGCCTTGGGCGCCGAAAACAGCATCGAGGTGGTGGGGAACGGGCCGCCGGCCAGCTTCTCGTCGATCATTCGCGAGAACCTGAAGTAGTAAAACGTGAAGACCAGAAATGCCAGCGTGAAGACCGCGACGGAGGAAACCAGAATGAACTTGCCGACCGGGTGCATGAGAATGCGCACCAGGGTGGCTTTGCGAGGAATTTGAACTCGGACGCCCACTACTCTTCATTCTCTCACGAAAAAATGCGTCAGCCTGGTATGGCCCCTTTTCAAAAAGGGGCCATACCAGGCTGACGCATTTTTGTTGGGGGGCGCCAAGAGTTCGGCATCCCGGCAGGAAGTTGGCCCTGCGGCGGGCACGTCGAGCCTGTCTTTTCAATATCTTAAGATGCCCCGGCGCGGAGACAAAAATGCCAACAAGAAGCGTATGAGCACAATTCCGATAAATAATGTCAACAGCTCGATACGGTCGGTTCTCAACACCGCGCTCCAGAGTGCCGGTTTGACAACCAGGAAAGCCGGGAACGGTCTAGCCGGCATCCATGCCTTCCTGGCCGCGCCACCGCCAGATCACAGCCAGCTTTCACCCTTCGCACAATTGATGAGCACGTTCCAGCAGCTTCAACAGTCGGACCCAGCCAAGTACCAGCAGGTCACCGGGCAGATCGCCGCGAACCTGCAAGCGGCCGCCCAAACGGCCCAGGCCGACGGTAAGACGACACTGGCAAATCAACTCACCCAGCTTGCGGCGGACTTCACGAATGCCTCGACCAGCAGCGAACTCCCCAACATCCAGGATCTGATACAGGCCCTCGGCAGCCATCGCCATCAGCGTCATTCCGACTCCGCCTCCGCCGATTCAGGTAGCGCTTCGAGTAGCGCGAGCCACTTGCTGGATCAAATCGTGGCGGCCTTCCGGACACCTGGGACCTAGCCCGCCTCGCTCAATCCGGTGCCGCTCATCCACACCAGCCGCGTGCCTAGTTCTACTGTGTCATAAACAACAAAACTGTGCTAAAATGTTTTCGTGGCTGCCAAAACCCCAGCGCCAGCACCACAAGAGAAACGCCTCGCGGCATATTTGGACTGGCTGGCGCAAGCCGCGGGGCATGCTGACCGCAACC
>JAUYBU010000185.1 GCA_030693045.1 Bryobacterales bacterium | reverse complement strand
GGGTTGCGTGAGATTAGCCCGGAGTGTCCCCGGAGGGTGTCGCGGGGGGACACGCCTGTGTCCCGTGGCCAAGCGGTGGGTTGCGTAAGATTAGCCCGGAGTGTCCCCGAAGGTTTTGCGGGGGGACACGCCTGTGTCCGGTGGCCAAGCGATGGGTTGCGTGAGATTAGCCCGGAGTGTCCCCGGAGGCTGTCGCGGGGGGACACGCCTGTGTCCAGTGGCCAAGCGATGGGTTGCGTGAGATTAGCCCGGAGTGTCCCCGGAGGGTGTCGCGGGGGGACACGCCTGTGTCCCGTGGCCAAGCGGTGGGTTGCGTGAGATTAGCCCGGAGTGTCCCCGGATTCTCCTAAAGCGCCCGGGCGATGTCCACCAGGTCGCTGAACAGGCCGTAGGCGGTCTGCCCGATCATGGGAGAGATCGAAACGGTTCCCACCGCGCCCATCAGGTCGGTGTGAATCAGCAGCAGGTTTGAGGTCCCCTTGACCGACGCCAGGATGTCGGTCTCATCCAATACCTCGGCGCGCACGCGCAGCCTGACGCCGGCTGGGGTGCGTTTGGCGCGGCTTACCAGGCAGACGGTCTTGCGCGCGGCGGCGAGTTCCACCACCCGCTCGGGCGTCAGCCGCCCGATGCCGCGGCGATCGACGTCCATGGGGGTGAGGCGGGCGTCCATCAGCACGTTGGCCAGCGCGGCGGTTTTCGCGGCCGAATCCCAGCCGTCGATGTCGAAGCTGGCATCCGTCTCGGCGATGCCCAGGCGGCGCGCTTCCTGGATGCCCTCGTCCATGGTGCGGCCCTGGCGCATGGCCTCCACCACGATCTTCGAGGTCGAGTTAAGCACCCCCGTGAACCCGAGAATCTCGACGCCCGGCAGATTCTGGCGCACCATGTTAAACACCGGCGCGCCGTCCATGCAGGTGGATTCGAACCGGAACAGAACGCCGGCGCGCTGGGCCTCGTCGCGCAGGGCGGCGTAGGCGTGCGCGATGGGCCCTTTGTTGGCCGTGATGACGTGGACGCCGCGCGCGAAGGCGGCGCGGATGTGCGAAATGGCCGGCTCGCCGGTGGCCGGCTCAAGCGGTGTCACTTCGATCAGGACCTCCGCCCGGGCGCGGTCCAGAAACTCCCCGGCCGAGGCCTCGGAGGGCTGAAAGGCCGGCTCGACGGGCAGGCCGCCGCGGACCTCGTGCGCCGAGCCGTGCCGCGCGGTGCGGATGGCGACGATCCGGAACGGGTACGCCGCGCGCTGTTTCTCGAGCAGGCGCGCAAAGGCGCGGCCGACGTTGCCGTAACCAATCAGCGCGAGCCTCAAAATTCCACCTTCTCGATCAGGGAATTGAGTTCCGATTCCCGCGCGGCCTTGCGTTTTCGGGCTTCGGAAAGCTGGTCCCGCAACCCGGCCAGCCGGGACTCCTGCGCGGCCAGATCGCGGGCGTATTTCTGCACCTGCTCCTGCTGGCCGCTGACGCGATTCAAACTCGCGATGTTCTCGCGCAGCCGCTCCTGGTCCTTGGTCAGTTCGGCGATTTCGGTCTGCAGCCGCCGGGCGTCGGCGTCGGCTTCCCCGATGCGCCGCTTCAGCTCGGCAATGCCATCCAATTGCTTGCGCGCGGTCTCGCTCAGCGCCTTGTTCTGGACGTAGCTCAGCAAAACGTCGGGGCCCAGGTTCGCCACCATCACGCTGGAATCGTAAACCCGCTCCTCGATCAGGGGGAACTTTTCGGTTGCCGCCCCCGCCAGGCGCACTTCGAAGCGGTAGGCGCCGGCGGTGGTCTCGGCGGGCTTCTGGTTCAGAAGCTTGAAGCCGGGCCGCACCGGATGCTCCAGGACCAGCGTTTTGGGTTTCTGATCCACGTTGCGAATGGTGTAGGTCTTGGTCTCCTGGATGGCGGATCGAGTGGTGAGGATGCCGCGGCGGAAGTGAATTTCGCGGATGGCGTCGCGCGTGGAATCCAGGGCCGTGGTGACGCGCGTGCCCAGGTCGACGGCGTAGCTGATGAGCCGCTTGTCGCCCGCCTTGAGCGTTTCCATCAGCGCCTCGCCCGCGTAGGCGCCGCCGTCGTAAACCGTGATCGGCCCGCCGTCGAGCGTCTTGCCGCTCGAGTTGGTCAGTTCGGCGGCGTTCATCGGATTCTGCGTGCTTGGGTCGGAGTGGATCAACAGCTTGCGCGCCGCGATCTTCTGTTGCAGGAAGGGCAGCATGGCGCTCTCGCCCTTGCGAACCGTCACCGGCTGCGCGAAGCGGTACTCGAACAACTCGCCCAGTTCGCGGCCTTCGGCGGTTGCCGCGACGGTGCTCTCGGTGACACGCATAGCGTCGGCTTCGACGTTTCCGCCCACCATCATGCGCCGGGCCCCCCCCATCCCCGCCGGGCGGGACGCGGGCAGAGGCGCCGGGGCGGCCATCTGGAGCGCTGGCGGCGCAAGAGAGCCCGCGACGCCGCCCTCGTGGACCACCGGTCCAACCGCCCGATCCTCCGGCAGTTCGGCCTCCGGGCGCTGGCGGTAGCGCGGCTCATACAGCCTGCTGATGAACGAAATCGGCCGGCCCGACACCAGCGACAGGCGGATCTTGGACCAGTCGTCTCCAGTGGTGTTGTCGATCACGGCCCAGCCCTCGAGCGTCGATTCCTTTTCGCCGGCCAGCAGCCGGTAGCTCGACTTCCAGACCGGCGTCGGGATCATGTAGCCGGCCGAGAGGCGTCGCGCGCCGTCCTCGGTCGAGTCAATGTAGACGCCGCGGCGCTCGGTGCCGCGCGCCCCGGCCATGGCGGCCAGGTAGTCTTTGAGCTGCGTTTGGAGTTTCGCGTCGGTCAGCTTTACCGACTGCGCGGCGGACAGGTCGAGCGTTCGCAGGTCTCCCGAATCGGCCAGCACCACCAACTGCTCGCGCTCCGGTTGGCGCTCGCCGGCCACTACGACGCGCGCGCCGACGATCACGCCCGCGACCGTTTCGGGTCCGAACTTGAGTTCGATGCGCGCGCCCTTCAGTTGGTCCAGGAACGCCGCGAGCGACTGCTTTTCGCCCAGCGCGAACGGGTACTCGGCCAGACGGCGCGCCAGCGGTTCGCTGGAATCGTAGCGTACGGCGATCACCTTGCCACTGGAGTCGTTGATAGTCAGCGATTTCAAGACGTCGTTCATTTCCGAGGCTTTGAAATCCAGCCGCGCCGACTCGCCCGCGCCCAGCTCGCCCGCACGCTCGAAGTAGCCGACGCCGTGCTTGTAGAGAATCACCTGCCGGACGGGAAGCTCCGCCGCGAACGCGACGCCCGTCATTGCCAGCAACGCCAGGACTCTTTTTGACATGGATACTCCTACTCGCCCATCACTTTAATAATGACGCGTTTGGACCGCTGGCCGTCGAATTCGGCATAATATACCTGCTGCCAGGGGCCGAAGTCCAGGCGGCCTGCCGTCACCGGGACAATCACCTGGTGGTGCACCAGCAGGCTCTTCAGGTGCGAATCGCCGTTGGTTTCGCCGGTCTGGTGGTGGCGGTAGTCGCGGCGGAACGGCGCCAGTTTCTCGAGCCACTCGTCGATGTCCGCGAGCAGGCCGTCCTCGGCGTCGTTCACCCACACGCCGGCCGTGATGTGCATGGCCGAAACCAGGATCATCCCCTCGCGGATGCCGCTTTTTTTGAGCGCGCTCTCCACCTGCGGTGTAATGTTGATATATTGACGGTGTTCCTCGGCGCGGAACGTCAGGTATTCGGTGTGAGCCTTCATCACTGCCGATCATACCCGAACTGGCGCCGGGCAAGGGCGCTCGACGGATGCAAGATTCCAACCGCCTGCTTTTGGTGGACGACGAGACCGCGCTGCTGGACCTGATGCGGCGCTACCTGACCCGCCTGGGGTACGAGGTGGACGCCTACACCAACGCGCACGCCGCCCTGCAGCGCTTCGAATCGCAGGCCGGCGACTACGCGCTGGCGGTGGTGGACTGGAGCATGCCCGGCATGACCGGCGACGAACTGGTGAACCAGATCCTGGCCCTGAACCCGAAGGTCCGGGTGCTGGTTTCCAGCGGTTACCAGTACAACACCGGCCGTTTTCCCAAAGACATCCAGCCGCAGATCGGCTTTCTGCTGAAACCGTTCCTGCCGAAAATGCTCGCCGACGCGGTGGAAGCCCTGATGAAGGTGAAACCTTAGTTTCGGGGACAGGCTACGTAACCCCCGAACTCCGCCGCGATGAAATTGAATCCACCTGCGAACCGAGTTTCGGGGTTGCGTAGCCTGTCCCCGAAATTGCCCGGCCGGCCCAGACGGCAGCCGCGGCGGCCGGGAGAGTTGTCCCGTTGTGAAGTAGCCATCTATAATCAAAGTAGCCACTATGATAATGGTTGCGAGCAAAGAGTTGAAAAACCGGCTGGGACGCTATCTTGCGGTCGTGCGGAATGGCGACACTGTCCAGGTGACCGACCGGGGCAAGCTGGTCGCCTGCCTGGTGCCGGCCGGAAGCGATCTCTCGCCAGCCGCGCGAGTCCTGGCTCAGGTGGCCGCCAAGGGCGCCGTTCGGCTGGGAACCGGCAGGACGATGCCGCGCCGGAAGGGCGCCGTGCTTAAGCCCGGCAAACCGGTCTCCGAGATAGTCGCCGAGCAAAGACGGTGATGCTTTACCTGGACACGTCGGCGCTCGCAAAGCTCTATGTCCGGGAACCCGAGACGCCAGAAGTGCGCCGGCTTGTGGAAGCCAGCAGCGGACTGGTCTTTACGAGCATCGTGACCTATGCCGAGATGCTGGCCGTTCTCGCGCGCTGCCGCAAGGAACGGCGGCTCGCGGAAATCGCCTGGCGCGCGGCAAAGCGAGGATTCCTCGCGGACTGGCGCCTGCTTCACGTCGTCGGGCTGGACGAGAGAGTGCTCGCGCCGGCCGAAAAGCTGATCGAGGCCCACGGCCTTCGCGGCTTCGATGCCGTTCATCTTTGCGCCGCGCTATGGATCGGCAGCCCCCTGTTCGCCTGCTTCGACGCGCGCCTCCGCGCCGCGGCCCAGTCGTCCGGGCTGACACCGGTTCCGTAACCTCACTCCTGGAATCCCCTTCGCAAAACGACTACAATCAGGTAGTTGATTCGCGGTGGAGTGCAAGCAGAATGTTGCAGTTGCGGTGGAGCGGTGTGATTTAGCCGGAGTCCTGGGGTGGGGCGGAGTCCGCCGGATGCAGCAAGGAATGTAGTCCTTGAGCAATCGAAGTATTGGCCTT
>JAUYBU010000180.1 GCA_030693045.1 Bryobacterales bacterium | reverse complement strand
CTGTGACGATGGAGGCCTCGATGCGTTTTTCGAGGCCCGGGCGGATCAGCAGGCGGTCGACGAGGACGTCGATGTGGTGATTCTTACGGCGGTCGAGCGTGATCTCTTCTTCGAGGGAGCGCAGTTCGCCGTCGATGCGCGCGCGCACGAAGCCCTGGCGGGCGAGCTTCTCGAGGTCCTTCTTATATTCGCCCTTGCGGCCGCGAACCACCGGCGCCAGGATCATGACCCGTTCTTCGGGCTTGAGCGCCATGACCTGCTGGAGGACCTGCTCGGTGGTCTGGCAGGCGATGAGGGCGCCGCAGTCGGGGCAGTGGGGGACGCCGATGGAGGCGTACAGCAGACGGATGTAGTCGTAGATTTCGGTGATGGTGCCGACGGTGGAGCGGGGGCTGCGGTTGGTGGTTTTCTGCTCGATGGAGATGGCGGGGCTGAGGCCGTCGATGGAGTCCACTTCGGGGCGCTCCATCTGGTCCAGGAACTGGCGGGCGTAGGGCGAGAGGGTTTCGACGTAGCGGCGCTGGCCCTCGGCGTAGATGGTGTCGAAGGCGAGGGAGGACTTGCCGGAGCCGCTGAGGCCGGTGACGACGGTGAAGGAGTTGCGGGGGATTTCGACGTCGATGTTCTTCAGGTTGTGCTGGCGGGCGCCGTGCACGCTGATGCGGTCGAGCATAGTCGGGTGAGAGAAGGGGGAGCGATCTCTTCATTGTAAACCGGGGAAAGAGTGCTCCGTCCCCGGTTTTCTACAGGGGGTCTTTCGCGGGAAGGCCGGGGAGAGTAACGAAGTGGCGGTCGTGGGTCCAGATCTCGGTGGCGCCTGCTTCGAAGGACACGAGGGCGATCTGGAGATCGAAGATTCGGGGTCCTTGGACACGCAGGTCGCAGGCAAGCCGGGTGAGGCGATCCATGAACCCGTCCCGGGGTTGTAGCACCTTCGCCCCGGCGGCGCACAGTTCGGACAGGAAGGCCTTGGCCTCCTCTGGCTGCGAAGGGCGGCCGGAACTGGAAGGATGGGTGACCACGGCCCAAAACTCAGCGACGCAGAAGGCCGGAATGGCCCAGCCCTTTCGATTGCCACAGGCCTTTTCGATGGCGTGGCGAGCCCGCTGGTGTTCGGGCAGTGCCGAGCGGTGGGCGTAGACCAGGAGGTTGGTGTCAAGGGCGATCATTATGGAGCCAATCCATCATGCCGGCCCGGTCGGCCACATCCAGATCCCGCGGAAGACCTCCCTTGACCGTGATCCATCGAATGGCCGGCGGCCGTGCGGGCTTGCGGCTGGGGCCTTCGCCCAGTTCCCGCCGCAGGCCGCGCTCGACCAGAGCCCGGAGGGTGGTTCGCGTCTCGGCCGCGCGCTTCTTCGCCTCGATCAAAAGATCGTCGGGAAGATCGATCGTGGTCTTCATACAGTTTGCCATATTACCATATATACGGGTCCGAGCGCCGTTGCGCCGAAGCCGGGGACGAAGTACTCATTCCCCGGTTCTTCCGACGGCCCGACCACAGCCTGAACTACCAAATGCTCAAACCTTCGCCGCCCGCGAAGATCTTGGCCGTGAAGCGGGGCAAGTCTCCCAAGCAGACGTAAAGCCCGGGGGACACGCCTGTGTCCCGTGTCAAGCGAGGGTTCCGTAAGATTAGCCCGGAGTGTCCCCAGATTAAAGCCCGGGGGACACGCCTGTGTCCCGTGTCAAGCGACGGTTCCGTAAGATTAGCCCGGAGTGTCCCCAGATTCCGGCGGCTGGCGATGGCGCACGCCGCGCGGCCTTTGTTATACTGATGGCTTCATGACACGGCGGTCCCACGCTCGGCATCATTACCACGCGCATGGTGCGACGCGGCGGGTTCGCTTCTGATCGATTTTCGAGCAGAGAGATGACGAAGCCCGCCGCGGTAAGGCGGGTTTTTTTATTGGGATCAACCATGAATCTGGATTTCGCGAAGTCGGACGGTCTGGTGACGGCGGTGATTCAGGACCAGGGCACGGGCCGGGTTCTAATGGTGGGCTACATGAACGAAGACGCGTTTCGCCGGACGGTGGAAACGGGCTACGCCACCTTCTATAGCCGGTCGCGCAAGAAGCTGTGGCTCAAGGGCGAATCTTCCGGGCATCGCCTGGCGGTCAAGAGCATTCAGACGGATTGCGATCGCGACGCGGTGCTGGTTCAAGTGGAGGCGCTGGGGCCGGGCGTCTGCCACGAGGGCTACCAGAGCTGCTTTTTCCGCACGCTCAAGGACGGCGCATGGGCCGAGAGCGAAGCGCGCACGTACGATCCGGACAGGGTCTATGGAGGCCAGGCGTGAAACTGAAACTGGGCATTCCGAAAGGAAGTCTGGAGCACGCGACGGTGGATCTGTTCCGCCGCGCGGGTTTCAACATCACCACTTCGAGCCGGTCGTACTTTCCGGCCATCGACGATCCGGAGATCGAGTGCATGTTGATTCGCGCGCAGGAGATGGCGCGCTACGTCGAAGACGGCGTGCTGGACGCGGGCCTGACCGGCCGCGACTGGGTGGAAGAGAACCAGGCCGATGTCGCCACGCTGGCCGACCTGATTTACGCCAAGCAGAGCTTCGGCAAGGTGCGCTGGGTGCTGGCGGTGCCCGAAGGGTCGGCGTTCCACACGGTGAAGGATCTGGAAGGCAAGATCATCGCCACCGAACTGGTGGGCGCGACCACGCGCTACCTGGCGGCCAACGGGGTGAAGGCCAAGGTCGAGTTCAGTTGGGGCGCGACCGAGGCGAAGCCGCCGGTGCTGGCCGACGCCATCGTCGAGGTGACCGAGACCGGCTCGTCGCTGCGCGCCAACAAGCTGCGCATCATCGAGACGGTGCTTGAATCGAACACTCAACTGATCGCCAACCGGGACTCCTGGGCGGACGTCTGGAAGCGGCGCAAACTCGAGGACATCAGGATGCTGCTCGAGGGCGCCATCAACGCGCTGGGCAAAGTGGGCCTGATGCTGAACGTGCGGAAAGCGGATCTGGAGCGGGTGCTGGACGTGCTGCCGGCGCTCAAGAAGCCGACCATCTCGCACCTGAGCGACGACGAGTGGCTGGCGGTGAATACCATTCTCGACGAATCCACCGTGCGCACCATCATCCCGCGCCTGAAGGAAGCGGGCGCGCAGGGCATCGTCGAGTATCCATTGAATAAAATCGTGATGTAACCATGCTGCAAATCATCGATTCCCGACAGGCCGAGCGCATTCTGGAGCGTCGCGCGGCGAGGCTGGGCGAGGCGGAGGAGACCGTTCGCCCGATTCTGGAAGCCGTCCGCAAACACGGCGACAAAGCGTTGCTGGCATACGCGCGCAGGTTCGACGGGCTGGACCGGCGGGGGGTTGGGGTGCCGCAACGGGAACTGGACGACGCCGCCGCGCATCTGGAACCGGACTTTCGCGCGGCCGTGCGCCTGGCTTCGCGCAACATCCGGGCCTTCGCGAAACTCCAGTTGCCGCAGCCCAGGAGCGCCCCCATCGCGCCGGGCATCAAGCTCGGGCAGATTGTCCGGCCGCTGGAAACGGTGGCGGCCTACATTCCGTCCGGCCGCTATCCGCTGCCTTCGACGCTGCTGATGACGGTGATCCCGGCGCAGGTGGCGGGAGTGAAGAACGTGTGCGTGGCCTCGCCGCGCGCGGCGCCGGAGATCTGGGGCGCGGCGTCGCTGCTGAAGGTGACGCGCGTGTTCCAGATGGGCGGGGCGCACGCCATCGCCGCCTTCGCCTTTGGCACGCGCACGGTGCCGCGCGCCGAGCGCATCGTGGGCCCGGGCAACATTTATGTTGCGGCGGCGAAGAAACTGCTGGCGGGCGAAGTGGGCATCGACTTCATCGCGGGCCCCACCGAGATCCTGCTGGTGGCGCGCGAAGGCAATCCGGCCTGGATCGCCGCCGACATGCTGGCGCAGGCCGAGCACGACACGGACGCCTCGGCGCTGCTGCTGACCACTTCCAAACGCCTGGCGCAAGCGGTGGTGAAAGAGGTGGAGCGGCAACTGGAGACCTTGCCCACGGCGGCGGTGGCGCGCGTGGCGATCGACACCAACAGCGCCGTGATTCTGGTTCGCTCGATCGGGCAGGCGATGGAGATGGCCAATCGCTTCGCGCCCGAGCACCTGAGCATTCCCGACGCCAGTCTGCTCAAGCAGGTCGAGAACGCGGGGAGCGTCTTCATCGGTCCGCACAGCACCGGGGCGGCCGGCGACTACGCTTCCGGACCCAATCACGTTCTGCCGACTTCCGGCGCGGCGCGGCTGCGCGGCGGGCTTTCCTCGGCCGACTTCGTGAAGGTGATCTCGACCCAGGAACTGACGCCGGCGGCGCTCAAACGGCTGGCGCCGGCCATCACCACGCTGGCGCGGGCGGAGGGTCTGGAAGCGCACGCGCGGTCGGTGGAGGCGCGCGATGGTGTCTGAACTGAAACCGCGCCAGGCGGTGCTCAAAATGACGCCCTACTCGCCGCCCACCGGCGGACGCGCCGGGAAGCTGCGTCTGGATTTCAACGAGAACACCGTCGGCTGCTCGCCGACGGTGATCGAGTTTCTGCGCGAGCGGCTGAGCGCGGATGGCCTCTCAATCTACCCGGAGTACGACGAAACGCGTCCGGAACTGGCGGCTTACTTCGGCGTCGCGCCGGACCAGTTACTGCTGACTAACGGCACCGACGAAGCGATTCAGGTGCTCATTAATACCTACGTCGACGATGGCGATGAAGTACTGTTGCCTCGGCCTTCCTACGCGATGTACCGGTTCTACTCGGAAGTGGCCGGGGCGGCGATTCGCGAGATCGACTATCGCGCCGAAGACCTCTCGTTTCCGCTCGACGAGTTTCTGGCCGCCATCGGGCCCCGCACGCGCGCCACGCTCATCGCCAATCCGAACAACCCGACCGGGACGGCCATCGGCCTGGACGCCATCGAGAAGATTCTGGCCGCGGCGCCGCACGCCGCGGTGCTGATCGACGAGGCGTACTTCGAGTTTTACGGCGTGACGGCGCTAGGCTTGATGGCGCGCTATCCGAACCTGTTCGTCAGCCGGACCTTCTCGAAGGTGTTTGGCATGGCCGCGATGCGCATGGGCTGCCTGTTTGGGCAGGCGGAGAACGTGGCCTTCCTGCATAAGGCGCAGTCGCCCTACAGCGTCAATCAGCTTGCGGCGCTGGCCGCGCGCGCGGCCATCCGCGACACCCAGTACGTTCGCGACTATGTCGGCGAGGCGCTGGCCGCGCGCGACATGCTGTGCCAGGGACTGGAGCGGTTGAGCATCCCTTTCTTCCCGTCGCAGGGTAACTTCGTGCTCTTTCGCGCCGGCGGCCGGGCCATTGAAATTCGGGACAAACTGCGCGCCATGGGCGTGCTGGTGCGCGACCGCAGTTACGAAATAGCCGGCTCGGTGCGCGTCACCGCCGGCACGCGCGAACAAGCGGCGCGGTTTCTGAAAGCGCTCGAGGAGATCTGGTGATGGCTCGGGATGCCCTGGTATTCGACATGGACGGCGTGCTGGTGGACGTCACCGAATCCTACCGCGAGACGATCGTGCAAACCGTGCTCCACTTCACTGGCCGGAAGATCACGCGCGACTTGATCCAGTTTTACAAGAATCGCGGCGGCTGGAACGACGACTGGCTGCTGTCGCAGCGCCTGTGCGCCGACCTGGGCACTTACGTCGACTACCAGAGGCTGGTGGAGAAGTTCGTCGAGCTGTTCAAGGGAAACGACGGCGACGGGCTGATCTCGCGCGAGCGCTGGATTGCACAACCCGGGACCCTCGAACGCCTGGCGGAGCGGTTCGACCTGGGGATCTTCAGCGGCCGGCGCAAGTGGGAGGCCGACCTTACGCTGAACCGCTTTGCGCGCGACATCCGGTTCGATCCCGCGATTTACGCCGACGACGTGAAGAAGCTGAAACCGGCGCCGGAGGGCCTGCTGCTGATCAAGGAACTCAAGCCGGGACAGACCCTGTGGTACGTCGGCGATGTGGCCGACGACGCGCGCTGCGCGCGCGCGGCCGGAGCGCGATTCGTCGGCGTGGCCTCGCCCGCCTGTTCCTGGCACAAGGACTTGAAACAGGCGCTGTTGGACGAGGGCGCCGAGGCGGTTATCGACGACATCAATCAATTGGAGGGCCGCTTGCTCACGCGCGCGGCTCGGAACGCGGAGACCGAGCCGCGACCGTCAGGGAGCGGTGCATGAGAACCGCATCGATTGAACGAATCACGAAAGAGACTCAGATTCGCGGCGCGCTGAAGATCGACGGCCGCGGCGGTTACGAGATTTCGACCGGCATCCATTTCCTGAACCACATGCTGGAGTTGTTCGCCCGGCATGGCGGTTTCGACCTGAAGCTCAAGGCCACGGGAGATCTGGAGGTCGACGAGCACCACACGGTCGAGGATGTGGGCATCGTGCTCGGGCAACTGTTCGCCAAGGCGCTCGGCGACCGCAAGGGCATCAACCGCGCCGGTTACTTCGTGATGCCGATGGACGAGACCCTGGCGGTGGTGGCGGTGGACCTGGGCGGGCGGCCCGCCCTGGTCTATAAAGACCTGGTGCGGGTGCGCTATGTCGGCGACCTACAGACCGAGTTAGTCGAGGACTTCTTCGGTGGCTTCGTGGCGCACGCCGGCGCTAACTTGCACGCTAAGATACTCTACGGCCGGTCGAACCATCACAAGCTGGAAGCTATCTTCAAGTGTTTCGCGCGAGCGATGAGTTACGCCTGCTCGCGTGACAAACGTCTCAAAGACCAATTGCCCTCGACTAAGGGCTTGTTATGATCGCTATTCTCGACTACGGCGCGGGCAATCTCCGCTCGGTTCAGAACACGCTGGGCGAGATCGGCGCGCGTTACACCCTGGTGGACGACGCCGAGGGGCTTCGGCGCGCGGACAAGATCATCCTGCCGGGCGTGGGCCACTTCGGCCAACTGCTGCGGTCTCTGGACGCCATGCGGGTGCGGGAAACGCTGATGGCCCGGATCCGGGAAGGCGTTCCGTTTCTCGGCATCTGCCTGGGCCTGCAAGCGCTGTTCGACGGCAGCGACGAGGCGCCCGAGATTCGCGGCCTGGGATTGTTTCCGGGCACGGTGCGGCGTTTCGCCCAGGACGCGCGCGTGCCGCACATGGGTTGGAACGACCTGGACGTGAAGCCGAATTCCAGACTGCTCGCCGGCGTCGCGCCGCGGCCGTTCGTCTACTTCGCGCACAGTTACTACGTTCCGCTGTGCGACGCCGCGAAGGCGGTGTGTACTTACACGGTGACTTACACGGCGGTTCTGGAATCGGATAATGTTTTCGGAGTGCAGTTCCACCCCGAGAAATCCGGAGCCTTGGGACTGAAGATCGTGCGTAACTTCATCGAGATGTGACTCATGCTGGCCAAACGTATCATTCCCTGTCTTGACGTGACCGCCGGGCGGGTGGTTAAGGGCGTCAACTTTGTCAACCTGCGCGACGCGGGCGACCCGGTGGAGTTGGCGGACCGCTACAACCAGCAGGGCGCCGACGAACTTGTGTTTCTGGACA
>JAUYBU010000034.1 GCA_030693045.1 Bryobacterales bacterium | reverse complement strand
GGCTGTGAGCCCCCCGGGGGACACTCCGGGCTGGCTTCACGGAAACCATCGCTTGTAGCGGCTCCCAGGCGTGTCCCCACGGCTTGTGAGCCCCCCTGGGGACACTCCGGGCTAGCTTCAAGGGAACCATCGCTTGGAACGGGGCCCAGGCGTGTCCCCACGGCTTGTGAGCCCCCCTGGGGACACTCCGGGCTAGCTTCAAGGGAACCATCGCTTGGAACGGGGCCCAGGCGTGTCCCCACGGCTTTTTCGCGACGCTTCAGAGAATGCCCCGCTCCTCCAGGGTCCGCATGACTTCAAAAACAATCTGGCCGATTTTGTCGTCCCGCGGGTTTTGCGTGCGGGGCGCGCAACCTTCCGGCGGCGGCGTCACCAGGCCGAAGTCCGCCAGAATGCACTTCAGGACGGATTGCAGTACGGTGCGGTCGGCTTCCTGCGACTTACTGAGGGGCTGCCGGCCGCGGCCCAGGTTGAAGCCGCGCATCTCGGCCGCCGCCCGGAACCCGTCCGGGAATTCGAATGGCAGCAGCATGGCGTCGAACAGTTCCAGTATGCGGTACTGGAGCCGCATCGCTTCCTCGATCTGGCCGGCGCGGGTCATGTCGAACAGGCTCCGCGTAAGTTCCGGCACGACGTTGCTGCTGGCGTGAGTGCCGCCGTCGCATCCGATCACCAGCATCGGCACCAGCACGGCCTCCCATCCGGTGAGGAAGGAGAAATCGGGACGGGCGGGCCGCACCGCGGAGATCATGCGCATCATGAACGCCAGATCGCCGGAGGAGTCCTTGATGCCGACTATGCGCGGCAACTCGGCCAGCTTCCGGATGGTCGGAAGGTCGATCGGCGTGGCGAACATCGGAATGTTGTAGAGCGTGATGTCGATGGGCGAGTTCTGCGCGACCTGGGTGAAGTAGGCCACCACGGATTCGGGACTGAGGCGGTAGTAAATGGGGGAAACGATGGCCACGGCGCGCGCGCCGTAGCCGGCATAGGTTTCGCACGCGGCCAGGGTCTCCTTGACGTTGGCTTCCGCCGCGCCCGCCAGCACGGGCACGCGGCCGCGGGCTTCCTCGCACGTAATCCTGACGATGCGGCGGCGCTCTTCCACCGAAAGCCGCGTAAACTCTCCCGTGGATCCGTTGGGATACAGCCCGTGGACACCCTTCTCGAGCAGGAAGGAGAGGAAGCGGCGCAATTCGGGTTCGTTGATCTCACCGCGGTCGTCGAACGGGACCACGGTGGGGGTGAAAATGCCCTCGAGCTTCGCTGCCATAGGTTTTCCGGCCGGCCAACGCTTCAGGATATCAGACACGCAAGCCCAAACGTGGTACAAAGGATGGCGGTCCGGCCGCGGCCGGGAAAGGATCACTCCATGGAACCAACCACTCGGAGAGACTTCGTGAAACTCTCGTCGGCGTCCGCCGTGACGGCGCCGTTTTCCCGCGTATTGGGCGCGAATGACGACATCCGCATGGCGATTGTGGGTCTGGGCTCGACGGTCAAGATCGGCGGCAAGGGGAAGCAGGACCTGCGCGATTTCCGGAAAGTGCCCGGGGTCCGCGTGGTGGCGCTGTGCGATGTCGATCGCGACATCCTCGACGCCGAGGTACAGAAGTTCAAGGACCGCAATGAACCTGTCGAGCCGTACGCGGACGTTCGAAAACTTCTGGAAAACAAAAACATCGATGCGGTGGTGGTAACGACGCCCAATCACTGGCACGCGCTGGTCACGGTGTGGACCTGCCAGGCGGGCAAGGACGTGTACGTTCAGAAACCGGCGTCGCACAACATCTTCGAGGGCCGGAAGATGGTTGAGGCGGCCGCCCGCTACAACCGGATCGTCGCCGTTCCGCACGGCCCGCGTGGCGCGACCGGCATCGGCGAGGCGATCGAGTATGTTCGTCAGGGGAACCTGGGCCGCATGCTGTGCGTGCGCGGCCTCAACTACCGGCCCCGCACCAGCATCGGCAAGGTCGGCGGCCCGCAGCCGATTCCCAAGAGCATCGACTACGACCTGTGGTCCGGTCCGGCGCCGGTTGTGCCGCTGAAGCGCGAGTACCTGCATTACGACTGGCACTGGGACTGGCTCTACGGCAACGGCGACCTGGGCAACATGGGCATTCACTACATGGACGCCTGCCGCTGGGCCGCCGGTCAGCGGACGCTGCCCGAGCGCGTCATCGCCATGGGAGGGCGCTTCGGCTACGACGACGACGGCCAGACGCCCAACACGCAGGTTGCCCTGCTGGACTACAAGCCCGTGCCGATTATTTTCGAAGTGCGCGGCCTGCCCCGCAACCGCGCGTTCCGCGACCAGAATTGGGAGACCAACGGCAGGCTCAGCATGGACGACTACTACACGCTTGGGATCGGCGTCGTGGTCCACTGCGAGAAGGGATTCATCGCCAACAACCAGGCTTTCGACAACCGCGGCAGATCGGTCAAGCTGTTCAAGCCATCCAATACGGACCTGCCCGAGAACTTCATCCGCGCCGTGCGCAGCCGCAAGTCCTCGGACCTGTACTCGGATGTCCTGGACGGGCACCTTTCGGCGGCCCTGTGCCACCTGATCAACATCTCGCACCGTGTCGGACGTCAGGTGTCGAGCGGGCAGATTCGCGAGACCGTACGAGGCGAGAAGGATTTTGCGGAAACCGTCGAGCGGTTCCTCGATCACATGCACGCCAACCGCATCGACCTGGAGAAACAGCCCGCCACGCTCGGGCCGTGGCTTACCCTGGACCCGGCGGCCGAGCGTTTCACCGGCGCCTTCAGCGGGCCAGCCAACGCGCTCCTCACCCGGGACTACCGCCCGCCGTTCGTGGTTCCGGAGAAAGTATAATCCTGAGGGGCCGGCGGCGACAGAGGCCTGGAGCCTACCGCTTGACCTTCACCTGCTCCCAATTTGGGAACGACACGTTGGTGCGGTAGTTGGATTCGTTATAGTCCGGATTGCGCTGCGGCGCATAGATGCGCTGGCCGGTGAACGGCCGATCCTGGGTGTAGATCCAGACGCGCTTCTCATCCCACAGCACGATCTCGTCGCGCTGGTCGCCGGTGAGATCCAGGACGTTGGCGGCGAGGTCCGGATGCCCGTCATCGGGGAACATCACCACGCGCCGCAGGTGGCCGTCAAGCATGCCCCCTTCGCGCGGGTTGCCGGAGAGCAGCACGAACTCCAGTCCGTCGCCGCGCCAGTTGACGGGCAGCATGGGAGCGCCGGTGTGGATCGGCTCCTGCTGTTCCAGGATGTTGCCGTCCCAGTCGAACAGCGTGACGATGCCGGGGTTCTTCCAAAAATTCACCGCCATGTACTGCAGGCCCGCCACGTCCGGCCGGAATTTGCCGACCGCGGGACTCTGGTTGTGGCCCACGCGCACATGCTTGAGGATGTTGCCCCGCATGTCGAACATGAGGAAGCCCTCGTCGCTGCCGCTCGCATACACGCGCGGTTCGGCCTTGGGGTCGGGGCTGAGATTTCCCGCCATGATGGCGTCGGGGTGGTCGCGGAGTTCCGCGCCGTGGCTCCACAGTTTCTTGCCGGCGGCGTCCCAGAGCGAATAACCGAGGGCGATTTCGTCGCGCCCGTCTCCAGTGAGGTCCACCGGGTACGGATAATGGCCGGTCTGCTCCTGGCCTTGCCAGAGCGGTTCGAGCTTGTTGTTGTAAATCCAGAAATACTGATATCGGTCCTTGATCAGGATTTCGTGCCGGCCCTTGTTGCCGGAGAGGTTGAGGAAGGCGATGGAATCGCCGCTGACCAGTTCGTAGGGCCGGGCCGCGGCGGCGGGCGCTTTAGGCATCCACGCCCAGCGCTTGACTTCGCCGGTCGCGCCGTCGAGAATCTGAAGCTTGAAATCGCGCACCATCACGACTTCGTTGCGACCGTCGCCATCCACATCGTGGATCTGGAACGGCGTGTCGTTGGTGAGCAGGCCGTTGTGCGAGTCGGGGCGGCCCGCCTGCCAGAGCACCTTGCCGTCGAGGCTTACCGCGGTGAGACAACTGATGGCGTCGAAGGCGTCGCCGCGCACGCGCGGGATATTCTGGGCGAACAGCATCTCGGGCACGCCGTCGCCGTCGAGGTCGCCGAAGCGCACGTTGCGGCCGGCGCCGAAGACCGGCGTTTCGAACTTCTTCCACAATTTGGGGCGGGGGTTGTCGGCGCGGAGTTTCCCGAGTTCGGCCTCGCGCGCGGCAATTCGCCCGGCGATCGCGGCCTTGGATGCGTCCGTCGTAGTGACGGCGAAGTCCTGAAAGCGCGCCGGAATGCCCGCCATCACACCCGCACGGCCTTTTGCGATCCCGCTGTCGGTGGCTTCCACCAGCAGCTTGCCGTCTATGTAAGCACGGATGCGCGGCCCTTGGTTCTCCACCCGAAGGTTGTAGTAGCGCAGGGTGTCGTAAACGAAGTCGGCGGAGCCGAGTTCTTTCCATTGGCGGACGCGCAGCGCGGATTCCAGCGGCATGTGCAGGGCCAGCCGCACCTGGTTGCCGCCGGTGAGCGCGAACACGTAATAGTGGCGGTTGGTGTGGTAGCGGAATACCACGCCCGCCATGCCCTCCAGCGCCAGTGGCTTGACGCGCGCCTCCACCGCGTAATCGCTCCACTCGGCGTCTCCGGTGATGAAGATCGGGAGCGCGAACTGGCCGCCGTCGGGGCTGAGATGCTGCTCCAGGTAGGCGTGGCCGTTCTCATCGGAGGTCACCCACGCATCGAGGTGGCCGATGGCGTTCTCCCATGCTCCGGTGGGTACGCCGCGGTGGGGCAGGTAGTGATACTCCTGAATGGCGCCGTTCAATTCACCGACCGGCGCGCTGAGCTTGCGCGGCGGCAGCTTGGAAAAGTCGTCGCGGAACAGATCGACGTCCGCCGCGGTTGCGGCCCACTGGGCGATAAGAACCAGGAACAGGAAAGTCTGGGTCAAGATTCGCATTGCATCACCCGATCAGAAGTCCAGCCTCACGCCGAACTGCAGGTTGCGCGACGTATAGGCCGTATTCGAGGCGCGGATGCGGCCGAAGTTGGCGCTGAGCACATCGGTGTCCGGGTTGGCCAGCATGGGCACGTTGAACGGGTTGTAGGCCTCGGCGCGGAACTGCAGGTTGAAACGCTCGTGGATGCGGAACACCTTGTGCAGCGTCATGTCGTAAGTGAAGAAGCTGGGTCCGATGATGGTGCCGATGCCGCCAGTGCCGAACTGCCGCGTGGGCCGGGGGGCGGAGGGGTTGATCAGCGCGGGAATCGCGTAAGCCGTGGTATCGAACCACTGGAAGGCGGCCTCGCCGCGCGAGCCGTCGTGGCTGAGCGCGCCGTCTTTCAAACGGTCGGCGCGATTGGTGGCGGCGCCGGTGGGACTCTGCCCGGTATTGGCTGTGATGGTAAGCGGCACGCCGGATTGCCACGTGCCCAGTCCGGAGAGCATCCAGCCGCCGACAATGGCGTCGGCCGCCGCGTGCATGCCCGAGCCGAGGCGGCGTCCTTTGCCGACCGGCAGCTCGTAAACGAAATTCCAGTGGAAGATGTCGTTGGGCTGCGCGGAAATGGGGCCGTAGTCATAAGACCATTTCGGCGCCGCCACCGGGTTGGTGGCCTCCGCGGCGAGTCCGAGCAGGCGCGAATGGGCATAGTTGACGTCGAACAGCAGTCCCTGCGTAAATCGCTTGCTGAACTCGATTTCGCCGGACTGGTAGTTGGAGCGGCCGTCGGCGATGTGACGCCCGAGCGTGTTGGCGAAGAAGGGCCACTTGCGCCCGGCCGGGTCGGTGACGGCGCGGGACAGACACTCGGTCGGCCCGGGAACGCAGGCGTTGACGCGCACCGATCGCGACATGTTGCGCGTGACGTTGGCCAGATAGCTGGATCGCAGCACCATGGCGTGGCCCAGATCCTTCTCCACGGTCAGGCTCCAGGTATAGGCCTTCTGCGTGGGGTAGTTCTCGGGGAAGCCGCCCACCGTGGTGAGCGACGTGTCGGCGCCCGCGGCGCTGGCATTGGCGGACGGATTCTGGAAGGTATAGATGGAATTCACATTCACGCCTTGCGAGGTCAGCAGACTGCGGGTGAGTTGCGCGCGCCGCACGAACGGCGCCTGGTTGTACATGTCGGTGAACTCGTTGTGTGTAACGTCGGCGGCGTAAATGCCGAAGCCTCCGCGTAGCACAAAGCCGCGGCCGGAACGGTAGGCCACGCCCAGACGGGGGGCGAAGTCGCGATTGTTCGACTTCACGAAAGTTCCCGGCAGGCCGAGTTGCTGGTTGAAGATGTAGCGGTCGCTGAAGCTTTGGAAAACGGGAAGTATCAGGCTCTGACTTCCTTCCTGAATCGCAATCTTACCGGTGCGGAAATTGCCCACGGCGGCGCGTCCGTTCATCTCTTCAAAGAAACCGAAGTGGTCCCAACGCAATCCCAGGTTGATGGTGAGGCGCGAAGTGATTTTCCAGTCATCCTGCGCGAAGCCGGCAAAGTTGGTCTTGGAGACAAACGCCCCCGCCGGTCCCACCGTGACGTCGGTATTGCTGGGATAGCCGAGCAGGAAATCGCCGTAGGCGTCGCCGGTGGCGGATGTGGTGGAGCGGGCGTTGTTGAAATCCGACGAGGTCTGGAAGCGGCCATAGGGCGGGGATGCCAGCTCCTGGGTCTTATAGCCGCGCAGGAACGTGAATCCGGCCTTTACGGTGTGGTTGCCAATGGTCTTGGTGATGGTGGGGTCGAAGGTGTAGCCGTAGTCGGCGCTGTAGTTGAACAGCAGCCGGTCGAACAGGTCGCTGATGCCGTTGCCGTTGGAGTTGATGAGAACCGCCGGTCCGCCGCCGAAGGGAGGAGCCGGAGCGACGTCGTTGATCTTCACCGGGAAGACGGTGTCCCCGCCCGACGGAATATTCTTGAACGGCATGCTGCGGAAGCTGAACTGCGCGGTCGTGACGGTGGACGGATTCACAATGTGGGTCCAGTTGGACGACACCGCCTGGGTCCACTCTTTCTTTGTGGTGTAGCCGTAAGTGCCGGGCACGCTGCCGCTGAATCGCGAGGCCTGGTCGAGGCGCGCGATGGTGGCGCGGGCAAACAGCCGGTTGTTCGGGTTGATTTCGTAATCGTAGCGGACGTCGTACTTTTCGGATTTGTCGAACAGCGGTTTGAGGACCACCGTGTTGAAGTCGGTGAGGCGTCCCGCCGGTACGGGCGCCGCGGGAATCAACTTCAGGAGTTCGGTGGAGACCGGGCTGATGCGGTTGGCGGGGATGATGTTGCCCGGGAACACGGCGCCGCTGAGAGGGTCGTTGAGATTAACGGGGGCGGCCGCGCCGCGCGCGTCGACACGCCGGAGCAAATTGCTCAAGTCGCCGGAGCGCTCCGCGCCGGTGGGATGCCGCGCGTTGAGAAGTTGTCCCGAGGTGTGGCGGAACACTTCGAATCCGCCGAAGAAGAACATCTTGTCCTTCTTGATGCGTCCACCCACGGTGCCGCCCAACTGGTGGCGCACGAACGATTCGCGATTGGCGGCCTCCCAGCGGCGTGCGCCCAATCCACCGGACCGATAGAACTCGAAGAGGCTGCCGTGCGTGACATTGGCGCCGGACTTGGAAGCGACGATGACCTGCGTGGGCTGGGCGAACTCGGCGCTGCCGCCGTTGGTCACCCACTTCACTTCGGCGATGGCGTCGACGCCGGGGAGGGTGAGGTCGGCGCGCCGTCCGATGCCGTCGATGGCGGGCCAGGCAGTGGTCTGGAACGGGTTGAGCTGGGCGCCGTCGGAGAGCACCTGCATGGAACTGCGCCCGCCTTGCGCGAAATTGCCGCCCACGGTATCGGTGGTGCCATAGGGAACGCCGGCCGTCTGTCCCACCAGCGCCTGCACTTCACGCACGATGATCGGCAGGTTCCTCAACTGAGCCTCGTAGCGGGAGTTGCCGATGGCCTGGCTCTCCGTGTTCAGCGCGATGGCCTGCGCCGAGACATCGATGCGGTCGCTGAGGCTGCCGACTTCCAGTTGAAGGTCCAGCACGGGCGACGCGCTGACATCGATGCGCAGGCCGGAGCGAGACGCGGTTTTGAATCCTTCCTTCCGCGCTTCCAGCGAATAATCCCCGACTCCCAGCGGTGCGATGACATAGGTGCCGGTGACATTGGTAGTGGAGCGGCGCGACTCGCCGGTTTGTACATTGGTGGCGACCACGGCGGCATCGCCGATGGCGGCGCCGCTCGGATCGGTGACGGTGCCCGTAATTCTACCCGCTTGCTGGGCATGCAGCGACGCAGCCAATCCCAGTATCGCGAAGACAAATAGTCTCATATAAGTTAACCTTTCGAGCTTCTCGATCATACCAAGGGGAGGCTATCAGGCAGCCCTGTAGCGCGCCCAGTTTTCTTGACACAAACCTTGAGAGTACTGAGATCCAGCCTATCAGGTAGTTCTCAGGTTCCGCAATTTGCAGGGGAGGCGCTTAACGATTCCGGGGGAGTCCGGTTCGCCCGCCCTCCCTCAAATCCCGGTATTCTCAAGTGTAAGGAGAGATGACATGAACATCGACGCTTCCCAATTCAACCGGCGCCGCTTCCTCGGGGGCGCTGCCGCCGGTTTCGGATTCTTGAGTTCGGCCGGGGCGGCCGCGCCCGCCAGGCGCGTTTCCAAAATGCGCTTCGGCCTGGCGACCTATCAATGGGGCCGGGACTGGGACATCCCGACGCTGATTGCCAACTGCACGCGGGCCAAGGCCCTGGCCGTCGAACCACGCACCAGTTCCAAACACGCTCACGGCATTGAACTGGAAATGGGAGACGCGGCGCGGCGCGAAGTGAAGAAGCGGTTCGCCGACAGCCCGGTCACGCTGGTGGGCCTGGCTTCGGGCGAGCGCTTCGACTCCCCCGATCCGGCGAAGCTCAAGGAGTCGATTGAAAACGCCAAGGCGTTCATGAAGCTGAGCCAGGACGTCGGCGGCCGGGGCGTTCGCGTTTTTGTGAACGACTTTCAGAAAGGGGTCCCCGAGGAGAAGACCCTCGCGCAGGCCGCGCGCGCGCTGGACGAAGTGGGCCGCTATGCCGCCGGCGTGGGCCAGATTGTCCGGCTCGAAAACCACGGCAGCGCGGGCCGGCTGGTCACCTTGCGCAAGATTCTCGATCAGGTGAAGCAGCCGAGTATCCGCATCAAGCTGAACTGCGACGCCCGGGACAATGAAGGCGGCGCGTTCGCCCAGAACTTCGCGCTGGTCAAGGATCGCCTGGACGACACGCTGCACTTCCACGAACTGAGCGACGCCAAGTTCCCATTCCAATTGCAGACGGATCTGCTGGTCGACATGGGCTGGAATGGCTGGTGGCTCGGAGAACTGAGCTCCACGCCGCCCGACCGCGTGCAGGCGCTGATCGAGCAGCGGGAGCTTTGGGAGAAGCTGGTCGCCCGGTCGCTGGCGCGCGCGTAGTTCCTACACCCACTGCCAGTCGCGCAGCCAGAGATAATTGGCTGGCAGGTTGCGCCACATTTCGGCGGTGAGTTCGTGGTGGCGCGCGGTTTCCGCCCGGTCGAATTGGCGGCGCTCCTTGACGGCGGCCGCGGCGTTCTTCACCTGGTCGACGGTCATCAGCCCGGGGATGGACGCGGCCACCAGGTCGCAGTTCAGGACGTAGCGCAGCGCCATGCGGGCGCGGTCGTCGTCGTCCCGCTTGGTCGGGGAATCCGGGACGCCCAGGGAAGCGAACAGCGTGCCGCTGGCAAACGGCTTGATGGCGATGAAGCCCACGTCATGCTTGCGGAAGGCGTCGAACATGCTGCCCACTGGCTTCTCCTTGCTGCCGGCGGCGTAAGGCGTGATGATCACTTCCAGCGACGGGTACTTGGCCACCGCCTCGGCGATCCACGGGCGGTGGTGCGTGGAAATACCGGTGGCGCGAGCCCGGCCGGTCTTCTTGCCCCACTCGAGCGCCGCCGCCACGTTCTCGATTTCCTGGAGCGAGTTCTTGGTGGTCTGCTCGCGCATGGTGAGACGCCACACGTCCACGTAATCCTGCCCGCACTTCTTCATGGCCTCGTCCAGACCCTGTTTCAATTTGTCCAGCGATCCGGCAATCTCCGGCTTTCGCGCCCCGGTGCTCTCAAAGCCCAGGTAGATCTCTTCGCGCCGCCCCTTGAGGGCTTCCGAGTAGACCGCCACTTCCGAAGCCGAGCAGGCGTCGATGTAGTTGATGCCGTGCTCGAGGCAGGCGTAGACCACATCTCGGCGGTTCTTCTTGAATTCCTCCGTGCCGGGCTTGTAGGGGATCCGTTTCCAATGCCCGCCCATGCTCACCGCCGAGACCATGAAGTTGGTCCGTCCCAGCCGGCGGTACTCCATGTTTGGGTTGTAGCTGCGCGTTTTGCGGGGATCGGGCGCCGCAAGGGTCGCGGCCGCACTTCCCAGAAACTGGCGTCGTGAAAACTCGTGCCGATTCATCGTGTCATCTCCCCTTGAGTTGACTTGCCCGCGGCGTCACCGCATCGAGATTCGGCGGGATGCCGAACTCGACGGCGCCGGCGACCCACCCCAATCCGCCCAGGGCGATGGCCTGGAAGAACGGGTTGGTCCAGATGTCCTCGCGGTGTCCCAGCGAGGTGTAGAAGACGCGGCCCTGGCCGTGAACGCGGGCCCAGGTGGCCGGGAAATCGGGGCGCTGGTAAGCCTCCCCCTTCATGTATTCCGTTTCCTGAACCAGGATCACGTGCAGATCCTTTGCGAAGTTCTTGAACGTGTACCACTCGTCGGTGAACGGCATTCCTTCGGCGATTCCGAGGTTCCCGGCGCCCGGAAACTTCGGCGACGTGAGGAGCAGGGAGGCCTCCTGCTGCGCGCCGTGAATGACGAACTCTCCGCCCAGCATGGCGATGTAGGGATCGATTTCGGACTGGTTTTGGTCTCGCGGACCTTTGGAGTGGAACGTGTCGGTGGCGGAGTGGAAACCGACAAACCCCTTGCCCTTGGCGATCGCCTCCAACAGCTTCCCCTTGCCCGCCGCGGTCATCGGCGGCGAGCCGTCCTTGGAGG
Organism: Bryobacterales bacterium; assembly: GCA_030693045.1. Classification (GTDB taxonomy): domain Bacteria; phylum Acidobacteriota; class Terriglobia; order Bryobacterales; family Bryobacteraceae; genus JACQZT01. The sequence continues at coordinate 584 of JAUYBU010000034.1, read as the reverse complement.
GGCCGGTCAGATCGCCCGTGGTGTAGAAGGCAATCACGTCGTATTGGTCCAGGCTTGCGTCAAACACCCGCCCGTCCTTGGTGCACTCGACCTCGAAGCCGCCCCTCCGGCCGAATTCGATGAGTAACTTCTCGGAGTGACTCAACTGCGCGCCCTCGCGGCGAACCACGGAATGCTCGAACCCCGCGCTGCGGGTGAAATATAGAACCTTGCGTTTCCTGGCCTCGGCCGCGCCCAGTGCACCGGCCGCGGCGGTCAACAGCAAATCGCGTCGTCTCATGATTTCCCCGCTTTCGCAAGCAGCTTATCGACGTTGCGGAAAAGGATTTTTTCCCGGTCTTCCGCGGTGAGAAACGCGTTCTTCACCCGTGCGATCACCGCCGACGGTTCGTTAATGGTGAAGTCGGAGCCGTACAGCACCCGGTCGGCGCCGATCTCTTTCACTGCTGTCTCGAGGATCCCCACGCGCTCGATTCCGGAGCCGGACAGCTCGATCGAGGTGTTCTTGTGCGCGGCCACGATCGCGATGCGCCGGAAGATTTCGTCGCGGCTCCCGCCCAGGTGCGGGAACACGATCGTGTTCT
>JAUYBU010000005.1 GCA_030693045.1 Bryobacterales bacterium | reverse complement strand
ATCCGTTCTTCCTTTCCGTGCCGGGCTACAACGTGCGGGTCCCGCAACTGCCGGACGCCGAGCGGGACCGCAATCTCGAGATGCTGAAGTTCATCAGCGAGCAAACCGTGGCCCGCGGCCTGCAATTCCAGTTGGGGATTTGGATGCACGGCTACGAGTGGATCGATAGTCCCAAGCCCAACTACACCATCGCCGGGCTGACGCGCGAAACCCACGGGCCGTACTGCCGCGACGCCGTGCGGGCGCTGCTCCAGGCGCTGCCGGCGGTGAGCGGAGTCACTTTCCGCGTGCACGGCGAAAGCGGCGTCGAGGAGGGCAGTTACGATTTCTGGAAGACGGTTTTCGAGGGCGTTTCCACCTGCGGCCGCAAGGTCGAGATCGACATGCACTCCAAGGGCATGGACCAGACCATGCTCGATCTGGGCGTGGCAACCGGGCTGCCCCTGAAGGTTTCACCGAAGTATTGGGCCGAACACATGGGGATGCCCTACCATCAGGCCGACATACGCGAACTCGAACGGCCGCGCCCCGGCCGTCAGGCGACCGGATTGATGAGGCTCAGCTCCGGCGCCCGCAGTTTCACCCGCTACGGCTATGCCGACCTGCTGCGGGAAGACCGGAAGTGGGGCGTGTTGCACCGCATCTGGCCGGGCACGCAGCGGATTCTGATCTGGGGCGATCCTCTGACCGCCGCCGCGCACTCCCGCGCGTTTCGGTTCTGCGGCAGCGACGGCGTCGAAATCATGGAGCCGCCCGGGTTCAAGGGCCGCCGCGGCTCCGGCATCGCGGGCGATCGCGCCGGCTATGCCGATGCCTCCCTGAAGCCGCGCTGGGACTGGGAGAAATACGTCTACAGCCACCGGGTTTGGGGCCGGATGTTGTACGACCCCGGCTCCGACCCGGACGGCTGGCGGCGCTACCTTCGCAAGCAGTTTGGCGCGGGCGCGCCGGCGGCGGAAGCCGCGCTGGCCAACTGCAGCCGCATCCTGCCGATCGTGACCACCGCGCACGGCGCATCGGCGGGCAATAACACGTATTGGCCCGAGATGTACCTGAACCAGTCCATGATCGATGCGGATCGCGCGGGCCCGTACGGCGACAGCCCCGCACCCAGGGTCTTCGGCAACGTTAGCCCCATGGACCCGCAGTTGTTTTATCGCATCAACGACTACGCCGACGATTTCCTGGCCGGCAAGCGCGGCGGCAAGTATTCGCCGATCGAAGTGGCGCAGTGGATCGAGGACTATGCGGCGGCGGGATCCAAGCACCTGGCGGAGTTCGAAGCGCGTGCCGCGGGAAAGGACCGGCCCGAGTATCGCCGTATCGCGATCGATATCGCCATTCAGGCGGGAGTGGGGCGTTTCTTTGGCGCCAAGTTCCGCAGCGGCGTGCTGTACCGCATCTACGAGAAGACCGGAGACCGCACTGCGATTGAAGAGTCGCTGAAGCAGTACCGGGCCGCCCGCGCCGCGTGGGCCGAACTTGCGGAGCGGGCCAAGGTCTACGTGCCCGATCTCACCGTCGGAGAGCGCCCGCAGTTGCGCGGACACTGGCTGGACCGGCTGCCGGCCATGGACGCGGACATCGCCGCGGTCGAGAAGAAACTCGATCCGGCCAAGTCCGGCCAGCCGGACAGCCGCGTGGCGGCCGCCATCAAGGAGGCGCTCGGCCGGCCGCGACGCGCGCCGGTTGCGTGCCGCCACACCCCGCCCCAGCGCTTCCGGCCGGGGCAACCGCTCGATATTGAAATCTCCTTTACGAACCGTCCCGCCATGGTTCGCCTGTACTACCGCCATGTGACCCAAGCCGAGCGGTACGAGACGGCGGAGATGGCGGCAACCGGCAACCGCCGCAGCGCGGTGATCCCGGCGACGTACACAAACTCGCCGTATCCGTTGCAGTACTACTTCGAGATCGAGCAGGGACCGGATTCGGCCACACTGTACCCCGGTCTGGGCGCGGACTTGACGAATCAGCCGTACTTCGTCGTTCAGTCGTAGGATACGTCTATGCGGAAATGCACCCATTTCACGATCGCTTTGATTCTGACCGCGCTGGCCTGCCCGGCGGCGCCGGTCGCGGCGCGCGTCGTTCTGCTGGCCGACGGCCGGCTGGACGCTCCGGCCGATTACGGGCTGGAGAAACTGCGGGAGAGCCTGGCGGCGAAAGGCATTCCGGTCGAACGCGCCACGAACCTGAGCGCATCGGGAGCCGATTTCGTCGTTTTGGCCGGCCAGAGTTCGAGCGCGCGGGTCGCCGGCGCTCTCAAAACCGCCAAGGCCGCGTTGCCCCAGGGAGCGCAAGCTCTCGCGATTCGCCGCGGCACGTTTCAGGGCAAGCCCGCCCTAATTCTGTGCGGATCCGACGCCCGGGGCCTGATGTACGCGGCGCTGGACACGGCCGACCGCGTCTCGTGGTCGAACAACCCGCGCGATCCGTTCAGCGAGGTTCGCGACATCAGCGAGACGCCGTACCTGCTCGAGCGGGGCATCTCCATCTACACGATGCAGCGGGCCTATTTCGAGAGCCGGCTCTATGACGAGACTTATTGGAAACGGTACTTCGACCTGCTGGCCCGCGGCCGGATCAACGCCTTCACGGTGATCTTCGGTTACGAAAACGGTGGATTCATGGCGCCGTTGTATCCCTACTTCTTCGACGTCGAAGCCCATCCCGAGGTCCGCCTGGTCGGAATCACCCGGGACCAGCAGACGCGAAACGTGGCCGCCTTCCGCGCGATGATCCGCATCGCGCACGAACGCGGGATCGAGGTGATCCCCGCCGTATGGGATCACATCTACCGCGGCGGCGTCCAGGGCGGCGGCATCGCGGGAGCTTCCGATTTGGCCGGCAAGCAGGTGCCGGGTCTGGTGTCCGGAGTGACCGCCGAAAACCTGGCGGCTTACACCAAAGCCGCTCTGCGGCGGTTCCTGGAGGTCTTCCCCGAAGTGGACGGCCTGGAATTCCGCATGCATGGCGAGTCGGGCCTGAAGCGGGACGAAATGGCGGGCTTCTGGCATGAGGTGTTCACCATGCTGGCCCGGTTCAAATCCGGTTTGCGGGTGACTCTGCGGGCCAAGGAACTGCCGGACGAAATCATCCAGGACGCATTGAATCAAGGTCTGAACGCGCGAATCGAGACGAAGTATTGGATGGAGCAGATGGGGATGCCCTTTCACCCCACGCACACCAACCGCCAAAATCAGAAGGACCGGCGGCATGGATACGCCGACCTCCTGCGCTATCCGCAGCGCTACCGCGTGCACTGGCGCCTGTGGAGCGGAGGCGCCACCAGGCTGCTGCTGTGGGCCGACCCCAGCTACGTGCGGCGCTTTGCGGCGAGCGCGCGCCTGTATGACGGAAACAGCATGGACGTGAACGAAATGCTGGCGACCACGATGCTCGGCGAGCCGCATGACAAACCGCCGATGCCGATCCTGAACGCCAGGTATCGCTACTACGACTTCGAGTTCGAACGCTATTGGCACTTCTATCAGCTTTGGGGCCGGGTTAGTTACAACCCTGACACCCCGCCCGAGGTGTGGGAGCGGGAGTTCCAACGCAGGTTCGGCGCGGCCGGCGTCAGCCTCATGAAAGGCCTGCATGCGGCGAGCGGAATCGTGCCTCGAATCGTGGCCGCAAGCTATCGATACCAGCTCTTCCCAACCACTCGCGGCTGGGCCGAGATGATGCGTCAGGAGGATCTTCCGAAGTTCGCCGACATGGAAGGCACGGATACCGAGCAGTTCATGAACCCGCGCGACGCGGCGAAGAGCATCTTGTCGGGCGGCGACACGTCCATGCGCCGGCCCGAAGAGACCAGCCGCTGGTTTTCCTCCCAGGCCGAAGCGGTGCTAAAACATGTCCGCGAGGCGGAAGCGGCGGGCGCTTCCGGAAACGAAGCCCGTTCGACGATAACCGATCTCAAGATCCTCGCATGGCTCGCCAGCTACCACGCCTCCCGGTTGCACGCGGCGGTCAGCTACAACATCTACCGCGACAGCGGCGATCTCGCCGCGTTTGACCGGGCCATCGCGCACGAACGAACGGCCGTATCCGCGTGGCAGGAAATCGTCAATAGTGCCGGGGACGTTTACTCGGACGACCTCGCCTTCGGCGTGCACCGCACGGGCTTTCCCCGGCATTGGAAAGAAGAACTCCAGAAATTGCAGCAAGGGCTGGAGCAGTTAGTAGCGCAAAGGAGCCAGGCGCGGCAGGCCACCGCGAAGGCCGCGCCGCGGCCCCGCGTGCCATCCGGCGACACTCAAGCGCCGCGAGTGCGTTTGGAACCGGCCGGCACGGCGCGTCCCGGACAGGACCTTCGGATCGCCGCGCGTGCCGAAGATGCCTCGGGCGTGAAATCGATGCGCCTCCGCTACCGGCGCCTGACCCAGTATGAGGATTACCAGGCGGTGGATATGTCGCTGGATGTCAAGACCGGCCTGTATGTGGCCCAAATCCCGGGCGGTTTCATCACGCCGGAGTGGGACCTGATGTACTTTGTCGAGGCAATAGACAAACAGGGTAATGGCCGGAACTACCCCGATCTCGAGTTGGAGACTCCGTACGTGATCGTCCCGGTTGAACGTCCGCGGCAAGCCCGCTTACGTTAATGCGGCGCTAGGCAGGCCCACCCGAGGCGGGTCCGTGGGGGTGATCTGGACGTTGTGCATGACAGCCCTTGGAAGTTCGAAGAAACGTGTCCTTTCGGCAAGCCTGCGTAGTTCGGGGTCCGGTTCAGAAGCAGTACCCTTGCGCCACCCAGTAATGCCAGTCACCAATGGCCTTAGCGGTGAAGTCGTCGGCATCAATCACAATCAGTTGTGACAGGGGATCTGCCATGGTCCGGCCGTGCCAGCGGATCAGCACGAGCATGTCGGCGGAGCAGGCATCTTCAGGCGCCATGCGCTGGATTTCGACGGTCTCCCCCTTCCTGAACGGTGAAATGACCTTGGGAGCAATGCGCTTGGCCTGAAAAGGGAATCGGATTTTGTCATCCGGCGGATCTTCCCCCATCTGATTTGAGCTAACCAGCAGAGCCTTCACGAGTTACGAGTGTTTTCGCCCTTTTGATGTAGGCATGTAAATAGTGTTTTTTGGTATTGCTTTAATTAAGTCATAGTGGTATTCGGTAGACATGTACGTCGCCACCGTCCCCAATCGCTCCTCCCCATCCGCCATCCTCCTCCGCGAGAGCTTCCGCCAGGATGGCAAGGTCCATTCCCGCACCCTCGCCAACCACTCCCATTGGGCCCCCGCCCACATCCAGGCCCTTCAACGCGCCCTCCGCGGCGAACTTCGATCACCTCGCCTCCCCTGACCCCTCCTCTCCCGTCGGCTCGTTCGGGTACATCTTCCGCGCCGCCCAGTACGCCAGCACCACCGCAAACACCAGGTCGTCGTGCGTCCCTTCCCGCCACACCCCGTATTGCTCCCGCCCCTCGCCGCCCACCTTCACCCGCATCCCCGCAATCAGCAACCCCCCGCGTTGCAGCAATACCTGCAAGCCCCGTGACCAGATCCCGTTTCGGCGCCCCGTAGTAACCCTTGCTCAGGCTCTCCGCCGCCCCGCCCGTGATGATCGCCGCCGGGCGCGCGGCAGCCGGGCCGTACAGGCACATCCCGGACAGCCAGTGGGCCCGTGCACTGGAGGTCTACACCGCCCTCGAGGGTGGCGAGATCGAACAGGACGCACGCCGGCGCATCGAGACGGCCGCTGCGCGCCGCGGCGGCGACCTGCACGCCGGGGTGGCCCGGCTCCGGTGCGCGCTCAAGCCCGAGGATCGCCTCGGCGCCGGGCGCGTGATCCGCAAGCACTACCAGCCTTCGAACGTCGCGGACTTGGTGCACTGCCAGGAATTCGAGACCGCCAAACCCCACGGCGTCTTCACACTCGCCACTCACCACATGCGCCAGGCCGACGCGATCAAAGCCGGGATCAAACGCCTGATCGCGGCCTGCGACCACGCATTAGGCAGACCCGCGCCGGCGGCGATCCCGCCCGAGATGGATTGATCGCCTCTTTCCAGTTGCAGTTCTCCAATCGTCACAGCCTTGCGTGTACGGCATCAAACCACACGTGGGGTGACGCTATACTTCAAGGAGGAGACGAAGCCGTGGCGGACCTGACTGTCGGCGAAGCAATCCGCGAGCAGCGTGAGGCGATCGTCCGCATCGCCGCCAGGCACGGTGCGATTCAGGTGCGGCTGATCGGATCCGTCGCGCGCGGCGACGCCCGCCTTGACAGTGACGTCGACCTGCTCGTCACATGGTTCGAGGGGACCAGTCTCCTCGACCAGGCGGCTCTCATGCTGGAGCTCGAAAGCCTGTCGGGCCGGAAAGTCGACATCGCCAGCGACGGCTGGGTGAAGCCTTCCATCCGGGAATCGTTCTACAGGGATGCCATCGCCCTATTAGGAGCGACGCGGATCGCCTGAGCGACATCCTGGAGGCCATCGCGAAAATCAGAGAACGGATCACGGATAGCATCCATGCCTTTCAGGGTGACGAGATGCTCCAAGTCTGGGTGATCCACCACCTGCAAGGTGGTTGGAGAGGCCGCCCGCGGCGTGTCCCAATCCCTCAACAACTGTCATCTCGAGGTGCCGTGGCCGCAAATCATCGCGCCATCGTCCAGCCGTTTCCATCCATTGGCCGGTAAACGGTTCATAATCTGGCCAATCCGAGCCTATTTTTCACTTTTGCTGCCGCTGATGAGTTTTTCAAAGCGGGAGCGGATGCGGGCAAGGCCTCGGACAAGCAGTCGGAAATCGTTCTCGTGGGCGCCGGGATTTTGCTGGCGAAA
>JAUYBU010000563.1 GCA_030693045.1 Bryobacterales bacterium | reverse complement strand
CTCACCTCCTCGACGCGGCCTGAAGGGGGTGCCACCGTTACCGGGGCCACTGCCGCCGCCCCGGGCGGGGCGACCGCCGCCCCCGGCGCGGCCACCGCCGCTCCGGATCCGGACATCGTTATGACCACCGGCGCCGCCGCCGCTTGCAATTCGTTCACCCAGCGCGTCAGTTCGACCGGCGTCTCCCGCAAGTACCTCCCGCCCGCTTCCTGGTCCGGAACGCCAAACCGCATCCCGCTGAACACTTCCTCGGCTCGGGGCGGAGCCGGGATTCCGGTTTTCAATTCCTGTCCGGCTTCCGGCGACACCGCCGCCAGTTCCTTCAACATGGCGTCGGCTTTGCGGATCGCCTCCGACGAACCGCGGACGCGGATGGCCTTGAGCGTGCCCACCGCCTCCCCCATGCGGTCGGTCAGCAGGTAGCTGTTGGCGGCCTGGAAGGCGGCATCCATCGAGAAGCCGTCGGCCCGGAAGGCCTGCTGGTATTGCTCGGCCGCCCGGGTGAAATCCGAGCCGTCGAAACTCGCCTGCGCGTCCCGGCGCGCGACCAGGTAGGGCAGCCTCGTTTGCGCCGCGGCTTCCACCGCCCCGCCCGGCTTTCGCTTGATCACCCGGTTGAGCAGATCGATGGCCTCCGCCCAGTCCTCGCGCCGTTCGCGGCGCGCGGCGTCGTCCAGCCACTTCTGCGCCAGCGAGGGGTCGTTTTCGGTCTCCGCCTTGGAGCGCGGCCGGAAGCGGAATCCGCTGGTCAGGCTGGACAGCGACCACGGCGTCTGGCGATTTTCGGTTTCGGCCTCCACCCGTTTCCGGACCCGGGTGAGGAGTTCGTCGATGTCGGGGTTCGCCGCGGGCTCGGAAAGCAGTTCGACCAGCGCCTCGGTGAACCAACTGTTCTTGCCGTCCGGGTTGTCGGCGGCCACCTGGTTCGGCCCGGTCGAAAACGCGATGTAGGTCTCACGGCCCGCGTTGAGCGGCTGGGCCAGGCCGGCGGAGAGAGAATACGTCTGCGCCATGGGGTTCCCGCGGCAGGCGTCCAGGATGATCACCCTGCTCCTGGCCCGGGAGCGCTTCAGTTCTTCCAGCAACTGGGCCAGGGAAAGGCAGCGGATCTTGGCCTGCGTGATGCCCCGCGCGGGCTTGAAATCGATGGGGATCAGGAAGTTTTCGTTCTCGATCTGGAAGGCGTGGCCGGCGTAGTAGAACAGCGCGTTGTGGTCCGGCCCCAGCGAATCGGCAAACGCGCCGAGCGCTTCGTCCATCTGTTCCTTGGTGGCATTCTCGAGCAGCTTGGTCTGGAACCCCGCCGCCCGCAGCGCCTTGTCCATCGCCCGCGCGTCGTTGACCGCGTTCTTCAGCGGTCCGACCGAGTAGGCGTCGTTGCCGATGATCAGAGCGACCCGCTTGCCCTCTTCCTCGGCGGCGAAAATCGGCGCCGAGGCCGCCAGCAGCAGGCCCAGTCCCGCCGCCGCGCGCCAGCCCAGCGCTGTGGATGACCTGGAATTACGCGCCATCTTGTGCCTCCCCGCGACCTGCCGTGCAGGTCAGTTACCCGCGAATGTCACCTGCCTGGCGCGGGCGTCCAGGTGCGCGCCCTTGTCGCAACTCGCCGACACCAGAGTGTCGCCCTTGTAGGTATACTTCACCTTCGCCGAGCGCCCCTGGGACTGGATGTCTTCCGACATCAGCCGCCCGCCCTCATACTGCAATGTCCGCTCGTAGATCTTCACCCGGCGCTTCTCGTCGGGTCCTTCGTAGCCGCGCAGCGCGGCAAGCTGGAGCCCGTTCCAGTCGAATTCCACCACCAGGGTGCCGGCGGCGCCGCCGGGCTCGCTCAGCTCGCGCGCCTGACTCACGCGCCCCTGCTCGTCGTAGGTGAACCGGAAATAGTAAACCTTGTCCCAGACGAACGGGTTGAAGAACCGGTTCCCGGCGATACCGAGGGTGATGTTCTTGCCGGTGAGCGCCTGCACCGCCGCCGGGTCCACGTACGGGTTGTTGGGAATCATCAGCGCCGCCCGTCTCACCGCTTCGTCCGGGTCCGCTCCCGCCGGCGGCGGCGCGGCCTGCTCCGCCACCACCGACGCCACCTGCGGAACCCGTTCGTCGTAGCCGAACGTAATCCACTTCTCGCCGGTGGGCTTCTCGTTCTTGTCGAAGGTCGGAACAATCGACTTAAGCCTTGCCTTCTCCCACGTGAAGGCGATCTTCAGCTTGCCGCCGGCGTCGATATGGCCGATATGGGGCTGAAACGCCAGGCTGACGGGGCAGTAGAACACGTTCTTCGGCAGCCGCTTCCCCGACATCCAGTTCGGCTCGCCCGCCTCGGCGGCGGGGGCGGGGGCGGCGGTAACCGTCCGGAGCAGGCGTCGCGCCTGCACCCGCTGTTCGGCGTTGCCATCGAGCGAATTGGAAACCTCCAGGTATCGCGCCAATTGCTTCTGGCTTTGCTGACGGTCCCGGGTGACGAACGCGGCGCTGCCGGCGAAATGGAGCAGTTCCGGGTCGTCGTCCTTCGCCCGCAGACCCTGCTGGCTCAACGCGCGAACCAGATGGAAGCGCTCCTCGGTCCAGGCCTTGCGGGCCTGGGCCTTGATTTCCTTCAGGTTCTTATCGAGCTGGAACAGGAGCTGGTTGCGAAGCTGGCTGGCCGGCAGGCGTTCGTCGTCGATGGCCACCAGGTCGTGCTGGTCCAGCGTCACCAGGGCTTCGCTCACTCGGCCTTGCGCCGCCAGAATGTCGGCCTTCTGGTAGAGCACCCGGCGGGATTCGGGCGCCACGGCTCCGCCCACCAGCGCCTTGCTCAGGATCGCTTCGGCCTGCTCGACGTTCTTCAGCGCCTCGTCCAGATTCTTCGTCTGCTTGTTCTGGTCGGCGAAGTAGAGCGCGCGTTCGATGGCGTCGTGCAGGCCGGCGCTGAGGGTTTCCCGCCTCCCTTGCCCGTCGGTGGCCGTGCGGCGCGAGTACTCGGTCCAGGATTGCCGGAGGTCGTCCTGCAACTGCGCGTTCGAGGGTTGCCGCAGGCTGGCCGTGCGGAACTCGCGGTGGGCCGCGCCGAACTCGCCTTCCGCCAGCCGCTCCTGGCCCGCCTTCCGGTGCCGCTGCAGGCTCTGTTTCAGCGCCTCCGAGCGCAGCTTGGCCATCTCCGGAAAGGCCCGCTCGTAAGTCTCGAAATCGCGCGCCCCCGCCAGAAACGCGTCCCATTGATCGGAAACCGCAAACGCACGCAGCGTGGCGGCCCTTCGGTCGAGCCACGCTTTCCGGTCCGCCAGCGCCTTCCGCAGCCGCTCCTGCTCGGGCTGCTTCGGGTACACCGCCTGGGACAACTCAGCGTACTGCAGCGCCTGTTGGAGGACCTCCAAACTGGCCACTCCGCTCTCGAACTGCTCGTAGCGTTGCCGCATTCCCTGTTCGACCACTTTTTCGAGCGGCGTGATCGCCGCATCGGACGGGAATGCCCGGATAACCGCCGCCAGCCATTCCAGATGCGCCGCGAACCCCTTCGTCCGTCCCCCGACCACTTCGAGGGCGCGAGAATCGGTGCAAATCTTCCGCAGTTCTTCGTTTCCGCCCGGCAGGAAAGCCACGAATTCGGCGGTCGGCACGTCGGTGAAGGCTTTGTCCGACGCCGCTTTCTTGTAGGAGAGCTTGACGGTTCGCCAGATGGCCGCGGCGTCGGAACCGGCAGTTTTCGGCAATCCCTGCGGAATCAGGAATTCGAGCGTGCCCTCCCGGTAGGATGCGACGATGTTCGAATCGGCGTCTTTGAGCAGAGTGCCGGTGAGACGGACGGTGGCGAGTTTGTTGAGAGCCGCCGGCACTTTGGTCTGGCCGCCCAGGCTCAGGGCCCGGTCTTTGCCCTGAATGCCGATGGTGACGGCGCTGGTGAACTGCAGACCCTTGTCGGAACGGGTAACCAGCACTCCTGCATGGACCGCGCCGGCGAGAAAGACGCCGGCGATTAACGGGCGAATGGCTGCGTGAGAAATCGTATCGCCTCCGCGGCTCCAAGTTGATGCAACTAGCTCGATTATAGTACCAGAAAGCCGCACTTGAGAAGCGGGCAGTTTCCCTTGGGTGCGTAACGGTTTTGGGGATTTTGCCTGTTCGGCCGCGAAATCCCCAGAACCGTTACGCACCCAAGGAGGCGCACGGCTATCGCTGTTCAGCGGAGTGCGCGGGGACGGACGGAAATTCCTGAACGCCTCGCTCATCAAAGCCGTCCCCATCCGCGAACGCCTGAACGGGCAGTTGCGGGCCGAGTTCTTCAACGTCCTGAACCATCCCAACTTTGGCGGGCCCAACACCACTCCAACCAGCGCTGCCTTCGGACGGGTGACGAGTATGACGGGCACATCGCGGATCCTGCAACTCGCGTTACGAATCGGTTGGTGACCGTGATGGGAGGGATGGCCGAAACCGCCAGACGGGCCACCGCTGCAACCCGCATGATGGACGCCGGATGGCCCGCCGGCGAGCCGCGCGGCGCCGTGATCGCCCCCGCGGCCGGGCGCATCGCGTACTCGTCGGGAGGCTCAATCCTCGAATCGCCTCATGAATCGCGCCCGCACGGACCTAGTACGCCCACCGCCACAGAGCGGCGCCCACCGTGTACCCGGCGCCCACCGCCGCAAACAGCACGATGTCGCCTTTTTTCAGACGCCCCGCCGAGATCGCATCCCGGGTTGCCAGGGGCAAGGTGCCGGCCGTCGTATTGCCATAGCTTTCGAGGTTGATCATTACGCGCTCCGGCGCGATCCCCAGCTCCTCTGCCGCCGCCGTAATGATGCGCTTGCTGGCCTGGTGTGGAATCATGATACCCACGTCCTCGGCCGACAGATGATTGCGTTCCAGCAACTGGCGGCAGACTTCGTGCATCTTGCTCGACGCATACTTGAACACTCGCGGGCCGTCCTGGTGCAGGTAATGCAGCCGCTGGTCCACCGTCTCGTGGGACGCCGGCCGCCGGCTGCCACCGGCCGGCATCTTGAAGTCGGCGCCCGAGCCGTCAATCTCGCCCAAAAAGTCGATGAAGCCGGCGCCGCCGTCCTCTTCGCCCGCGGGCTCGATCAGCATGGCGCCCGCCCCATCGCCGAATAGCACGCAGTTGGTGCGTTCGTAATCGGTAATCCGGCTCATGGTGTCCGAGCCGATCACCAGCGCCTTCCTGGACGTACCGGCCATCACCAGGTTCGACCCTACCGTGAGGCCGTACAAGAACCCGCAACAGGCCGCGATCAGATCGAAACCCCAGGCGCTCTTGGCCCCGATGCCGTGCTGCACCAGACAGGCGGTGGAAGGGAACAGGTGGTCGGGCGTGACCGTGCAAACCAGGATCGCGTCGATTTCCGTCGCGTCCACGCCGCGCTGCGCCAGCGCGCGCCGCGCGGCCTCGATCACCATGTCGGAGGTCGCCATCTCCGGGCCGGCAATGTGGCGCTCACGGATCCCCGTGTGCTCCATGATCAATTCATCGCTCGTGTCGATGAGCTTTTCCAGGTCCTGATTGGTAAGCACTCGTGGCGGTGTATAGCAACCCAGCGCGCTGATTTTAGCGTTTGGCAATGTCTTGTCCTTGCCAGTTCAGGTTAGCTCAGAGTGCGCGCCTGAGGCCAGCGCCCAAACGGCGGAACGGCGGGGGCCGGCACCGGTCCAGTGCCCGCGTCAGACCAGGCGCAGCGGGCTGAGACCGGAATTGAATTCCTCGATAAGCCTGAGAAACCCGATGAACGGTCGGCACTAACTGCAGGGGGACTGTGACTTCTCCCGAGTGCTATGACAACTGACCGTGACGACCTTCCGAAGGAGACTTTCGTGGTCCTGAATGGAGTCCATTGCAGGACACAGGAACTGGAGAGCGTCCGCAGTGAATCGGTCGCGGTGATCGGGATGGCGGGCCGGTTCCCGGGTGGCGCCAACGACCCCGACCAACTGTGGGACTTCCTCATGGCCGGAGGCGACGCCGCGGGTCCGGTGCCGCCCGAGCGCTGGGATGCGGCCCGGTTTTACGATCCCTCGCCGGATGCTCCGGGCAAGACCAACGCCGAGCGTGCGAATTTCCTCGCGGTTCCCGTGGATCTGTTCGACGCGCCGTTCTTCGCCATCTCGGCCAAGGAAGCCATCGGCCTCGATCCCCAGCAGCGCTTTCTGCTGGAGGTGTCCTGGGAGGCCCTGGAGAACGCGGGGTTGGATCCTTCGGGCCTGAAGGGCAGCCAGACCAGCGTGTACGTCGGCGTTAATTCGGACGACTACGCGCAGGCCCACCGCCACTCGGGCAAGCTCGAACGCATTGACGCGTATTCGCTGGCCGGCACCTGCTTTGCGCCGGCGGCCGGCCGTATCTCATACACCTTCGGGTTTGAAGGGCCGTCGATGGCGGTGGATACGGCCTGCTCCTCCTCGCTGACGGCGGTACACCTGGCCTGCCAGAGTCTGCGCAGCCGCGAATCGAACCTGGCGCTGGCGGCCGGAGTGAACCTGCTCCTCAGCCCCGCATTTTTCGTCGCCTCCACCAAGCTGGGCACGATCTCGCCCGATGGTGCCTGCAAGGCGTTCGACGCTTCGGCGAACGGCTACGGCCGGGGAGAAGGCTGCGGCGTGGTGGTGCTGAAGCGCCTGGCGGACGCCCTGGCGGCGGGAGACCGGATCCTGGGTCTGATCCGCGGATCCGCCATCAACCAGGACGGCAAGAGCAACGGGCTGACGGCGCCCAACGGACTGGCGCAGGAGAAGGTCATCCGGCTGGCGTTGGAGAACGCGGGCATCCCGCCGGCCGGCATCGGCTACATCGAGGCGCACGGCACCGGCACCCCCCTGGGAGACCCGATCGAAGTCGAAGCCATAGGCCGCGTCATGCAATCTTGCCGGTCGCGGGAAAACCCGGTTCTGTTGAGCACGGTGAAGTGCAACATCGGGCACCTGGAAGCCGCCGCGGGCATCGCCGGGCTGATCAAGACCCTGCTGTGCCTGCGGCACGGAATGATTCCGCGGCACACGCGGATGCACACGCCGAGCCCGCACATTCCCTGCGTCATCCCGGCGTCGACAAAGCGCTGATAGTCGATCGGGAGGGCCTCAACGGAACCCGGCAACTGGTCGCCTACCTGACCGGGCCAGCCCCCCTGAACGCCTCCCAACTGCGGCTGCACCTTTCGGCGGCGCTGCCGGATTACATGATTCCCAGCCACTTCGTGCAACTGGACCGGTTTCCGCTGACGGAAAACGGCAAGGTGGATCAGGCCGCGCTGCCGTCCCCGGAGGCGTCGAGCGTGGAATCCGGATCGCGGTTCGCCGCGCCGCGCAACGCTCTCGAAGAAACGCTCGCGCAAGTCTGGCAGCAGGTGCTGGGCCGCAAACAGGTCGGCATCTACGATGACTACTTCGCCCTGGGTGGAGATTCCATCAACGCTCTGCAGATCGTCAACCGCCTGCACCGCGCGGGGATCAAACTCGAATTGCGGCGCCTGTTCGAAGCCCGGACCATTGCGGCGCTGGCGCCGCTGGTCTCTACCGCCGCCGCCGCCGCTCCCATCGCGGGCAACGACGAGTCTGGCGCCAACTTGACTCCCATCCAACGCTGGTTCTTCGCCGAGCACTCGCGCGATGTCCACCACTTCAACCACGCCGTGCTGCTGCGGGCTCGCGAGCGCGTCTCGCCCGGCGCGCTTATGCAGGCGCTGGCCGCCGTTCATGCGGCGCACGACGCATTCCGCACGCGGTTCCGCCCGCGCGACGGCGCTTGGCTACAGGAACTCGCTGGGCCCGTCGCTCCCCGGTTCGAGGTGGTAGACTTGCGCGGAAGCGCGAGCGAGACCGCCGCCCTCACCGCCCACGCCGACGGGCTTCAACGGTCCTTCGACCTCGCCGCGGCGCCGCTGGCCGCATTCGCTCTCTATCACCTGAGCGATGGAGACCGGTTGCTGCTGGTTCTTCATCACCTCATCGTGGATGGCGTTTCCTGGCGCATTCTGTTCGAAGACCTCGACCAGGCGTACCAGCAAGCCGTTCGCGGAGAGAAGATCGCGCTTGCCCCCAGCGGCTCCTACTTCCAATGGGCCCGCGCGCAGGAAGACTACGCCAGGACCCCGGCGCTGTCGGAACAAGTCGGCTACTGGAAGGAAGCGGAAACCGCGCCCGCTCTGCGGATCCCTCCGGACTTCGACAGTCCGGGAAACCGCTATTGCGACGTCGTCACGCTGAACTCGGAACTGGACCAGGCCGCGACTCAAGCACTGCTTACCGGTGCGCATCGAGCCTACCGCACCCAGATCAACGACCTTCTGCTTACCGCTCTGGCTCGTGCCGCCAAGGCCTGCTGCGGAACCCGCCGCATGCGGCTGCTGATGGAAGGTCACGGCCGAGAGGAGATCGCCGAAGGAATCGACGTCACCCGAACCGTCGGCTGGTTCACTACGCTGTTTCCGGCGGTCCTTGATCTGACCGGCGTGGACGGTCTGGGCGATCAGATCCGCGGGATCAAGAGCGGCCTGCGGCGAATTCCCGGCAAGGGAATCGGCTATGGCATCCTCCGCTATCTGACGCCGGGGACCTCCTTCGCCCGGCTGCCCGAGTTCAGCTTTAATTATCCGGGGCAGTTTGACAGCGACCTCAATGGAACCTTCTCGCTTGCCCCGGAGCCGGTGGGCGCTTCGCACGGCGATGCTCTGGAGCGAACGCAGACCGTCGAACTGGAAGCCGTGGTGATCGGCGGACTGCTCCATCTGTCGGCGGCCTATAACCGGAATCTTCACCGGCGCGAGACCATACAGCGTCTTCTCGATTCCTTTGAGGCGGAACTGCGCGCCGTGATCGAGCACTGCGTTGCGGGCGGCGATGACGTGGAAGAGGTGCTGCCGCTGGCGCCCTTGCAGGAGGGAATGCTCTTTCATGCGCTGGAAAGCAAGTCCCAATCCTACTTCGAACAGTTCACTTACCTGCTGCGGGGCGATCTCGACGTGGCTCGTTTCGCCGCCGCATGGAAGCAACTGGCGCGGCGGCATCCCGCGCTCCGGACGGCCATCGTGGGCGTTGGCGACGGCAAGCCGGCCCAGGCCGTGCTGAAAAGCCGCAGCGTCGAATTCGAGTACCAGGACCTGCGCCAACTGCCGGCGGACGAGCGGGCCGCTTTCGTCGAGCGCTATCGCGAGGCGGATCGCGCCCGCGGCTTCGATCTCGAACGCGATTCGCTAATGCGCGTTGCCGCTCTCCAAATCGGAGACCGCGAGTGCGAGATCGTCTGGAGCCATCACCACATCATTCTCGACGGCTGGTCGGCGGGCATACTGCAAGAGGAACTCGCGGCTCTCTACAGCGGCGCCCAGGCGTTGCCGCCCGCTCCGCCCTACCGCGATTTCCTCGATTGGCTGGCCACCCGCGACCGCGAAGCTTCGCGCCGTTTCTGGGCCGGGTATCTTGCCGGTTACCAACAGCAGGCCAGCATTCCGGGCCTCGACATCGGGGGGCGCGCCCGCGGCTGGGCGCTCGAAGAGCGCATCTTCCATTTCGATAAGGACGCCACGGCCGCGCTGGCCGCGTTCGCCGCCCGCGAGGGCGTCACGCTGAACTCGGTTCTGCAAGCGGTCTGGGGCATTCTTCTGGGCGCTTACAACGGCTTGCGGGACGTGGTCTTCGGCGCAGTGGTGTCGGGGCGTCCGGCTGGGCTGGTGGGCGTCGAGAAGATGGTCGGCCTGTTCCTGCAAACGGTCCCGGTGCGGGTGCAATTCGACGGGCAGCAGACATTTTCGGAAGTCGTGCGCGGCGTCCAGGCCGCGGCGCTGGAGTCGGTGCCACACCATCACTTCCCGCTCGCCGAGATGCAAATGCTTTCGGGCACGGCGCACACGCTGTTCGATCACGTGCTGGTGTTCGAGAACTACCCGGTCGGCGTCAGCGCCGCCGCGCCCGGCTTCACCCTCGAGAACGTGCGGGGCTTCGAACAGATGCACTACGATTTCAGCATCGTCGTGCATCCGCGCGAGGAACTGGAGATCAAGTTTACATTCAACGCGAATGTCGCGGCCCGCGAGCAGATGGCCCGCATGGAAGGCCACTTCCGCTCGGTGATCGCGAGCGTGCTTGGGGATGCCGGCGTGCGTATCGGATGGCTCGACATCCGCTCCGAACAGGAGCGGCGGCAGCCGGGGACCATGTTGGCACAGCCGGGGCGCCCTGGGCCGCTGTGTGCTGAGCCGCTTCGAAGAACAAGTAGAAAGGACGCCCGATCGAGTCGCGGTCGAATCGAGTTCTGGATCCCTGATCTACCGCGCATTGAACGCGCGCGCGAATTCGCTCGCCCGTCTCCTTCGCGCCCGCGGACTCCGGACCGAGGAAATCGCCGGGGTCTTTCTTCCCAACGGAAGCGACTACCTGGCCGCGATTCTGGCCGTGCAAAAGGCCTGCGGCATTTTCGTTCCGCTGGGCGTCGAGACGCCGCCGCACCGCTTTGCCGCGATGCTCGGCAAGGTTCAACCGAAGCTCGTAATAACCAGCCCGGAGTGGCACGCCACGCTTCTGTCCAAGCTGGAGGGCACGGCCTGCACGGCTTCGATCCTGGTGTGGAACGCAGACGAAGCCGTGGGCGCGCCGGAGGCGGAGAACCTCGAGCCGCATCCGGAGCCGGCAAACAGCGCCTACATCATGTTCACCTCCGGCTCGACCGGCGAACCGAAAGCGATTCTTGGCAGCCACGAATCGCTCGACCATTTCATTTCCTGGGAGCGGGATGAGCTGAAAACCGACCAGTCCGCGCGGGTCGCCAACCTGGCGCTCACCACCTTCGACGTCAGCCTGCGCGACCTGTTTCTGCCACTGGTGTCGGGCGGAGTCGTTTGCGTGCCAGACCCCGACACCAGAATGAACGCCGCGCTGCTCTTGCGCTGGCTTGACGAGAAGCGGATCTCGGTGATGCACGTGGTGCCGAGCGTCTTCAGGCTGCTGCTGAAAGAAATGGAATCCGCGCCCGGGCGACATCTGCCGCAACTGCGGTGGGTGCTATTGGCTGGCGAGCCGCTGTACGGCAGGGACGTGATCCGAGCGCGCCAGTGTCTGGGCATCGGCGTCCGTTTGATCAACCTCTACGGCCCATCCGAGACGACGATGGTCAAAGCCTTTCTGCATGTCCCGGAAACCATCGGCGATCCCGCCCGCATGTTGCCGATCGGCCAGCCAATTCGCGGCACCCGCATTTTCCTGATTTCCGATGGCCGGCCCGTTGGTATGGGCGCGATCGGCGAAATCTTTATTCAGCCGCCCTTCCACCTAAAGGGATACCTCCGCGACCCGGAAAGAACCGCCGCCGCTTTCGTCCCCAGCCCGCTGAGCAACGCTGCCGGCGATATCGCCTACCGCACCGGCGACCTGGGCCGGCAGCTTCCGGACGGCAATTTCGAGTTCGTCGGACGCCTGGACCGCCAGGTGAAGGTCAACGGCGTGCGCGTGGAACTCGGCGAAATCGATTGCGCCATGGCGTCCAATCCGGAAGTCGACGAGACCGCCTCGGTGGCGCACAAGCAGGCCGACGGCGAGTTGGTCGTAGCCAGCTACTTCACCGAAAAGAGCCCGATCGACCCGGCGGTTCTGCGCCGCCGCCTGGCCGAGCGCCTGCCGCCCGCGATGATTCCGGCCTATTTCCTCAGGCTGGATGCGTTCCCGCTCAACATCAACGGCAAGATCGACTACCGGGCCCTGCCCAAGCCCGAGGCCTTGATCTACGATCGCGTCGGGTACCAGCCGCCCGCCGACGAGATCGAAGCCCAGGTCGCTGCCATCTGGGCGGACGCGCTGGGACTGGAACGCGTCGGCGTGCTTTCGCCGTACTTCGAGGTGGGAGGCAACTCCCTGCGCGCCATCCGGATCATCGGCCGAATCAACCGCGAACTCGGCGCGGAGATGACCATCCGTGCGTTCTTCGATCTGCCCACGGTGCGGGAGCAGGCCGCTCGTCTCGGCGCTCAAATCCGGTCCGCGCGAGGGGGTATCAAGAGATTGCCGCCCGCCGCCGACTACGCGCTGTCGAACTCCCAGCGCAGGCTCTGGATTCTCGACCAGCTTGGTGTGCAATCGCTGGCCTACAGCATTCCCGCGGCGTACCTGCTCACCGGGCCGTTGAACGTCCCGGCGCTCACGCGGGCCCTGGAAATGCTGGTCGCCAGACACGAATCGCTCCGCACGACGTTCTTCGAAATTAACGGCGAACCGCGGCAGCGCATTCACGCGGGACTCGCCTTCAGAGTCGAGGTGGTGGACCTGAGCGGCGAAGCGGATCCGGAGACCAGGGCCCGCGCGCTGGCCGAAGAACATGCGAGCCGGGCCTTCGATCTGTCGCAGGGACCGCTGGTGCGCGTCGGCCTCCTCATCCTCGCGCCCACGCGCCACGTCCTGCTCGTGAACCTGCATCACATCATATGCGATGCCGAATCCATGTCCATCATGGCGCGCGAAACCTGGAGCTTGTACGAAGCCAATGCATGCGGCGCTTCGGACCCGCTCATCCCGCTTGCCATCCAATACAAGGACTTCGCCGCCTGGCAGAACGCCGCGGTGGAAACTGAAACGGGCGCGGCGGATTGCGAATACTGGAAAACGAAACTCGCCGGGCTGATCGAGCCGCTGTCTCTGCCAACCAGCCGGCCGCGCCTGGCGGCGCAGTCTTTTCGCGGCGACCGCGTCGCCGTGAAACTCGGGGCGGAATCGTCGCAAGCCTTGCGGCGCTTCAGTCGCGAGCAGAGTGGAACGCTGTTCATGGCCCTGGTCTCGGCCGTGAAGGCCCTCCTGTACAGGTATGCTGGACAGGAGGACATCATCGTCGGAACTCCGGTGTCCAGCCGGAATCGCGAGGAGCTTTACGAACAGATTGGGTTCTATGCCAACTCCGTCGCGCTACGCGATCGTGTCCAATCCCGCGACACATTCCCGAACCTGTTCCAGCGCGTCAAGACCACCGTGGCCGAAGCGCTGGAACATGGCGCGTACCCTTTCGATCGCCTGCTGCAAGTCCTCGCCATTCCGCATGACCTGAGCCATACGCCAGTCTTCGAGGTGATGGTGGTGCTGCAGGACGCCGGCCAGCAGGAGCTTGCGCTCAAGGACGTGACCGTCTCGGAGTTCCATTCCGGCGGCGGGTCCAGTAAGTTTACGCTCTCGTTCGAGTTCTTTGAAAACCGCGATGAAAGTATTTCGCTGAACCTGGAGTACGATGCGGACCTGTTTGAGCGCAGCGCAATCGAGCGCATGGCCACGCACCTGGCGAAATTCGTTGAGGGCGCGCTGGCGGCGCCGGCAGCGCCGCTGGCGTCGATCGATATCCTGCCCGCCGAGGAGCGCCGCGTACTCGAGCGCCAGAACCCCACGCCCGAAATTCCGACCGGCGAGACCATCGTCAGCCTGTTCGAGGATGCGGCGGCCCGCTGGCCGGAGAATCCGGCGGTGATCTGCGAGGACGTTGAACTCACCTACACTGAACTGAACCGGCGCGCCAACCGGATGGCCGACGCGTTGGCGCACCAGCGCGGCGTCCGGCGCGGGGACTTCGTCGCCGTGCTTCTGGAGCGCTCGGAATGGACCATCGTCGCGTTCCTCGCCGTTCTAAAGTGCGGCGCGGTCTACGTTCCCATCGACCCGAGCTATCCGGCCGCGCGCATCGACTACATGCTTGAGGATTCCCGGTGTTCGGTGGTGCTCGGGGTCGCCGCCAAGGGGCGCAAGGTCCTGGATGTCCGGACACTGCAAGGCGAGGACGCAGGCAATCCGCCGCTCGCCGCCCAAAGCGAGGACCCGGCGTACCTGATCTACACCTCGGGCTCGACGGGGCGGCCCAAGGGAGTCCTGCTGGGCCATGACGGGGCCGTGAACCTGATCCGCGGCCAGCGGATGGCACTGGGCATAGAGCCCCACCACAGGATGCTCCAGTTTGCGCCTTCGACCTTCGACGCCTCCATATGGGAGATTCTGGTTGCGCTGTTGCACGGCGCTTGTCTGGTGATAGCGAGTGCCGAGCGTGTGGCGGACCCGCGCGCCCTCGCCAATTACCTGCTGCGCAAGCAGGTCGCCATCGCCGTGTTTCCCCCTTCCTATCTGGCACTGCTCTCCGACGACGACCTGAAGCCCTTGGAAATGCTGCATACCGCCGGAGAGCCGCCAGACTTCGATCGGGCGCTCCGCTTGAGCCGCCGGCTGCGGTACATCAACGGCTACGGGCCGACCGAAGCGACGGTCTGCACTACCCAGCACGAGGTGGACCCTCAGGCCGACTATCGCGGCACCATTCCGATCGGCCATCCAATCCACAACTGCGAAGCGTTGGTCCTCGATCGGGACATGAACCTGGCCCCCATCGGCGTTCCCGGCGAGATCTATATCGGCGGCCGGGGGCTCGCGCTGGGCTATCTAAACCAGCCCGAGCTTACCGCTGAGAGCTTCGTCCCCGATCCCCGGCGCCCGGGCCATCGCCTCTATCGGAGCGGCGACATGGGACGCCGCCAGAGCGATGGCGCTTTCGTTTTCCTTGGCAGAAAGGACACTCAGGTGAAGGTGCGGGGGCATCGCATCGAACTTGGGGAAATCGAGCGCTGTCTGCTGGGACACCCGGGGGTGAAGAAGGCGGTGGTGATTGCTCACCAGACCACCGCGGGCAATCGGGATCTGGTCGCGTATCTCGAAGCGGACGCCGCGGACGTCACCACGGCATCGCTGCGGGACCACTTGAGCGCCCTCGTGCCCCTGTACATGATCCCTGTACGCTGGATCCAACTCGCGGCCGTGCCGTTGTTGCCCAATGGGAAGGTGGACCGGAAGGCGCTGCCGCCGCCCGACAGCTTAAGCGAAACGGCCGGCCACGCCGGTCCCCGCAACCAGCGGGAAGCGCAGATCGGCGAGATCTGGCGGGATGTGCTCCGCCGAGACGGCATCGGGATGGACGACCGGTTCTTTGAAGCGGGCGGCGATTCCATCAAGGCCATTCAGATTGTCAGCCGGTTGCGTTCGGCCGGCTACGACCTGGACATGCGCGGCTTCTTCGCGGCCCCGAGCATCGCGGCGCTGACCGCTAAACTGGGCGCCGGGAATGGCGATCGGCAGGCTGCCGCGCCGCCGCCCAGCCCTTCCGCGTTGGTTTCCCTGACCGCCGGGGAAGAAGCGGAGCTGTTTCCCGATGACTAGCCGCCGCATTTCCAGGCCGGACGTCCAGGCCATCTATCCCCTGCTGCCGATGCAGAAAGGAATGCTGTTCCACGATCTATCCAGCCCGGAACATCAGCCCTACTTCCGCCAGGTGTCGTTCCGCATCCAGGGCCGCATGGACCCGCAATTGTGCGAACGGACCTGGAACCAACTGATGGCGCGCCACGACTCGCTGCGCTCGTGTTTCGATTACGAGAATACGTCACAGCTTCTGCGGCTGGTGTGGAGGGAGCGCGGCATCGAGTTCGACTATCGCGATCTGGCCGGCGACGACGAGCCTGCGCAGACGGCCGGCCTGAATGGATATCGCGACCAGGACCGGAAACGTGGATTCGACCTGCGCCGCGATCCGCTCATGCGCGTGCTGCTCTTCAAACTCGGCGATTCACGCTTCGAGATGGTCTGGAGTTGGCCGCACATCATATTGGATGGCTGGTCCGGAAACGTGCTATTGGATGAGTTCGCAAGGATCTACTCCGACTTGAGCGAGCATCGCGAGCCGTCGCTTCCGCCCGCTCCGCCCCTCGATCAGTACATGGATTGGCTGGCGGCTGGCGACACCGGCGCGGCGCGCCGCTACTGGGCGGATCTTCTGGCCGGCTACGAAAACCTCGCCAGCATCCCGAAACGATCCGATGGGCTGAACCGCCAGGGCTACGATCCCGCCGATCACGCGTTCGCGCTGAGCGATTCCCAGAGCGCGGCGCTGGGCGAATTGGCGGCCCGCAACGGCGTCACCACCGCCACGGTGGTGCACAGCCTTTGGGGCATTCTGCTCGGCCGCTACAACGACACCGATGACGTCGTGTTTGGCTCCGTGGTGTCCGGCAGGCCCCCCGAGGTGGCCGGCGTTGAGCGAATGGTGGGGCTCTTCCTGAATACGATTCCGGTGCGTGTGCGCATGGAACCTGCCGCGACCTTTGCCGGCCTGTTGCAGGAAGTGCAGCGGACCGGCATGGAGAGCATGCGGCACGATCACCTCCAATTGGCGGAGGTTCAGGCCGAGTCCGCAATGACGCGCGGGCTGTTCGACCACGTCCTGGTCTTCGAGAATTACCCTGACAACGCTACCGCCGGCGGGGCGGATTTCGTCGTAACTTCCGTCGAAACGCGCGAGCACGTGAACTACGATTTCGGAATTCTTGTTCTTCCCGGCACGCCATTCCGCATCCTGTTCAACTACAACGGATGCGTTTATTCCGCCGGGCAGATGCGACGGCTCGAGATGCACTTCCGGACGCTGCTCGACCAGGTCCTCCGGAACGATCGCGTCCCGCTGGACGA
>JAUYBU010000562.1 GCA_030693045.1 Bryobacterales bacterium | reverse complement strand
CAGCGCGCCATGCCCTCGCTCGCCCCCCTCCAACCCAAGCCCGGCTGGGCGATCGGCCGGGCCGTGGACGCCCGCGGGAAGCCGCTGGAGAATTTCGAAGTCACCGTCCGCAGAGGCGCGCTCTCCACCTTCGGTTTGTACTCTTCGGAAACATTTCGTGGCCAAAATGGCTGCTACGAGATCGAACTCCCCAAGGGCACTTTCATGGTACTGGGCTTCACGACGGTGCAGCGCGAGGGGCAATCCTACCGGATCGATCTGCATCCGCTGGACGGCCACGAGTGGAACACGACATACCCCTCGGACAGAGGTATCGTGAAGGACTTCGTCATGCTGGGAAGCGGACTGCGCGCGGGTCAGCGGCAAAACGAGTGGGGGACCTCGAACATCGGCGGCGTCATTACCGTGGAAGACTATCGTTTCGCGCTGCCGCCCGGCACGGTCGCCGAAGTCGCGTTGACGCCGATGGGGCCGCTGATTGACGGCACTCCGGGGCGCGTCATCACACGCTCGGGCACAATCGTCTTCACCATCACCGACATCCCGCTGGGAAAGTACAACGTGTCGGTTCGGATCGGCGGCCGGCCGGTCGACTTCGAACTCTGGCACACCTCCGGAGGTCCGAATGTCGGCCGCGGACCCCTGGTGTTCCTGCCCAACGACGCCGGGGTACAGGGGACAAAACGCGTGCGCCTGATGCTGCGCTGAACATGGCGCGCCGTGCGCTCCGGCGGTCCCGGCTCCCGCGAGGCCGCCCGCTCCCCCCTCACTGCGCCCTC
Organism: Bryobacterales bacterium; assembly: GCA_030693045.1. Classification (GTDB taxonomy): domain Bacteria; phylum Acidobacteriota; class Terriglobia; order Bryobacterales; family Bryobacteraceae; genus JACQZT01. The sequence continues at coordinate 12,497 of JAUYBU010000562.1, read as the reverse complement.
GGCTTCACGTCGAACGGAGCCGTCTTCCCCGCGTGCACCCCCTGCAGCCGCCGATGCGTCGTCTTCATCGCGTCGATCAGTTCCCGGTACGGCCGGTCCGTGACGTCCACCAGGCCGATGTTGTAGTTCTCCCCGTCCATGCGCCCCGTCGCAGGCTGGTCCACCCATTGGAACCAGCTCGATCCGATGAATGCTGGGAAGGACGCCGCCTGTTCCACGTAGTACCGATAGGCGACTCCGCGCTCGGCCTGGTCCCGTACCTGCACCAGCCCCGCGGCCAGACCCCGGCCCGGTACGCCGAAATGGAACTCGCCGACGATGATTGGCCGCCCCGTCACCCGATAGATCTCCTCCATCACCTTCACGTTTACCGATGTCGAGTAAACGTTCATGCTGTACACGTCGAAAGCCTTCGACGCACGCAGCATTTCCGCCGGCGGAACACCGCCTCCGAAGCGCAGCCCGAGGTTCAGATGGTTTGGGTCGTGGCGCCGGATGGCCGCGTTGATCACCTCCAGGTATTTGTCGAACGCCCGGTAGATGAACTGCTTGCGCCGCTCCGGCGTGTCGGAGTCCGCCAGAAAAGCCTTCGCTTCGCGCTGGATCGCGCTCGGTGGCCGTTCCAGAATGACGTCCAGCACCAGAGACTCACGGCCCGGCCACGGCGGCTCGTTGGCGATAAAATACCCTAACAGGTACGGGTCGCTCTTGCGGGGCGCGCACTGCTCGGCCGCCGCTTTGTCGGCGACCTTCGGGAACTCGTCGGAGAACACGTCCGGCATCCCCATGTAACCTGTCTCCATGCCCCATCCCCGCAGGTTCACTACGTAGGCCTTCTTACGCGCGTCCCAGAGCCGTGAATCACTCCAGTTGCCGATCGTGTTCAGACCCCACGACTCCAGCCGCCGGATCGCCAGTTCGATCCACTTGGTCTTCGATTCCGCGCCGTGCCGCCGCGCCAGGTTCCACGCATAGAAGCCCGTCTGCGGGCGGCGTCCGGCCTCCGGCGTCGCCTCCACCGGCGGCATCGCCCTGAAATAGTCTTCCCGGCCCTGGAGGCGCGCGTCGCCTCCGCCGCTGCCCATCCCGGTCGAGCTGCTCGAAAAGAACAGGTGCCCGTCCGGGTCCACGAACCACCACCGCCCGTCTACTTGCTCCACCCGGAAGAAGCCCGTCGCCTTCGCCTTGGTGTTCAGATAGCCGCCGTAATTGCAGTAGCCGAACTCGCCCGCGCGCAGGCTCGCTTCCTCGGCGGCCCACTCCTTCCGGATCTGGTCCAGGCTCTTCATCTTCCCGGGCCAGTCCGCCGGGATCCACTGGCCGAATTCATCCACCACCGGCTTCTGGTCCAGGATGTCGGAGCCCGGATCCTTCTTCGACAGCCCTACCGACCGGATCTCGAGCGTCGGCCTTCCCAACGGCGTCTGCATCGTGACTCCGATCGCCTCCACCGAATTCAGTGCCCCGTAAACTCCTCCGGTACTAATCCAGAACGAATTCCGCGGGACCTTGCCAACCGACGCAAGGTCGAAACCGGCGCGGTTCGGTTGCCGGTAATATTGAAGCGGCACCGCCGCGCGGATCCACACGTTCGCCAGCGGATGCACCTGCCGCCGCTCGACGCCGTCGCTGCCATAGAAGGTCAGGAAGAACCGCTGCGGTGAGGAAGCCCTCATCTCCAGCACCAGGAAGTCGTACCCGGTCCAGTCCGCCGGCAAGTTTGGGTTCAGGTCCTTCAACGCCCACTTGTGCTCGGATTCGGCGCCTTCGAACACCGCGCGCCGCGGCGCGGCCGAAGCGAAGCGAACCGCGGGGAAGAGAAGCGCAGCCGCGACCATGAAGTATCCAACCATGACGGGTCTCCTTGCCGCCTCGCGCAGCTTGGCCAAGCCGTCACACAGGCGCGGCGACGAATCCAATATAGTACTTCCCGCCCTTCCTCGGTTCAGCGTCCGGAGGAGCGAGTCACGCGCCACATCCCAAAGATTGCAGGTCCAGCCTGTCGGAGCAAAGCGGAGTTCGGTCTGGCGACTTTCGGTCGCACGGGGCGACCCTCCGGCTTTCCAGCTTCCAGCCGCTCGCCGCGGCCGCTCCTGCGCGCGGGAGACCGCCAGCCGCCGAACAAAACAGCGAACCCCGAAGAAGCCTCCTGGCTTCTTCGGGGTTCGGGTCCGGCTGGGGGGATGGGTCCGGGCTCATGCTCCGGTTACTGCGCGGCGGGGTTCGAGAAAGCGAGCGACGACTGGAACCAATTGAGTGTCAAGGCGTAGTTGTCGACATTCAGACCGGGACGGTCCGTGCTGATCTCGATCGTATGAGCTTTGCCCTTCAGCCCGGCCATGCAGGTGCTCTCGGCGCCCGGCGTCAGCATCACGGCCTCGCTGGCATAGACCGTTTTGTTTACGCGGCAGAGTTCAGCGCCCGCGTTCGAGCGGCTGCGGACGGTGGCCGTCAAAGGCAGGTTCTCCGTGTTGACTAGAGAGAACTTGCAGCTCAGGTTGGGGTCGTTGGGGAGCGAGTACACCACATCGCTTTCGTAGCTTGTGGCGGCCTGCCCCGGGGTCACAACCCGGAGTCCGTCCTTGACGTAGGCGCGCTGAAATTGCACCTGCACGGCGCCGGCCGGGAAACTTTCCAGACGAGCATAGGCGGCCTTCAGACTGCCGGAGGGATAGGTCAGGAGAGAGCCGAACTCCTTTTCCTGAAACGTCCCGTACACCAGTTCGGAAATGCCCGCCAGATTGCCCTCGTCGTTGGCGGTGGGCATAGCCACGCGCGAGCCGCTGGCGTCGAAGAACTCCAAACTGACCCGTGCCGGCGTGTTCGACATGTTGACAATGTTGAATACGCTGACGACAGCGGCCGAGCCCTCGAATCCATTGAGCACCAGCGGGATAACCACGGAGCTGGAGCTGGAGAATGCCTGGGGTTGATTTCCGGCGCGCGCGGCCATCCGCGACGCATCGAAGCCGCGCCGGACCTGGTCGCCGTTCTCGGCGCCGATAAAATTGGCGGAGGTGTGGAGACCCATGCTCTGGCGCAGGTTCTGTAGGACTTCCGGGGAAATGGCAGGTTCCGCATGCAGCGCAGCGGCCGCCAGTATTCCGTTGATCATCATCTTCTTCAGAGTGTTGCGTTTCATGTTTGAACTCCCTTCAACCATGTAAGCGAACGCTCTCGAAGAAATTGCTCAAAATTCCTGGGGAAGCTTCACGGCTCGACCGCCAGCGTCACCACCGGACTCGACGATTCACCCGCCGTCACGATCAGTTGCGCGGCCGAATCCGCCCGCACGCCCTCGGGCACGTACACATTCACCTGGTACACGCCCACGAACCCCGGCGCGAGCCCTGAGAAGAACACTCGCGCCTCCTGCCCCTGCACCGTCACCTTCACCGGACTGGCCGTGAGTGCCGGCGGATCCGACGGCGCCGCCTGCCCGTCCTCCACCTTCCCGGTCACCGGACCCAGTCCGGTCGCGTAAATGACCAGCGCCTCGCCCGGCCGGGCGGGGCGGGAGGCGTCCGCCAGCCGCGGACCCTCTTCCGCGTACACGTACACGTGTCCCTGGCCGTTGCCGCTCCCGTCCACGGTGAACACCGCGGGCTGGCTCGCGCCCACCAGCACCGGTTCCGGCAGCGAGTAGGTCTTCCCCTTCCGCACGATGATCTGCTGGGTTGTGCTGTCGGCCACTCCATACGGCACAATCGCGTTCACCTGCCCGTCGCTGGCGAAGTGCAGCGGCAACGCGCGCCCCCCGATGAGCGCCACGGTCTCGCCGAGGTCCATCGGCAGCGGCAGCGATCGGGCCACTTCGAAGGAAGCGGCCAGCCGGGTTCCGAAGATCGAGATGTAGCCGCCGGGCGCAATCGGCGTGCCGCGCTCGAAGCTGGCCGCATTCAACACGCCTCCGGCGCTGATCAGCGGCTGGTCGGGATTCGCGCCCACCTCCACCAGGATCTTGACCTCGCCTTGCAGCGCGGGGCTGGATTGCGTCACTCGCACGGTCAGTTCCGTGCCCCTGGCCTGTACCTGCCGAGCGGCCCAGGTGCCGGTCCAGATGCCCTCGCCCACCGCCGTCAGCGCCACCGGCGGATCGGTGGTGCTGAAGCTGACGATGCCCGAGCCGCTATTGATCGCGTTGCCACAGTTGTCCACGGCTTTCACCTGCAAGGTGATCGGCCATCCCGCGCGCACCGTGTAGCCATCGCCCGGCGAGCGAAAGACCGGAACCAGTTTGTTGGGGGTGCAGGCCGCGGCGGCGGCATTGCCGGTTTCCTTTTCCGCGCTGCGAGCCGCGCCCTCCGCCACCACCAGCGCCAGCGCCACGTGGCGAGTGAGGTTACCCGGCTGGGTCTTCACCGCGATGTCGCCGATAGGTTCCGGCGGCGATTCCACCGATGTTGGGCTTGATGTCGATGGTCTGCACGGCGCCCGCCGCAACCGTCCCGGATGCCGGGCTGAGCGAAAGCCGCCGCAGCCGCAAAAAGGAACAGCAGAAGCGGTCGCGACATAGGGATTTCCGACTCTAACACGTTACGCGCGAAATCGGATCCGGGTTGAGCATTCCGGGTGCTTAACCGTTTTGGGGATCACGACCTGGGACCATGTTGTACGCCTCCGCCGGCAGCAGACTGTATACTTGCGATTCTGAAGATTCGGGCGGCCGCAACGCCAGGCCGCGGTTGCGCTCGCGCGGCGCTCGATCGCCGCGCCGGATAGCTTCGCCCGGGCCCGCCTCAAACCCTTGGCTCTGGGCTTACAGCCGGCCGCCGCGCGCCCAGTTCGCACAGCAGCGCCACCCCCGCCAGTACAGCGGCGGTGTAGAAAGCCGCCTGGTAGTTGTGATACCGGTCATACAGCACCCCGCCGATGCGCGGTCCGATGATCCCCGCCACTCCCCACGCCGTAAACAGAATCCCGTAGTTGATGCCCGCGTTCTTCGTGCCCCAGAAGTCCGACGCCGCCACTCCGTTCACCGAAAGCTGCGTGCCATAGCACCAGTAGACGACGAACACCGCCGCATACAGCAGCGCCACGTTGCTCCCGGCGGCGTATAGGGCCGGCATCGCGACGATGCAGATGCCGATCATGGTCCGCAGCACGTTGATGCGCCCCAGCCGGTCCGACATCCACCCCGACAGTATCCGTCCCGAGGCGTTTCCAAGGGCGCCCACCACCAGCGTCATGGTCGAAAGCGCCCCCGCCGCAATGCCCACGCTTTTCGCGAACGGCACCAATTGGCTGATCACCATCAGCCCCGCCGAGCAGCCCAGCGCAAAACCCACCCACATCAGGTAGAAGGTGGGCGTCCGCAGCATTTCGCCGGGCGTGAATTCGCGCGCCGCCGCCGCGCTCTTGCCGGCCGCCGGCAACCACCCGTCCGGCCGGTATCCCGCCGGCGGGTTCCGCAGCAGCAGGGCCCCCACCATCGTCATCACCAGGAAAATCGCACCCAGGATTTGAAACGTCGCCGGCAGCCCGTAGGCCGGAATCAGCTTCAACTGCGCCAGCGGCCCGAAGATCGCCGACCCGGCGCCATACCCGCCCACCGCCAGTCCCACCGCCAGCCCGCGTTTATCCGGGAACCACTTGGCCATCACCGGAATGGGCGTGGCGTACCCGAAGCCGTTCCCCAGCCCGCCGATTACCCCGAAGCACACATAAAGGTAGCTCAGGCTCGTGGTATACGAGCAGAGGTAGAATCCCAGGCTCACCAGTATCCCGCCCGCCAGCGAGCACCCCAGCGGCCCGTACTTATCCTGAATCCTGCCCGCCACTACGAAGCTGAGGGCGAACACGATTACCGCGATCGTGAACACCATCGACGTGTCGGCCCGCTTCCATCCGAATCGGTCTTCCAGCGGCGCCACGAACACACTCCACCCATACAGCGTTCCCAACGCAAGGTTCATCGACAGTCCGCCGGCTACCCGCCACCAGCGGCCGATCCCGTTTCCCTCGTTCGATTGCATTCTAGATATGGTAGGCGATTCCGGGCGCGCCCGTAGTGTGCAAGAGCGGCAGCCGTGTGGCTGGCCCGGCTCAACTGAAGTCGCTCTACCTCAGGAGCGGCGGAAGAAGGAACGGTCGAATTTCCGTCCATGGCGCGGAATGTGGCCGGATGGCGGGCGCTCTTCCATCGCGGCCCGGATCGCCCCTTGAGGAGTGGTGCATCCGGACTGTGGAAGAGTAGCCGACACGTTGGACGCCCACGCTTCCAGAAAGCCGTCTGGCCAACTCCTGGTGTGCCCACCCGGATTGGGACTCACCCATCGTTGCTGTATGAGTCGACGACAATCTTCCAGTCGTCAGCCGTCTGGCGGCGGTACACGACGACATACTTACCCTTTACCTCACGCGCCGCCTCACCCGCCGGCTGCAGCATTACGGTGTTGTTGCCGAAGGCATACGCCAGGTCGCCCGATACTTCGATCTGCGTCGTATCGAGCGTAATGGCCTGCACAGGCCCAGCCAGAGCCGCCTGGTAGAAAGCTAGAATCTCGGACCTTCCAGCGATGACCGGCTGCCCCGGCATCAAAATCCGCGCATCGTCGGCATAAACTGCCGCAATACGTGAGGCGCTTTTCGCCGCCACGTTCTCCATGAATTCGCGATCCATCGCCCGGATTGCGCGGACCGCATCTTCCACAGCACCTTCTGTGGTTGCCATACTCCTGCCTCTTCCGCCTTCCCCAGGGAAGACTAGAGTGAGTGTAGCTCCGGCCGAGGAAGGTGTAAAGTTTCCCGGTTGAGTCAGCTTCTAGGTAGTCAGCGGTGTGCGCTGCGACGTTGCGGGCGGCGTGCTGTTCCGCTGCCGGGTCGTAGAAGAGTGGGTGGGCGATGGTTCGTCCGTGGGGGGAATGCGCGTACGGGTGACGGCATCGGGGCGAGGGCGGGCACGACGACCTGGTGATTGCGGTGGCGCTGGAGTTTTCCGGCGAGATTGAAGGGTTCGGGACCATTGTTGAGTTGACAGCCGCCCCTTCGAAACGTATGCTGGGAAAACCGTGGGCGCGGGGATGCGGTCATGCGGGCGGCCGTCGATTCCACTGGTCGCTCACGCTGGGGAGGGGATCGGTCAATGACTACCGTTGTTCGCTCACTGGGTTCTCTGTTCGCACTGGCCGGGATGATGGCGTTGGGGGGTCAAAGCCGGCCGGCGGTCCAACTAACCAACGCCTGACGCCGGTCCCGGTCAGCGGACTGACGGGGGTGGTGGCAATTGCCGGCGGCGGCGGGTACAGCCTGGCCCTGAAGAGCGATGGGACGGTCTGGGCGTGGGGCGACAACACTTTCGGCGAACTCGGCGATGGGAGCACGATGAATCGCCTGACGCCGGTCCCGGTCAGCGGACTCACGGGGGTGGTGGCTATTGCCGCCGCTAATCACAGCCTGGCCCTAAAGAGCGACGGGACGGTCTGGGCGTGGGGGTACAACGATCGCGGCCAACTCGGCGACCGGACGACGACGGATCGCTCGACACCGGTCCCGGTCAGCGGGCTCACGGGGGTAGTGGGGATTGCTGCCGCCTATTCCAACAGCCTGGCCCTGAAGAGCGACGGGACGGTGGCGGCGTGGGGTTACAACGGTTACGGCAGCCTGGGCGACGACAGCAACACGAATCGCCTGACTCCGGTCCCGGTCAGTGGGCTGACGGGGGTGGCGGCGATTGCCGGCGGCGATAACTACGGCCTGGCCCTGAAGAGCGACGGGACGGCTTGGGCGTGGGGCGCCAACTATTACGGCCAACTCGGCGACGGGACCACGACGCAACGCCTGACGCCGGTCCTGGTCATCGGGTTGACGACGCCGACCGAGAGCATTTCGACGCCCAGCACGCCCAGCGGGCCGGCGAGCGGAACGACGGGGGTGAGCTATTCCTATTCGACCAGCGGCGCCAGTTCCAGCCTGGGGCATTCGGTGCAGTACTCCTTCGACTGGGGGGACGGGACGAACTCGGGCTGGCTGGGGGCGGGTGTGACCAGCGCGTCGCACAGTTGGGCTTCGGCGGGCAGTTACTCGGTAAGGGCGATGGCGCGCTGCGTCACGGATACCGCAGTGCAGTCGAGTTGGTCGGGCGGGCTGACGGTCACGGTCAGTGCGCCGGAAACAGTCTCCGCGCCGACAACGCCCAGCGGGACGGCGAGCGGGACGATGGGGGTGAGCTACTCCTACTCGACCGGGGCGGCGAGTTCCAGCCTGGGGCATTCGGTGCAGTACTACCTCGACTGGGGGGATGGGACGAACTCAGGCTGGCTGGGGGCGGGTGTGACCAGCGCGTCGCACAGTTGGGCTTCGGCGAGTAGTTACACGGTGAAGGCCATGGCGCGCTGCGTCACGGATACCTCGGTGCAGTCGGTGTGGTCGGGCGGGCTGACGGTGGTGGTCAGCGGGGTCGCCGCGGGCGGATTCGCTGCAATCGCCGCCGGCGGTGCGCACAGCCTCGCTGTGTGGAGCGACGGGACCGTTCGGGCGTGGGGATTGAACGACAGCGGGCAACTGGGCGACGGGAGCACGGCCAATCGGTTGACGCAGGTCCCGGTGAGCGGGCTCACGGGAGTGCTGGCAGTGGCCGGCGGCGCCAATCACAGCCTGGCCCTAAAGAGCGATGGAACGGTATGGGCGTGGGGTAACAACGCCTACGGCCAACTCGGCGACGGTGGCTCGACGAATCGCCTGACGCCGGTCCTGGTAAGCGGACTCACGGGGGTGGTGGCAATTGCCGGCGGCACCTACCACAGCCTGGCCCTGAGGGCCGACGGGACGGTCTGGGTGTGGGGAATCGGCTGGCTCGTTGATGGAAACACGACGAATCGCCTGACGCCGGTTCAGGTCAGCGGACTCACGGGGGTGGTGGCAATCGCTGCCGGTTTTTCCCACGGCGTCGCCCTGAAGAGCGACGGGACGGTGTGGGCGTGGGGTTACAACAATAACGGCCAACTCGGCGACGGGAGCACGACGAATCAAGCGACGCCGGTTCCGGTCAGCGGGCTCACGGGGGTGGTGGCGATTGCTGCTGGTGATTACTGTAGCCTGGCCGTGAAGAACGGCGGGGCGGTCCGGGCGTGGGGTAACAACTACTACGGTCAACTCGGCGACGGGACTACGACGACTCGCCTGACACCGGTCCCGGTCAGCGGCCTCTCGGGAGTGCTGGCGATTGCCGGCGGCTACAACCACAGCCTGGCGGTGAAGAGCGGCGGGACGGTTTGGGCGTGGGGTTCCAGCGGCGGCGGCCAACTTTTGACGCCGGTTCAGGTGGGCGGGCTCACGGGGGTGGTGGCGATTGCCGGCGGCGGTGGCCACAGCCTGGCCCTGAAGAGCGACGGGACGGTGTGGGCGTGGGGCACCAACTCTTTCGGCCAACTTGGCGACGGGAGCACGACGGATCGCTGGACGCCGGCCCAGATCAATGGGTTGAGCGTGACGATTTCCGGCCAGGTCACCAGGGGCGGCGTCGCGCTGGCGGGCGTGACGGTGACGCTGACAGGCGGGGCGGGCGGTACGCGGACCACCGACGCTTCGGGCAACTACTCGTTCACGGGTGTGGTGGCGGGTGTGAACTACACGGTCACGCCGTCGCTGGCCAATCACTCGTTCACGCCGCCCAGCGCGGTGTTCAACAACATCCAGGTGAACCAGACGGGCAACTTCATAGCTCAGCTTGTGAACGGGCCGCCCATTGTGACCAGCGTGATCCCGGGGGCGGGCGTCAGCGCGACGCAGACGTTCACTTTCAACTTCAGCGATCCGAACGGTTGGCAGGACGTGGGCGTGGTGAACGTGCTGATCAACTTCTGGCTGGATGGAAGTAACTCGTGTTACCTGGCTTACAGCCGGCCCGGCAACACGTTGTATCTGCTCAACAACGCCGGCGACGGCTATGCGGGGTCGATGCTTCTGAACGGGTCGGGGACGCTGGGTAACAGCCAATGCATTATCAGCGGAACGGGATCGGAGGCGACCGGCAGCGGGAACACGATGACGTTGACGCTCAACATGACATTCCCGGCGTCGTTCGCCGGCACCAGGATCATCTACACCGCGGCGCGGGACAGCATTGAGAACAACTCGGGCTGGCAGCGGATGGGCGTCTGGAAAGTGCCGGGAGGAAGCCAGACCACGACCACGGCGGTAGCGGGGATGAATCCGGCGCGGGGAACCGGCGCCGGGGGAACGTTCGCGTTCACCTTCACGGACACGAGAGGAGCGAGTGACCTGGGAGTGATGAACATTCTGGTGAACGACTGGCTGGACGGCCGGCACGCCTGCTACCTGGCTTACGCGCGGGGCAACAACACGCTGTACCTTATGAATGACAATGGCGATGCCTTGCTGCCGGGGAAGGTACTGAACGGGTCGGGCAGTTTGGGCAACAGCCAATGCACGGTGAACGCGGTGGGATCGTCGGCCACGCCGAGCGGCAACACGCTGACACTCACTCTGAACATTACGTTCGGCGCGGGTTTCGCCGGCAACCGGGTGTTCTACCTGGCGGCGCGGGATGTGAACGAGCTGAACAACACGGGCTGGCAGGCAATGGGGAGTTGGACGGTGCAGTAGCGGACCCCAAGACTTCGCCGCGCGGGAATTGCGGTCCAGGGTCTCGCTATCGGGCAGGGTGACGATCGGAGATGGGAGCGGGATCCGGCAGGCATTCCAGCCGGATCGCCGCCTGAATCGCCGCGGGATCGGGCAACGGAGACCTCTCGCTCCTCGATTCGCGCTGCAAAAGGTCGTACATCTCTCGCGCATACAGCCAGAGCCGCGCCTGATTCCCCGCGGCGCCAGCCTCGCTACTGGGAGCGTGAAACATCCGATAGCACTCCGCGTAGAACTCGAGGGCATCGCGCGACGGGTAACCCCAGTGGCCCAGTTGGTAAAACTCGGCGCTCGGTGTCGATTGTATTTGCGGACGGCAACCGGGCCTCAAGCGACGGCTCTGAACGAGTTCGGTTAAGCGCCGCCGGTACAAATCCAGGCACCTCTCCACGCGGTCGGTGCTGGATAGCGTCATGGGCGCGGATCCGCTAATGGCGGCAAAAAGTCGCTCTCCCGACAGGCCACGCAAGCTGTGGACGTTGCCCCGGCGCACATGGTCCCAGCAGTGCGCCAGTTCGTGCCGAACTTGTGGGACACTGATCGGGCCGGCGCTGAACAAGTGCACCAGCCGCAGTGGCCGGAAATAGCGTGCCGCGCCGGGTGTCGTGTAAGTAAGCCGGCCGCCCCGCACCAGGGCGTCAGATTCGGGAGGCAAGGCTTGCTCGGTCCAGAATCGCACGCCCGCCCGGATCATCACACTGCGTTGATGATCGGAGAAGGCGAGCATCGCGGTCACAATGGTATCCCTGATCTCCGCCGTCAGAGTCGTCCCAGGAGTCATATCCTCAAGCCATCCCATGGGGCGATTATGAGCCTCATTCACTGTCGTGTCAAGATTCCCGGCGCTACGCGGGAATCCGCAAAATGGGTTGTTATTGGCTCCTTGGGGGAAGGGCTCGTTCCGGCAACCTCTGTGGTTGTGAGCGACGCCTGACGGCGTCAGAGATGGTAATTCGTCCCGGCCTTGCGGTTATACCGGGTCACTTCCCGCTCGATCGAGCCGGCTTTGATCCGAGGCAACCCGCTCGAGTCCTCGCCGCCGATGCTCTCGAAGTAGATATGTCCCCTTGCCACTGAATACCTCCACGGCCACTTGAAAGTCCATTTGGTTCCGCTGTCGAACAGAGGATACCGCTGCTTCTCCCCGTCGACACACAGCGGGCAGGCGTACTTGTCGTCGATATCCAGGGCGAACGCGTCACGGCTCGCATAGGCGAGAAAGATCAGGCAACCGAAAATGATGATCGCGTTCTCACCTGCCAGGGCTTTAGCGGCGATGTAGTCGCACTCTTTCGGCAGGTCGAGATTGGTTTCGCGGCTGGTCTGCATTCCTCGAGAGTACCGTGACTTGAGTCCCAGCGGCGCTCAGTCGAGCACTTCGCCGATCTGGATGGTGGGGCTGACGTTGGTGAACTTGGGAATGTCGGCCATGAGTGCGGCGGCGTGCGGCCCGAAGGCGGACTGGAACTCAGCGACGGAGTCGAACAGAAGATGGGCAACGGCGACGTAGGGGGCGGGAGAGCCGGCGAGGGGTCCGCTGAGACCGCGTTCGGCTTCGACGCCCTTGAGGGCGGGGCCGACGAGTTCGGCGACCAACGAGAGATGGGTGGCGGTCCAATAGACGAAGTCGAAGGCGACGCCTTCCTGGTTGGGATACATCACGCTGACCATGATCATGGCGTTTCTCCTGTGCAGAGGCGTTGCGCGCGGATGCCACAGATTAGCGAACTTGCGCGTACGCTGTCAACCTGGTGTGACACCTGGTGTGACACAGTGCCATGGACCAGGCCGACCCCTCTCAGGGGGCGGGTTGCTAAGATGGACTGGCGTATGCGCGCGGCGACTCTTCTCGCACTGGCGGCCCTGTCGCCGCAGGCCGGCGTGCGGCCGCT
>JAUYBU010000538.1 GCA_030693045.1 Bryobacterales bacterium | reverse complement strand
TGTTAGCGCCGGCGGCAGGTAATTAGAATGTCACCCTACCCGCGAACCAGACCTGCCGTTCGCCTCCGGTTCCGGGGGATCAGCGCCCCGCTGGGATCGGTCACGTTCCCGGTGAGCGTCCCATAGAGCACCTGCGCGGTGACTGTGCCCGAAGCGCACAGCATCGCAAGCACCGCTCCACAACAAAGGATGAGTCCCGTTCGCTTGGTCATAAACCCTCCCAAACTGCCCTAAAGGGCATTTGTTGTATCCGCAAACTAAAATATAACGCGGCCCCCGGCCAAGTCAAGCCCCATTTCCGCTCGCTTCGCCGGCCGAACACAGCGCAAGGATGTTCTCCTTGGGCATCCCGGGGCTCACTCCGCCCCCCACCGATAGAATGATGCCCTTGCCCTGGGCCTTTGTCAGAACGTCCCGTGCGTGTTCCCGGACCATTTCCGGAGTGCCTCTGACTCCCACCTCCAGCGGCGGAACGTTCCCCATCAGGCACAGCCGGCCGCCGGTCTTCGCCATTGCCTCCAGCACGTCCAGCTTGTGGCTCCAATTGAGCACGTCGAATCCGGTCTCGGAAAGCTCGCCGAGAAACGGCCGGACGTTGGCGTCGTTGTGGTAGACCTTGACCCAGCCGCGGGGGAAGGCGTCGCAAATGCGCTTCAAATAAGGATGTGCGAATTCCCGGTAAGCCCGCGCCGGCAAGAAACCCACGATGTCGTCCAGGACCAGAAGGCCTTCCACGGTGTCGCCGATCGCCTCGGCCTGCGCTTTCAGCCAGGCGATCACGGTCTGGGTGGTGTGGTCGAGCAGGGTGTGAACCGCGCCCGGGTTGTCGGCCAGGTCCAGCATGAATTCGGAAACGCCTCTCAGAAACGCGGCAATGCACAGCGGACCACGAGCCGCCACCACCGGCATGGTATAGCCGGCATCCAGAATCCGGGTCCTCTGCATGCGGTATCGATGCAACACCAGCGCCATCAGGCCGTCGGTGTGGGGATTGATCGCGGGCAGCGTGCCGGCGTCCTCGATGCGCGCCAGAACCGGCGACTGTGCGGGCGGCTGATCCGGCCAAAAGTGAATCCGGTTCCCGTAGGCCGAAGGCTCGGTCGCCATCCCGTACTCTACCCACCAGGACGGAAATAGGATCACCTCGGAGAATTCCCGCAGAATCCTCAAATTCGCCTGGAACCAGATTTCGGGGTCCAGGTAGTAATCCAAATGGCTGACTCCGATGTAACCCGGAATCCAGGGACTGTCCACCAGCAGCGCCACCGGCGTCGTCGCGCCGGGGGCGCGCTTGGCCGCCTTCTTGAATGATTCCCACTGTTCAGGACGCATTGGCGGATTAGTTCAAGCTTACAACAATACACCTATTTCGGGGACAGGCTACGAAATCCCGAAATTCACGGCGTCGAGACCCGGGGACACTCCGGGCTAATCTTACGCAACCCATCGCCTGACCCGGGACACAGGCGTGTCCCCCATTTTCATCCCCTTCGGTGGGCGCGCGAAATTCACGGCGTCGGACCCGCCACCCCTCACACCGGCACTTCCCGCACCGCGCCGAAATGCTTTTGCAGGACCAGGGCGACCGTGCCGCGCAGGCGCGCCATGCCGTCTTCGTGAGCCGGTATCAGCAGCGGCACACAACCTCCGGGCAATACCTGGGCCCGCACTTCGGATTCGATCACCGGGCCGAAACGATTCCAGGAACGGGTCAGGTCGCCGACCACGATGATCCGCTCGGGAGCCAGGCCGGCGACGATCATCCGCATCCCGCGGCCCAGGTAGTGCGCCATGGTCTCCAGCGCCCTGACGGCGCGAACGTCGCCTTGATCGGCCAGGCTCAACAGGTCCTGAAAGCTCAACCCCCCGGAATGCGAACTGGATTCGTGGTAGTAGCGCAGCGCGGCCCGGTTGGAGCCGAATACCTCCCAGCAGCCGCGACTGCCGCACCCGCAGGGAGGCCCGTGCGGATCCAGCGGCACGTGCCCGAATTCCCCGGCCATGTTGTTGAAGCCGCGTGCGAGCTGACCGTTGGTCAGGATTCCGGTGCCGATGCCTTCCGAAACCGTGACCACAACCAGGTCGCGGCAGGATTCCATGCGATCGAACCACACCGCCGCCAGTACGCACGCATTGGCGGCGTTCTCCATCTCCACTTCCAGGCCGGTCGCCTTCACAATGGGGCTCCGGATGTCGAAGTCTCCCCACTTGAGGTTGGGCGCAAAAACCAGGTGGCCCGCATTGGAACGGCCGGGCAGGCTGATTCCAATGCCCTCTATCTTCTTCTCCCGGCAGGAACCGACAATGGCCTGAATGCGCTGGATCAATGCCTTCACGGCGGTCGCGGGGTCCGCGGGCGTGGCGATCACCTCTTGTGAAGTGAACCGGCCGTTTACGTCGGCCAGGGCCACGGTGATCTGGGTCGGCCGGATATCGATCCCGATGATCACGCGGTCGTCGTTCAGCCGCAGAAAAGTGGGACGCCGGCCTCGCGGCAGCCGGCCGGTGGGGCCTGCCAGCACCCAGTGCTCTTGGGCCAGTTCCTCGACGATCAGCGAGATCGTGCTACGTTGCAGGCCCGAGGCCCGAGCCAGATCGGCGCGGGAGATGGGCTGGCGCGTGCGGATCAGGTTCAGAACGATTCGCCGATTGATATCGCGAGCCACGTCACTGGACGCCGCCCCCATCCGCCTCAAATCAACCAAGGGCATTTCGCTTGGACCCGGACTGAGTGAACACTCCAATCGCAGTTTATCAGAATCCCGGGACTGCATACGCGCCGCGCTCACCGGCGGTGCGGTGCGATTCTCGAGTTCGTCCCCAGGATTCTTCCCCACCTTCCGAGCGAATACAAAAGTTTTACAAAAAGGGCTTGACTTTGTATGTGAAACGTATAACATTGGAACCTATCGGCACCTGCCGCCAGGGTGAGAGCCCGGCTGGGTCCGACGTAGCGATAGCTTTGCACCAAATTCGCAGTTCCTCCCCCGAGAATAGAGTCGCCATGATCCAAACGCCCTCGCGCGCCGAGTGGTACGCGCTGGCTGTCAAACCCCGTCACGAGAGAACCGCGGCCCGGAACCTGCACTGCAAGGGGCTCGAGGAATTCTCGCCGGTCTATCGCGCCCGGCGGCGCTGGTGCGACCGCATCAAGGAACTCGAAACGCCGCTGTTCCCCGGCTACGTGTTCTGCCGCTTTTCCTTCGAGCAACGGATGCAGGTCCTGAACACTCCCGGCGTCGCATCCATCGTCGGATTTGGAAAGGCCCCCGCGCCGCTGGCCGAAGAAGAGATTGCCGCCGTCCAGGCCATTGTCGCCTCCGGCTTTGCCGCCAGCCCGTGGCCCTACCTTCGCGTCGGACAGAAGGTCCGTATCGAACAGGGGTGCCTCGAGGGCGTGGTCGGCATCCTGTTGCGGGAAAAAGGCTTGTGCCGCGTCCTGGTGAATGTGGAGATTCTTCAGCGGGCCGTGGCCGTCGAAATAGATCGCGGCATTCTGTGTCCCGTGCGAGAAGCCGCCTGAGCCCCCCATCTTTCCTATGCCTGTCCTGAAACATCGAGACCGCATGGTTATCTTTCGCCTGACGCAGGAAGAGTACGAGAATTTGAAGGCCGCCTGCGTCGTGCGCGGAGCCCGCAACGTGTCAGACTTCGCCCGGTCCCAACTGCTGCTGGCCATGGATCGGGAGCGGTCGGAGGTGCTGGAACGGCTCTCCGAGATCCAGTCCGGCATGCACCGCCTGGAGCAGTCGCTGGACGTCAGTTTGAAGCGCGGCGGCAAGAAGTGAAGTCGAGGTTGGAAATGAGAATGGTTTTGTTCCTGCTCGGCTGGGCTTGCGTTCTGGCCCAGAACCGGCCCGCCGACGTCGTGGATGCCAACATGGCCAGCGTCGCCAACCTGCCGGCGCAGAAGATCGCCGCCAACGACCTGGTCGCGGTCTCGGTTTACGATTCGCCCGAACTCACCCGCACCGTCCGCGTGGCGGCCGACGGCACCATCCGCTTCCCCATGCTGACCGACCCCCTGGCGGTGACCGGCATGCTGCCGGCCCAACTCGAGCGGGCCATCGCCGACGCCTTGAAACGGGAGCGCGTCCTGGTCGCGCCGGTGGTCAGCGTCACCATCCTGGAGTACGCCAGCCGGCCGGTCAGCGTCATGGGCGCGGTGAAAAAGCCGCTGACCTTCCAGGCCGTCGGAAAGGTAACTCTGCTGGATGCGCTGGCCCGGGCCGAAGGGCTCACCGCCGAGGCCGGACCCGAACTGCTCCTCACGCGTCCGCCGGCGGATGCGCCCAACGCGCCGGTTTCCCCGGTGCAGCGCATCCGGCTGAAAGCTCTGATCGACTCCGCCGACCCCGCCCTGAACGTCACCCTGCTGGGCGGCGAGGAGATCCGCGTCCCCGAGGCGCGCCGCATCTATGTGTTCGGCAACGTGCGCAAACCCGGCGCCTTCCCCGTCCGCGACGGCTCGGAAACCAGCATTCTTCGCATGCTCTCCCTGGCCGAAGGTCTGGCCCCCTACGCCGCCAAACGCGCCTACATCTACCGCGCCGGGCCGGATTCCGAGCTTCGCCAGGAGATCCCCGTCGAACTCGATCTGATCCTGCGGCGCAAGTCGCCCGACGTGGCGCTCCAGACCGACGACATGCTCTACATCCCCGACAACAAGGGCCGCAGAATGACCTTCGGAGCGCTGGAAAAACTGGCCGGCTTCGGCGCCGCCACCGCCTCCGGCGTCCTCATCTGGCGCCGCTAACAGCATCATTCTGCCTTCTGTCTTCTGCCTTCTGTCTTCTGAATTCTGACTTCTGACTTCTGGCTAGCATGCTCGACAACAACACCAACGGAAATCAACTGGTCGCGGTTCCCGAACCGCACCGCGTGGCCGTCCCCCTGACGGTTCCCCGCTGGGAACCGGAAGAACCCGTGGTGCCGCTCTCGCACTACCTGTGGATCGTCAAGCGGCATCGCTGGAAGATCCTGAGCGCCATCGCGGCATGCGTCATCGCCGCCGTGATCCTCTCCGCGCGGCTCACCCCGATCTACGAATCCACCGCCACCGTCGACATCGACCGGCGCATCCCCAGCGGCATTGTGGGTCAGGAGGCCATGCAGTCGGTGACCAACGACGCCGACCAGTTCATGGCCACTCAGGTGAAGCTGATTCAGTCCGACTCGGTGCTCCGGCCGGTGGCCCGCAAGTACAACCTGCGCGAGCACGAGAAAGGTATCCCGGACTCGGGTCCCGTCAAAGGCATCGCCGAAGAGACGCCGGTGATCTTGAAGAAGCTCAAGGTAACCCGCCCGCCCAACACCTACCTGGTGCTGGTCAGCTACCGCTCGCCGGATCGCCAACTGGCTTCCGACGTCTCCAACGCCATCGTGCAGTCCTACCTGGCGCACACTTACAGCATCCGCTACAAGGCCGCCGCCGGGCTGTCCCAGTTCATGGAGCTGCAACTGGAGGAACTGAGAGCCAAGATGGAGCGCTCCAGCGCCGCCCTGGCCCAGTTCGAGCGCGAGTTGGGCGTCATCAACCCCGAGGAGAAGACCAACATCGTCTCGGCCCGCCTGCTGCAACTCAACACCGACTACACCAAGGCCCAGACCGACCGCGTCAATAAGGAGGCCGCCTTCAACTCGGTGAAGTCCGGCTCGCTGGAGGCGGCGCAGGTATCCAGCCAGGGAGAGGCTCTGAAGAAGCTCACCGAGGGTCTCAACGATGCCCAGCGCAGGTTCGCCGACGTCAGGACCCACTACGGCGACAACCATCCCGAGTACCGCAAGGCGCAGGCGCAGGTCGGCGAGGCCGAACGGCTGCTGAAAAGTACCCAGGACAGCATCGTGCGGCGCGTCGAGATCGAATTTCGCGAGACCCTCGACCGCGAATCCATGCTGCAGAAGGCCGTGGCCGGGACCAAGACGGAATTCGACCGCCTCAACGCACGCTACTTCGAATACCAGACCTTGAAGCGCGAAGCCGAAACCGACCGGAAACTCTACGAAGAATTGGTGCGCAAGATCCGGGAAGCCGGCATCAACGCCAGCTTCCAGAACAGCTCCATCCGCATCGCCGACCCGGCGCGCCCGGGACTCAAGCCCGTGTTCCCCGACATGCCGCTGAACGTGGGGCTGGCGTTTCTGTTTTCGAGCTTGCTGGCCGTGGGCGCCGCGGTGCTAAGCGACGTCTTGGACAACACCATCCGCGATCCGGAGCAAGTCAGCCGCACGCTGAAGACCGTGGTTGTCGGCAGCCTCCCGATGATCAAGAACTTGCGCGGCCGGCTCATGCCGCTTCCGGCACATGACAACGGGAGCGATGGGACGCTCGCCACCACCCGCGGCGACAGGAGCCTCACGGGCTTCGACGAGGCCGTCCGCAGTCTTCGCAACTCGATCCTGTTGACCGACTTCGACCGCAGCCTGCGATCCGTGCTGATGACCAGCGCCTCGCCCTCCGAGGGTAAGACCACGGTGGCCGTCCACCTGGCCGCGGTACACGCCGAGCAGCATCACCGGACACTGCTGATCGACGGCGACCTCCGGCGTCCAAGCGTGCATAAGTTCTTCGAGATTCCCAACAACATCGGGCTGTCGAAGGTGCTCCTGCACGGCTTCCCTTGGAGGGAGGCCCTCGTCAAGCCCCGGCCCGAGGCCGATCTGTATGTCCTGCCCGCCGGCCCGGTCACGCGGCGTTCGGCGGATCTGATCGGCAAGATCCTCCCGCAGTTGCTCGAGGAGGCGGCCGAGGAATTCGACCTCATCATCCTGGACGCTCCACCGCTGCTCGGCTTCCCGGAACCTCTCCAGATGGCGGCCGCCGTCGACGGCGTCATCGTCGTCACCAGGGCCGGCCAGACCAACCGCACCGCGGTGGCCACGCTGCTCCACACCCTGTCTCGCCTGCGCGCGACTGTCGTCGGCCTGGTGCTGAACGAAGTGCACAAAGACATGAGCCACAGCTATTACTACTACGGTTACTACGGTAAGTACTATCGGGAGTCGAAAACCGACGGCCGGAACTGAACCCATGGTAACCGCGGTTCCCCTGCCAGACAGCCCTAGCATGGTCCGCGCGGCTTCCTCCGCTGCGCCGGACTCCGTGTGCATGGCCGAAGGCCGCATCCACACAAACGCCGCCTGGAATCTTCTCGGCCTCGCCGCGCCGCTTCTTCTCGCGCTGTTTGCCGTACCCAAGCTGATCGCCGCCCTGGGTGCGGGCGCGTTCGGCCTGCTCACTTTGTTCTGGAGCCTCATCGGCTACTTCAGCCTTCTGGATCTTGGGCTGGGGCGGGCGCTGGCTCAGGTCACTGCCGCCAATCGCGCCAGCGGCCGGGAACAAGCCATCCCGCCGGCCTTCTGGACTTCCCTGTTGCTGATGACGCTCCTCGGCCTCCTGGGCGCCGCCGTTTCCCTGCCCTTCGCCGGCTGGTTCTCGGCTCTCATCGTGAACGGCCAGCCGTCGCTCCAGGCGGATGCGCGTGCGTGCCTGTATCTTGTCGCCCTGTCGGCGCCGGTTCTCACCGTGAGCGCGGCTTTGCGGGGCTTCCTCGAAGCACATCAGCGATTCGCCCCGCTGAGCGCGGTGCGGATCGGATTGGGCGCGCTGACGTTTGTCGTCCCGGTTCTGCTGCTTCCCTATTCTCACCGCGTCGCCGCGATGGTGGCCAGCCTGGTGCTGGCGCGCGTGCTGGCGCTGGCGGTTTACGGCTGGCTCTGTTTTTCGCTTATGCCTTCGCTCTGGGGCGCCCGAACGGTCGATTGGACAGCCGCGCGGGCGCTGCTTCGCCTGGGCACCTGGATGACGGTCAGCAACGTCATCAGCCCGCTCATGACGTATCTCGACCGGTTCCTGATTGCAGCCATCCTGTCCGTCAGCGCGGTAGCATTCTACGCGACACCTTTTGAAGCAGCCACCAAGCTTCTCATAATACCGGGCGCTCTTACGGGCGTGTTATTCCCGGCCTTCAGCGGCGCGCTGGTTTCCGACCGGCAATCCGCAACCAGACTCTACCGGCGCTCCCTGCTCGTGCTGGCGTCTGTCTTCCTGCCCCTTTCCCTGGCCCTGGCCGCCTTTGCCAGACCCGCTCTGGCCCTGTGGCTCGGACCCGATTTCGCCGCCAACACTCGCCACGTTCTTCCGATCCTCGCCCTGGGGATCTTCGCCAACGGGGTGGCCGGTGTGCCCTTTTCTCTGATTCAAGCCGCCGGCCGCCCGGACCTCACCGCCCGACTCCACGTCGCCGAGGCCCCGCTCTATTTCGCCGCCTGCTGGCTGCTGACAAAACACTACGGCATCGACGGCGCCGCCCTCGCCTGGACCGGCCGCGTGCTGGTCGATGCGATTGCGCTGCTCCTAATCGCGCGGATATGGGCCACGCGCGAGCATGCTGATGCGGCCCCCTCCGTTCCTGCCTTGGCTCGATGGCGCGACGGAGTCTCAACCTGACCCACATTCCCCTCTTGAGTTCTTCGGAAAGTCGATTGGGCAAGTTGGTGCAATAGAGGCGACAATACTTTGAGAGCGACGACACGGAATTCGACACGGCAAATTGAGCCTGACAGCCTTCCTCAGCCCCTTACTGACACCCATGACGCTGCCCCGTCACGTGAGCTATCCCTATTAGCGCCTAGTTTCATGCACAGGCACGTTGGCGCGGTCGTTGCCGCCGAGATCAACCGATTCGCCGACGAAGACCCGGTTCGTATTTTGGATATCGGGTGCGGCGACGGACGGCTGCTGCTGCACCTGTACAACTTACTAAAACAGACCCATCCCGACCTAAGAGTTGAGCTCTATGGGCTCGATATAACCGATCCAGGTGTACAGAACGTCGGATTTATACGAAATACGCGAACCAATCTACAGCGCGCTGCTCCCGAGGTCGATTGGGGGGCCCGGCTCAAGATGGTGGCGGTCTCAGATCCGTGGCCCTTCCCGCCCGGCTGCATTCACATCGCGGTATCAAACCAAGTCTGCGAACACGTCAGAGACCATCGAGCCTTCTTCGGTGAGACCTTTCGATCGCTGGTGGATGGCGGGATCTCCGTACATGTGTTTCCCTTGAAGCACTATCTATTGGAGGAGCATCTGCTAATTCCGCTTGTGCACCGGATCAACAATCACGATTTGTTGCGCCACTGGATTAGGGCCGCGAGCCTGTTGGGGATTGGGAAGTATCGCCAGCACCGCCGTCTCTATGGGCACGATGTCGCGACCTTTGCGGCTCGGCATGCTGACTACATCATGTTGTACACGAATTACCTGTCGGCGCGCCAACTTGCAAGTGTCGTGAAGGCTTGCTCGATGCGATTAAGTTTTCGATACACCATTGATTTGTATCTGAGCAAGGCGCTTTCATTGCTGGGGTTTACCCAGCCACGAGCATATCGGCGGAGTGCTGGCGGCCTATGTGATTGGTTGGCGTGCTGGTTTCTGCGATACCTGTCCTCGGTCACGGTGTTCTTGGAGAAGAGCGACGCTTATAACGGGCCAGGACCTAACGCGAATGCCAGACATATGAGTCTGCGACGACATCTGGTACCCAGCGGAGTTCAAGAATGACGAGCGGAATCTCGTTACTTGGCTCGTCTCTGCTGCATGGGCTGCTGGAAGCTTGAGAAGCATCAGTCACCTGCCTGCCTTTCCGTGCCCCAAGGCGAAAGCGCCGGGTCCAGCCTGGACGGTTTGAGTCCATCGAGAAGGAATGAAAGGAACGGACAAGAGTTTGACTGGCTTATCCACCCGATCTGGGGAGGAGCGACACGGTCTGACGACCCTGTGTCTTTCCCTGGCATTGCTACTGGGTCTATTCTTTCCAACGTCGATTCATGCGGAGATATCGAAGGGCCTAGGATACGTGTGTTCGCTCGCCCTCTTCGGCATTTACGTCGGCTTGGCAATGGGCGCCAATTGCCTGGCCGGACCGCCGCTTATCGTCTGCTTCCTGACAATCAACGGCACGCTGTTGTTGGCCACGCTGCTATCGCCGCTTTCGAGTCTGGCACCGGGGGCGTATGCGTTTTACTTTTTGCTTTCCTGTCTTTATCTGCTGGATCTGAGGCGCCTGGCTTTCAACCGCTTTCTCGAAGTGCTGTTCACGGTTTCGAGCATTATTTTACTAGTATTGGCTTTTGCGTCAATATTGCCCATTGAGCAAGTGGTGATGTTTTTTATCAGCAACTACTCGGTGTTTTATCCCGAACTTCTGCCGGCCATGTTCCGGCTCGGCAAACCGGTCCTGATGTTCGGCAGTCACTCCCTGGCTGGCTTCTTCTATTGTGTGTGTTTTCTGTTGAACTTCCTTACTTACACCTATCGTAAGAC
>JAUYBU010000460.1 GCA_030693045.1 Bryobacterales bacterium | reverse complement strand
TGCGGCCGGGGGAGAAGCTGTACGAAGAGGTGACGACGATGCTGGAGGAGACGGCTCCGACGGCGCACGAGAAGATCCGGATTTTCGTGGGGAACGGGGCGCCGGAAGGGGACATGCTGAGCTGGCTGGGGTACTTGCGGGAGGTTTGCGAGGCGCGGGATGCGGGGCGGCTGGTGGTGGGGTTGAAGGAGATAGTGCCGGACTACAGTCCGAGCGGGCATTTGTTGAAGCGGGTGATTGCGGCGAGTCCGCGGGCCGCGGCTGCGGCGGCGGGGTGAATTCTCGAATGAAGTATGTGGCGGGGCTGAAGCCCCGCGCGGCCCGGCCCAGAGGGCACCCCCCGCCCTCCAATTGTGACTGATGGGCCGGAGGTGTGTGCCAGGGGGCGGGGTATAATTGGGGCAATGGAGACCAAGCAGCAGATACACGAACTGGTTGACCGGCTCCCGGAATCGGAAACAGGCGCCGCGGCGCGTTACCTGGAATTCCTGCTCGCGCACGATGAAGCTCCGGTCGATCCGGAGATGCTTAAACGCATCGATGCGGCCCGCGCGCGGCAGGGCGCCGGCATCCCCCACGCGGAGATTCTCCGGGAATTCGGGGCATGAAGTCGTTCCTATGGGAAGCGGCGGCACGCGCCGACTTGGGCAAGCTGGACAGAGAAACGGCAATGCGGATCCTGCTCACTCTCACGCGCTACGGCGAGACGGGCGAAGGGGACGTGAAGATGCTTACGGACCGCGACGGCCTGTACCGGCTTCGGGTGGGGAAATGGCGTCTCTTCTTCGATCTGGACTCGCCTGACACGGTGCGGATTCACGGTATCGACAATCGCGGACAGGCATACTGAGGGTAAGACGAATTGGGGGAGAGAACCGGAGTGTCCCGACAACCCCTGGCCACGGATGGACACGGATGAACTTTGAATGAAACAACTCTCTTGGAATGTTATGTTTATCGGTGTTTATACGTGGTTTCTCATCGGCGCACTTCCCCCGACCGAAAAAACGAAATAAGAACTCTCTGTAAAGATACCCTCGCGATTCCCTGAGCCGCGCGTAATTCCCTCCTGCACGGCACTTCCTCAGTGACAATCTGAAACTCCTGTTGTGACCTACCGGGCCGGAGGAGTGCTTGCCGGCAGTGGGTGCGAGGCTGAAGCCCGGCCCAGAAGGCGCCCCCGGGCTGAAGCCCGCCCTCCAATTCTGATGTGATCCGAACTGCTGTGACCGGTTGGGCCGGAGGTGTGTTCGCGTTTCGAAGAAAGGGGGGACACGCCTGTGTCCCGTGTTAAGCGATGGTTTCCGTAAGATTAGCCCGGAGTGTCCCCAGGTCTGAGGTCTCAGGTGTCCCCACATTTCTCGTTCACACGGGTTATGTTGTTGAAACAACTGGACTTGAGTTAGTAGTGCTTGAGTGGCAAGAGTATAATGGGTAGTGTGGTACTACAATCGGAAGCTACGGGCGGAAAAGACGGCGGAGAGGGGTGCGCGGCGGGTGACTGGACGATTGACCCTCTGCCACGGATGGACAGGGATGGACGGCGATGAACGAAGGTATTGGATGGCACGGAAAAGAATGTGGATGCGCTGCCGCAGAGGCCGGTTTACCGGGCGCGCGCGTCGCTCGAGATCCGGACCTCCGGTGGGACCCCCTGGCCACGGATGGACACAGATGAACGAAGTTATTGGATGGCAAGGAAAGAACGTTTTTGTAGCGGATTCGGAACGATTTTCAGGAAGCGCAGGGGCGCGAGAAGATGCTGGCGGCGGTTTACGCGACGCAGGCGGGGCTGGTGACGGATCAGGGCGAGAAGTCGATCCAATACGGCATATTGAAGCGCGAAGTGGACTCGACGCGGCAGCTCTATGACGCGATGTTGCAGCGTTTGAAAGAGGCGTCGATCGGCGCGGCGATGCGGGCGTCGAACGTGCGGGTGGTGGACGCGGCGCGGGCGCCGCGGGGTCCGTACAAGCCGAATGTGCCGATGAATACGGCGCTGGGGCTGATGGCGGGGATGTTTCTGGGCGTGGCTTTCGTGGTGATGACGGAGCGGGCGGACCGGAGCATACAGGAGCCGGGGGATTCGAGCTTCTACTTGAATCTGCCGGAGCTGGGGGTGATTCCCAGCGCGCACGCGGCGCGGCACCGGCTGTATTACCTGCGGCGGAAGCGGATTGAGGCGCCGGCGGAGACGGGGGTGG
>JAUYBU010000448.1 GCA_030693045.1 Bryobacterales bacterium | reverse complement strand
CCCTCGCCACCTGCTCGCGTAGCGCGGGTTCCATCGCCTCCCCGAACCGCCGCGCCACCTCGTCGTACACCGCAATCTCTTCCTCGCTCCGGTTCAACTGCCCGAGTCTGACTCCTTTGTTGACCAGCGCCCACGCCACCGGCTCGCGTAACGCGGGCTCCGTCGCCTCCCCAAACCGCCGCGCCACCTCGTCGTACACCGCAATCGCTTCCTCGCTCCGGTTCAACTCCCCGAGTCTGACGCCTTTGTTGACCAGCGCCCCCGCCACCGGCTCGCGTAACGCGGGCTCCGTCGCCTCCCCAAACCGCCGCGCCACCTCGTCGTACACCGCAATCTCTTCCTCGCTCCGATTCAACTGTCCGAGTGTAATGCCTTTGCATAACAGCGCCCAGGCGAGCTTGGCGCGAGACTTGGCGTCAGAGCCTCCTTGCTCCAACAGCCTGGCCCCCGCCGCCAACGTCAGTTCGTAGGCGGCGAGTTCCTCCGGCGAGTTGTCGAACAATCCGCAGGCGGCGTCGGTCATTGCCATCATCACCTCACGAACTTGATCGGAGTCAATATCTCTCAGCCCGATCTTCTCTGCCTCGCGCACCGCTTCGCCGTATTGAGAACGCCGCAACGCGTCGCGCAGCGGCTCCAGCACGGCCCGCTTCAGCGCCGCTTTGGCCCCTTCGACCGTCTCGATGACCTGGCCGATGCGATACAGATCCTGCCCCGCAGTGCCTTCTTCCGCCCGCGGCAGCGAGCGCCGCAAGTGCTCAGCCAAATGGCCGAGCGGGTCGCGTGTCAACAACGGCGCCTCGAGAGTGAACTGGCGGATCAATTGGTCAAAGACCTTTGCGGCAGGCAGAACAGGCTCCCGCTGTGACTCACTCTCGGGCGTGATCCGCATCGCAAGCAGCGGTTCGCGGCCGCCGCTTGAGCTGACCTCCAGGGCCTTCGGTGATTCGTCGGGAATCACGAATCTGACATCGGAATGGTTCTTGAGAAAGCGGGGAAGGACGTCGATGTTCGCCGCCCGGTAACAGAACCAGTAAAGATTGATCTCCAGTTCCCGCCTCAGCCGCCGTTCCAGGGCCGACATGAAGACGTCGCCTTCCCAGCCGCTGTAACCGACAACTATGGGCGAGCGGCTGAGAAGCAGCCGGTCCAGGAAATCGCGCATCGAAGAGGGCTCGTCCCTGGAGTTGACGGCTCGCTCTTCGATCTCACCCGCCAGATTGCAGCAATCGTAGAACCAGTAGCTGCCGTGGACGTGGACGATCTGCAAACCCTCGCGCTCGGGATCGATCCGAAGCACCGTTTGCGGATGATCGCAGACGATGTGCGTCTCGCCGAACAGAGTCAGAGCTTTCGAAATGAAATCGTCGAAATTCGTCGTTACGACGAGTTTCGCGAACTTCCCGCTGAGGAGCAGGTGAGCAAGCCGAAGGTTGGCATCCGTAATTGGCTTCTCTTCGATCAGACTTTGAAGGTATCGCTGTCGGTCAGCGGGGCTCGGGTACGCCCTCGCCAACCACCACATGTACGCCGCCATCGGAGACTGACGGTCGGGGGGCACAAGCCCGGAGCGCTGCTTCCGGCAATCCTCGACGATGGCGGAAGCCAGCGGCACGGGCGGCGAGGAGATGCCGGCGCCGACCATGAAAAAGAACGGCCGGCTGTGCCGGTCGCAGGTTCCGCGGATTTCTTCGGCGGCTTCGGAGAGCGTGAGCGTTCGCTGAAGGGTCATGGTGGCTTCGGCTATGGCGATTGTACACCGCATGAGCGTAAAGAGTCGCGTTCCGGCTCTTCCCGGCCATTTGCGCGCCCCCCGCCCTTCGCGATATCCTTAGCCCTTCAAACCAATCTCCGGCTAACGAGGTCTGGATTGACACTGGCAACCGTTGACTACCTGATTCTGGTCATCTACTTCGTCTTCGTGCTGGGCATTGGATGGGTGCTCAAGCGAAAAGTCTCGACCAGCGAGGACTTTCTCACTTCCGGCCGCAGCGTTCCGGTCTGGATCACCAGCCTGGCCTTCGTGGCGGCCAACCTGGGCGCGCTCGAGCTGATCGGCATGTGCGCCTCGGGCGCCAAGTACGGCATCATGACCTCCCACTTCTACTGGGTGGGCGCCATCCCGGCCATGGTCTTCATGGGCGTTTTCATGATGCCGTTCTACTACGGCAGCCGAGCGCGCTCGGTGCCCGAGTATCTGAAGCTGCGCTTCGACGAGAAGACCCGCGGCGTGAACGCGATCAGTTTCGCGATCATGACCATCCTGGCCTCGGGCATCTCGATGTACGCCCTGGGACTGGTGTTCCAGCTTGTGCTGGGCTGGAGCTTCACGGCCAGCGTGCTGCTGTCGGCGGCCATCGTCCTGGCGTACACCTTGCTCGGCGGCCTGACCAGCGCGATCTACAACGAGGTTCTTCAGTTCTTCCTGATCGTCGTCGGATTCGCGCCGCTGGCGATTCTCTCGGTGTCCAAAGCCGGCGGATGGAGCGGAATGAAGCAGCGGTTGGACCCGGTGATGACCAGCTCGTGGCGTTACATGGGCCACGCTAGCGAGAACCCGATGGGCGTGGACGTGTTCAGCATGATGGCCGGCCTGGGCTTTGTGCTTTCCTTCGGCTATTGGTGCACCAACTTCCTGGTGGTGCAGCGCGCCATGGCGGCGGAATCGATGTCCGGCGCGCGCCGCACGCCGCTGATCGGCGCGTTCCCGAAAATGCTGCTTCCGCTGGTTGTCATCCTGCCCGGGGTGGCCGCGGTGGCGCTCTCGAAAATGGGTGTCGGCTACGACCTGCCGCGCAAGGGCGACGGCTTCGATTACGACCAGGTGCTGATGACGCTGATGGCGCAGTTCTATCCCTCGGGGCTGCTGGGCGTGGGTCTGACGGGCCTGATGGCTTCCTTCATGTCGGGCATGGCGGGCAACGTGACGGCGTTCAACACGGTGTGGACCTACGACATCTATCAGGGCTACATCCGCAAGAACGCGCCCGACGCGCACTATCTCTGGGTGGGGCGCGTGACCACCGTCGTGGGCGTGCTGTTGTCCATCGGGGCGGCCTACCTGGCGACGCTCTACAACAACATCATGGACCTGCTGCAACTGGTCTTTGGCTTCGTCAACGCGCCGCTGTTCGCCACCTTCCTGCTGGGCATGTTCTGGAAGCGTGCCACGGCCAACGGCGCCTTCTCCGGGATGCTGTCGGGAACCGCCGCCGCGGCGCTGACGCACGGGCTGACGATGGCCGAAGGCAAGGGCGGGTGGATCGCCACGGTCCAGGTGTTCCCGTCGTCGATGGCGCAGAATTTCTGGATCGCCATCTTCGCCTTCTCGGTCTGCTTCGTGGTCACCTTGTTGGTGAGCGCGGTCACTCGGCCGAAACCGGTCGAGGAGCTTCGCGGCCTGGTCTGGGGCGCGACCGAGATGCCCAAGACGGGCGATCTGCCGTGGCACGAGAAGCCGTGGGTGCTGGGCGTGATCGTGCTGGCGGCATGTTTGGTGCTGAACATCATCTTCTGGTAGGAGCGCGAAGAATATGGATCTGAGACAACCATCCGGGTGGTTCTTCACGTTGCTGGGAGCGTTGCTGGTGATTACGGGATTGGTATCGCCCGAGGCCCGCGCGCCGCTGACTCAAGTCAACATCAACCTCTACGCCGGTCTGTTCACTCTCGCATTTGGAGGCATCCTGTTGTGGTTAGCGCATCGAGCCTCGTAGCTGCGTTCTACAAACAGTTTCCCGGCGCGCCGGCGCCCGCTGTGTACCGTGCGCCCGGCCGCGTCAACCTGATCGGGGAACACACGGACTACAGCTTCGGCTTCGTGCTGCCGATCGCGCTGGAGTTGGCCTGCTTTACGGCCGCGGCGCCGGCCGATGGCGGCATGCTTCGCGCGTTCTCGGTGAATCTGGGCCAGGCGCGCGAGATCGCGGTCGCGGATCTGGCCGAGGCCCGGCCGGCCCGGGACTGGAGCGATTACGTGTTTGGCGTGGCGCAGCAACTGGTTCGGGCCGGCTATCCGGTGGCCGGGTGCAACATGCTGATCCACAGCACGGTGCCCACCGGGGGAGGCCTGAGTTCCTCGGCGGCGCTGGAGGTCTCGACGGCGCTGGCGCTGCTGGATGGGGGCGCCATCGACAAGCTCGAACTGGCGAAGCTGTGCCAGCGCGCCGAGCGCGAGTTTGTCGGCATGCCCTGCGGCATCATGGACCAGTACATCTCGGTCTTCGGCCGCCGGGGAGCGGCGGTGAAGATCGACTGCCGCAGCCTGGAGTGCGAATACGCGGTGCTGCCCGAGGGCGTCGAGATTGTCGCCGTCAACACGATGGTGAAACATGAGCTGGGCTCGTCGGCTTACCGCGAGCGGGTGCGGGAGTGCGGCGAGGCGGTGGGGGTGGTGCAGCGTCACCGCCGGGAAGTGACCAGCCTGCGCGATGTCGGCCGGGCGGAACTGGACGTGTGGCGTTCCGAGATGGACCCGGTGGTCTTCCGGCGCGCGGCGCACGTCACCAGCGAAGACGAGCGCGTGGAAGCCTTCATGGAGGCCAGCCGGCGCGGTGACCGGGCCGAGATGGGGCGGCTGTTCGTGGCCTCGCACCGCAGCCTGCAGCACGACTACCAGGTGAGCTGCGAGGAGCTGGATTTTCTGGTGGACACGGCCATCGGCGTGCCGGGCGTGTATGGTGCGCGGATGACCGGCGGCGGCTTTGGCGGCTGCACGGTGAACCTGGTCGAGCAGGAAGCGCTGGCGGGGTTTGAGACTAGCGTCGGGGCGGCCTATCGCGACAGGTATGGGATCACTCCGCAGTTCTACCGATCCAAGCCCGCGGCGGGCGCGTCGAGAATTGGCTGAGAGCTTTTCCGGCCGTTGCGCACTACCTGGATAAGCAAGTCCTCCTGGGGCCCTCCGCCCCAATCTCTCTCCGGCAGACCCTCCGACTGCCGGAGTTTTCTCCGCAGATAGGGACACAGGCACCCTCTTTTGCGCGGGTGGTAGCCCTGTCCCGGTCTCCGAGGTATTCCTTGCGGGTGCTGAGGGTGCCTCTGTCCCTACCTGGTGGCGTGTTCGAGCGCTTCGACCAGGAAGTAATCGCCCCACATCACGCTCTCGTTGACGCCGAGGTTCTTGTGGAGGTGGTAGACGCCGCCCTTGAGGACGCCTTCCCACTTCTTGTCGTCCTTGGCCAGGTAATCCTGGCACAGGTTGCGCAAAATGTGCAGCGCCGTGCACCAGTAGAAGTGGCCCTTGATCGGGTCGTGCAGAAGCCGCGACAGGCGCAACAGCCCGGCGGCGGCGATGGCGCCAGCCGAGGTATCCAGGAGCTTCCGGCTTTCCAGCGGCGCGGAAAAATCCCATGGCGGAACGCCGTCGTCGGGCGAATGGGTGATGTAATAGTCGGCGCAGGCTTCGGCGGTGTGCAGGAATCGCGGATCGCGGCTGTATTCGTAGCAAGTCGAGAAGCCGTACATGGCCCAGGTCAGGCCGCGCGACCAGGAGGAATCCGCGCGCCAGCCCTGGTGCGTGGCCTCGCGCAGAAACTCGCCCGTTTCCAGGTCGAAGATGCCCTCGTGCGCCGTCGATCCATCGCCGCGCACCAAGAACCGCCGCGTCGTGAGCGCATGGCGCAACGCGATGTCGCGCAGCTTGCGGTCGCCGGTCTCGCGAGCGGCGTAGAAGATCAGGCCGACGTTCATCATGATATCGATGAACAGCGAATTCTCGGCCACGAACGAGCGCAGGTACTGCCCCTTCTCGCGGAAACGCAGTGCCAGCGTGCGCCCGGCTTCGATCAGGACCTCGTTCGCGGCCGGGTCCTTGGTCTTCTGGTACCAGCGGTAGTAGGTCGGGAGGAAGACGAAACCCAGGTCGTGGACATCCCGGTCCTGCTTGCGCGCCTCCAGCGGCTTGGTGTACCGGATCGCCTGTTCGAGCCAGAAATCGGAATCGGCGCCGCCCGGCCCGGCGCGCCGCTGAAACAGCCACATCATTCCGGGCAGGAAGCCGTCGCACCAGTGGGTCCAGGCGGGCCCCTCGTGCTTCCATTTGCCATCCTTGGTGTAGATCGGATAGTAATCCGGATGCCGCTCGATCAGCCGCTTCACCTGCTCGTGAGCAAACGCCAGCGCGTCTTCAAACACGTTCCGATCCGACTCGATTTCGAAATGAATCACCTTGTCACCTCCGCGGTTTTTCGATCACCCGCCAACTCATGCGAAAACCAGGACCAAGTTTGATCGTATCGCCTTTCACCACAAACAAGCCAACGCCCGGCCGCGCCAGGGAACTCCACTCCCGGCCGACCAGCTCGGGACGCGTCAGCCCGCTCCGCACAACCGGCATCGCCACCGCCCCGATCTCGTCCAGACGTCCCAGGAATTCGGCCCGGCCGGAGGCAAACTCCAGTGTGTCAAATTCGATGCCCACCACGAAATAGGTCGCCTCGCCGCGGCCGGTCGCCACGGTGCGGCGTTCAAGATGCGCCAGCCGCCCGGATAGCAGCGCGCCTTTCGGAACCACGAGCCGGCCCTTCCAACGCGCGTCCCGCTGAACCACGCCGGCCAGCCTGTCTCCAATAGCGGACCGGCCGGATTCGATGGTCGCGGTCAATTCGACGGTGAGCGGAAGATCGGCGGGCAGCTCGATCGCGCGCGGCGCCGGCTCGGGCGCGTCCGGCGCCGGCGGCGGCTCCTCGAAAGTGACCAGGCTCCGGCCGGCGTATTGACGGCAGCCGGAAAATTGTATCCGGTTGCGGTTCAAGTTGCCCCGCATGTCGATCATGGTCATCTCGCTGGCGGTGGGCAGGAGAAAATCGGACTCGCCGATACGCAGGCGGGAGTAATCCATCGTGTCGCTGACCTCTTTCAAATCCAGATTCGGCGGGATGTCGCTGGCGCGGAGCTCCAGCCGGGCCACCTCGTCGGTCCGCGGGTCGGCCCAGAACGAGCCGTGATAGCCCACCACGGCCGCCGTCGCGCCGACCCGAACCTCAAACCCGCTCAGCACCTGCGCAACCTTAAAGTCGTAGCGCAGCATGGCGCGGCCGTTCAGGTTCTCCTCCCCCGCGAATTGAAAGACCGGCGCCCGGCCCAGGAACACCGCGCGCGCGTGCAGCGCGAAATTGCCGTTGCCGATGGCGCCGCCCGAAGGCGCGAAGTCCTTGATCTCGCGGTCCTCGAATCGCCCCGCGCCAGGCCAGGCGAACAACTCCAGACCCTCGACCAGCGCCACCTCCAGCCGCATCGTATCCAGCAGTTGGAACCGCCGCGAGCCGGCGCGGCGCGTCGAGCGCTCGATGGTCTCGGTGCAGGTGTAGTTAGGCAGCCGCTCCAGGTTTTCCGACATCCGAAGCTTGATGCGCGCCAGCGCCAGGTGCTCGGGCGCAACCTGAGCCCCGGCCAGGCACGCCGCCGCCACCATCATTCGCACGCCGGCCGCAATAGGCGCCATGGCGATTATTATAGCGGGACCGTTCTGCTACCATCGGCTACATGGCAGCTACCAAGATCACCGTCAACAACAACGGCCCCGTCCGGGTGGAGGGCGACTTCACCCTGGTGGACGCGGAAGGCAAGCAGTACGGCTTAGGCGGCCGCGCGTCGATCTCGCTGTGCCGCTGCAGCCTGTCGCAAAACAAGCCCTTCTGCGACGGCGGCCACCGCACGGGCGGCTTCCAGAGCGGCTGCCAGGCCTTCGACCTGCCGGCGCCGAAACCGAAGGCTTAGATTCGAAGCCGCGGATGAACGCGGATGAACCCGCCTCAATCCTGTTCCAGCACGCAGACGTCGCGCAGGTTGCGATAATCTTCGGCGAAGTCGAGCCCGTAGCCGATCACGAATTCGTCCGGGATCTGGAAGCCGACGTAGTCGACCTTGACGGTCGCCTTGCGCCGCTCGGGCTTGTCGAGCAGCGCGGCAATGCGGATCGACCGCGGGCGGCGCTGCTCCAGCACATGCACCAGGTAGGTCAGCGTGACGCCGCTGTCGACGATGTCCTCGACCACCAGCACGTCGGCGCCTTCGATGGTGGAGTCGAGGTCCCGGGTGAGCTTCACTTCGCCGGAGCTGGTCTTGCCCTTGCCGTAGCTGGAAATGCCGATGAAATCGATCTTCACCGGCCGCTCGATAGCGCGCGCCAAGTCGGAAAGGAAGACGAACGCGCCTTTCAGGATGCCAAGCAGGAAGAGGTTGCCCTCGGGGTAGTCGGCGGCGATTTGCGCACCGAGTTCCTTGATCCGCGCCTGGATCCGGTCGGCGGGAATCAGCACACGCAGGTTGGACTGGGACATGGTTGAATTCTAGTCGGCTATGCGGAGCCGCAAGCTGGGCGGCCCGATGTGGATGTGCGGGGCGGTCGATACGCCCGGAATAAAACCGCGAAAGGCGATGTAGGGAATCTTGAGCGCTTCCAGATAGCGCCGCAGCCAGACGCCCTCCGGCTGGTCCGGCCGCAGCGACACGTCGGCGCGTTCACGGTGATCGAAACCCAGCCGCTTGTGCAACTGGGTCATGCCGCGCGCGCTCACCGGAAGGGAGGAGCGGAACTCCTTCTCGAACGCCGCCGTGATGGTCCTGAGCTGCGCGAGGCGAAAAACTCCCGCGCCTTCGAACCGCTCGGCAGTCCGAAGGACCGTCTCCGGCTCGGCTTCCAGGCTGGCCTCGAGCGCCTGCTCGCGTTTGACCATCTCGGTCAACTCGCGAAAGAAGTTGGCGCGAGAAGCGGCCAGGTCCATGGTTTTGCGGCGGCTATCCAACTCCTCCAGCAGCGGCGAAAGCGAGGTTCGCGGCGAGACTCCGGCCTCCACCAGCCGCTTGGCCTGTTCGAGTTTTTCCCGCTGCCGCGCCACGCGGCGCTCGGCGGCGGCTCCCATGTCGCGGATCTGCTCTTCGGTCAGCTCATCCACCGAGGCCAGCCCGTACAGCGCGTGGCCGAGCACGTCGTCGTCGCGCGCGTCGGCCAGATCCCGCTCGACCTGCTCGAGGCGCGCGCGGGGCAGCGCGCCGGCCTCGACCAGCGCCCGCACCTTTTCGGCCTCGATCCGTGCGCGCTCGACGGCCGCCGTTTGGCCGGGCCCGGCGACAACCACGCCGAGAGACAAGAAGAACAAGGCCGCAAGTCCACGCATTTCTCCTAATTGTAGTACGATACTGGTCAGGTGATGATTTCCGCTCGCGTGGGACGCAAGAAGATTCCGACCGGCCAGCCCGAAGTTCAGCCAGTTCAACCCGTCGCCGACCCGCCCTGGCTCACAGCCGTGCGCGCCGCCGAAGCCAAGAAAGCAACCGATATCCGGGTGCTCGATCTGCGCGAGGTGACCGCATTTGCCGATTACTTCGTCATCTGCACCGGGGCCAGCGCCCGGCAACTGCAGGCCATCTGCGACGAAGTGGGGCTGAAACTGAAACAGCGGGGCGAAGCGCCGTCGAACCTGGAAGGTTACGGCAACGCCGAGTGGATCCTAGCCGACTACGGCGACTACCTGGTCCACATCTTCTCGGAAAAGGCGCGTGCGTTCTACGATCTGGAGCGGCTTTGGCGCCAGGCCAAGGAAGTGCCGGTCCCGCCGCCGGACGCCCCCTGAGACCCTATTTGAGACCCTATTTCGGGGACACTCTCGAAAATCGCAGAGACTTGGGGACACTCCGGGCTACCTTTACGCAAACCACCGCTTCAACCACCCCATAGGCGTGTCCCCCATTTTCATCGGCTTCGGTGAGCGCGATGCGATCATGACCACA
>JAUYBU010000432.1 GCA_030693045.1 Bryobacterales bacterium | reverse complement strand
AGCATGCCCCGCGGCTTGCGCCAGCCAGTCCAAATATGCCGCGAGGCGTTTCTCTTGTGGTGCTGGCGCTGGGGTTTTGGCAGCCACGAAAACATTTTAGCACAGTTTTGTTGTTTATGACACAGTAGAATTAAGCACGTTGGCGCGTCCCCGCTCGAACGCCGTCTCCAACTCCGCGATTTGCGCGCGCAGCTCGCGGACCCTGTAATGCGACGCAGTCAGCGTGGAACTGCGTTCGGCGAACTGGCGCCTCAGATCGGTGAGCTTGACCTGGTAGTCCTTCAAGGCGCTGTCGTCCAGCACTTCGGGAAGGGAATCCGGCGGGCTGGCGACGGCGCGTTCGTAGCGGGCCTGCTCCTGCACCCGGTCCGACTGCGCCTTGGAGAGCGCCTCCTGCAATTGGCGCAGCTTCGCTTCGGCCACGCTGTCGGTTTCCGATGTAAACAGCAGCCCCGCCTCGCGGGCGTAGCGTTGCAGGGCTTGCTCGGACCACTCGAGACTGCCCTTGAGGTCCCGCAACTGTTCGGAAAGCCACCGCGTCGTGTCCTGGTTGTTCTTGAGCCGGCGCGCGAGTGTGAGATCGATGAGTTCCTTGCCAGCCGTGTTGGCCAGCTCGCTGGCCAGCTTCGGGTCCGTGGATTCGCCGGTTACTTCGATGATGCGGGTGCCAACCGATATGCGCACGGTCAGATGTTTGGAGAGATCTTTGAGCAGGCGCTCTCTTCCGGCCGGAGCCGGGGAACGGAACGGGTTCGCCGCCCAGTCCTGCGCAAATTTGAATTCGTCGCGCTTTTCGAGTTCCAGTTTGTCGGCGATGCGTCCCAGCAGGTCGGAACTCTGGAGAATCTTGACCTGTGTCTGCAGGTATGGTTCCGCCGCGTGTTCGCCGGCGGAGGAATTGAGGCCCTTCAGGTTGAGAAAGTCGTCGTTCAGGCCCTGGACTTCAAGCAGCGCCGTGGCCTGGTAACCGGGGGGTTGCCGCAACCCGATCAGGATGGCCGCCGCGAAACAAACGCCCGCCAGCAGCGCGACCGTGTACCATCGGCGCCGAATGGGCGCAAAGAGTTGCCCCATGCTGAGAGGCTCCAAATCGGGGTTCGGCTGGCAAGCTCGCGCGCCCGCGCCGGACCGCCAGGCGACCGTCCCCGGCAGGTCTTGAACCCTGCCGGACAATCTAACAATGGCCCTCATTAACCCTCGTCCTCCTACCGGTGCCAGATCACAACGCCGGTGCCCATCTGCACGGCGGCTTCGATGCCCCGCATCATTGCGCTCTTGTAGGCGCTGTTGGGAACCACCAGGATGTCGTTGGGCTGCATGGGAACATCCGGAGTCTGGCCGCTCAGGATGGTCTTCAGATTCACCGGTATCTCCGCCCGCTCGGAACCATTCGAGGCCGGCCGCAGAATCCTGGCGCGCACCGGCGCCGCCGTGCGCAGAAGGCCCTCGGACATCGAAATCGCTTCCAGCGCCGAGAAGCGCTCCCGGTCCAGCAACGGAAATCCCCCGGGCTTGCGAACTTCACCCATCACGTAGATCAGCGAAGCGCGCGGCAGCGTGATGACATCCTCCGGGCAGATCGCCAGGTTCTCCTCGGGATTCCTGGCTTCCAGCAGCCTCCGGAGACTGACCTCTCCGACCACGAACTGTCCCGCGGGGTCCTGGCGGGCGCCGGCCAGCGACAGCGGAGCGCACTGCACGCGGCGTGTGATGCGTAGCGTGTCGGCGGCGTCCGGCTTGGTGCCGCCGGCCAGCGACAGCAGCTCGATCAGGGTCTTGCGGCCCTGCACCTGGTATACGCCCGGATTGTTGACCGCGCCCACCACGGAGACCGGCTGGCTGCGCGATTCCGTTACGCTCACCGTCACCTCCGGCTCCCGGATAAATACGCGCAATCGCGAGGCGATTTCTCGTTGCAGCTCATCCACAGTGAGCCCCGCGGCTTTCAATCGGCCGGCCAGCGGGAGCGTGATGTAGCCGGACGAATCGACGCGCAGCGGCTTGTCCGTGATGTCTGGCGCATGCAGCGCCTGCACCGCGATCTGGTCGTCCGGGCCCAGAAGGTAGGACACTCGGGACTGCCCGGCGCTCTGAGAGTGTAACGGCGCCCACCAGAGCATCAATGCCGCGGAAACCACGCCAATTCTCCGACTGTTTGCCATGCCGTTGTGCCTCGCCATTTGGTGATCTTTCGCCGTCGAAGAAACCACGCCAATTCTTCGACTGTTTGCCATGCCGTCACGCCTCGCCATTTGGTGGTTATTCGCCGTCGAAGAAACCACGCCAATTCTCCGACTGTTTGCCATGCCGTTGTGCCTTGTCCTCTGGCGGTTTTCCGCCGTGGAAATTGATTATGGCCTGGGGTGAGAGCTTGGTTGAATAGACCGAAGGGTGGAATAAAGGACTAGGGCGCCCGGGATCAGTTATGGGACTCGCGACCCGGAAAGTTCTAGTACGGCCGGCATCCTGTGAGCCGGCCGGCACGGGTGAGGCAAGCGGACCAGAAGATCTTTAGCTTCGACCGGCTGGCCCCGTGGTCTCGCGCCCGGATCCTGGCGCGAGTCATCGCCGCCAGTGCCGCCGCCGCCAGCCGCGCCCGCCAGGATGTTCCGGCCGCCGCCACCAGCTCGAGGTTGGTCCGCGCGCCCGAAGTCCAAACCCGCTTTGATCGAGCCTCGCCGCGCCCCAGGTCGTAGATCTCCACACCCAGATCGCCGCAGGCGTCGAAGGAAAGAGAACGGTTGATCTGGGTGAGACTGAGCGATGGGTACCCTGGATGGCAGGCGGTGAGGAACATGCACAAGGCGTTCCCCATCCGCAGCCCTAGCTCGAAGCTCACCGGCGCCCCGTCCAGCAGCAGAACGAAACAAATGGCGTCACTCCGCCCGGCCCGCTTCAAGTAAGCGCCCAGGAACTCGCGATTGGCTGGAGCCGTCCATGGGTTTCGGCGTTCGTGGTGGCGGAGGTCGTGCAGCGCCCACAGCCTCGGCAGCCAGGCCAGAGCCTCCTCGCGCCTGGCGTCGAAGTCGAGCACTACATGCCGGACCTCTCCGGCCGACTTCAGCCGCCTCAGATGGCGATGGATGGTCTGCTGGGTCTTGCGATGCGAGGCCGAATCCCTTGGGGCCCCGGGCCGCAGATCCCGGAACGGACACACATCGATAGGCGTCCGCCGGACCTCGGTGAATCCATCCAGCGGGCCCAGGGCGCTCAGCAGGGGATCGTCTTTCGGGACGTCGGAAAGGCGCAGCACCGTATGCGGAGACTCACGCGCCGCCTCGCGCCGGAGCGCCGCGACGATCTCGGGGCTCACTTCGCCGGCCAAGCCGAGATAGCAGCCGCGACCTTCCCCCGTGAAGCTGACGATCCGGATTCCGCCCGCTCGCAGCCGCTCCGACAGGGCCGCGAAGGCGACCATCCGGCCAGTACGGAAGAACCCCACCGGAAGTGGCTGCCATCCTTGCGGCTCCCGGACGCAACGGGAGTACTCGGCGGTCCAGTCGAAACTGAGGAATGGGTTGCGCGTGTGCTCGGCGAGGAAGGGCCGCACGGTCGCCTCCGCATCGCGAAAGGAACGCCAGACTTTCGTTTCGATCATCGATTGAATCTCTTGTCCGACCCCTATTTGGAAACCGCCGCAAAGACCGGCATTCCGGTAACCGTCAGCGCCGTCCCGGCAACTGCCAGCGGCGATCCGACCGCGCTCGTCACCGAGACCACCCGCTCCGTTCCGATGCCCGGACCCAGGCAATCCAGCATTACTCGCTGGCTGCTCTCGGGGAAGCTCCACATCACGAAGCAGTCTTCCAGTTCGCCCGTAAACTCGTACACCTGGACACCCTCGGGAAGCTCGAACCGGCGGCTGAACCGCTTGCCATCCAGCCGCTGGATCAACTGAGCGTAGGCGGCATACGCCGGCTTCGGATAGCCCCAGTAGTCCACCAGCCCGAAGTGGTCTTCGACGAAAGTGGGATCCGCGCCACGGTCCCGGTAGTTGAACCAGAAGAGCTTCTCGACACCCAGGCTCAGCGCCAGAACGTGCACCTTGATCAGGTAGGCAGCGTTGGCATCGCGGGTCTGGCCTTTGACCGCGACCCCCGACTGGGGGTAGCCGAAGAAACCAACCGGATCGGGGTTGCCGCGGACCGGCGCGCCGACTTCGGTGATCCAGATGCGCCTGACCTCCTCGCGCCTGCGCATCATCCGGCGCACGTTGTTCAGATAGTCGCCAAGCCACGTTTCAGGGGACGGGAAATCGTCCCGCCACCGGTAAGGATGCAGCGCCAGAACGTCCGCGTGGGTGGCTGCGGGTCCGTCGAAGAACGCGCGGAAGAAATCGTAATCGAAACCTTCGATCTGGTAAGCCAGCCGGATGTCCGGGTTGACCTGGCCGGCGGCGCTCCTCACGGCTGCGAATTTGGCGGCCAGGTTCTGCCAATAGTAAGCCCCGTTGCTGCCTGGCCATAGATTCTCTTCCAGCCCCAGTTCCCAGTACAGGGTCGCGGGGTCGGCGGCGAACGCCCGCTTCATCTCCGCGGCGCGGACGGTGAGATCGTAGGCCGAGATCGGCCTGGTACTATCGCCGCGCCAGGCCGGCGATGACTGCAATGGAACCTCGATGAGACCGCGCCCGCGGCGCTCCTGCATCCGGGCGACCCAGGAGGAATCGTCGCTGAACTGCTGCAGGGTGAGGGTCTTAATGTATCCCGGGTGCAGATACGGATCGTTGATGTCGGCGTGGACCAGTCCGAAGGCTGAGCCAGGCTTCGTGCCGCGCTCGAACAGCCATGTGGAAGGCAGCACGGCGAATCCGAACTCCCGGCGCAGACCGGTGTTCCGGTTGAACACCACACTTGGGTCGTCGCTGTCGAAGTACAGACCGTAATATCCGATATCGCCGCTCGGCGCCTCCAGCGACGTCGTCTGCGACTGTGCCAGCCGGACTGGGTCTCCCAGGCGGGTGCCGCGAAAATCCCTCCATTGACCACGGATCTGGCCTGCTCCGCTGTAGTCGTGACGGACTAAGACCCGAAACTTCTGCCCCGGAACGTGAGTGTGGTAGGGACTCTCGTCGGCGACCGTGATCGCCACATCCGTGGCGGCCATCGCACTGGCAACCGCCAGAATCTGATAAGCCAGCAATCCGACCCGCATGGTTCCTACCCCGCCGAAAATGTCAAACCGGCCCAGTTACAACCATAGACCCGAAAATCGCGGAAGAGAATAGGCTTCGAGTACTGTACCTTACCTGAGACCCGGCCCCCGTGCCCTGGGGACACTCCGGGCTACCTTCGCGCAACCCATCGCTTGAGTAGCCCACAGGCGTGTCCCCCAACCGACCTGAGACCCGGCCCCCGGGGCCCTGGGGACACTCCGGGCTACCTTCGCGCGACCCATCGCTTGAGTAGCCCAAAGGCGTGTCCCCCAACCGACCTGAGACCCGGCCCCCGGGCCCTGGGGACACTCCGGGCTACCTTCGCGCGGCCC
>JAUYBU010000318.1 GCA_030693045.1 Bryobacterales bacterium | reverse complement strand
CATTCTTCCGGATTCCGAGTGCCTGTCCGACCGGCAACTGGCCGCCGTCCACGGTTTTGTCGAGAAGGGCGGCGGCCTGCTCGCCATCGGGCAGAGCGGCCTGTACGACGAGTGGAGAAGGCTGCGGACGCAGCCCGGCCTGACGGGGCTGGTCGATAATCAGCCCCGCGCGCGAGCGTATGAGGAAACGGTTCAAAGGACCCAGACCGCGGGTGCGCCGGTTCGCAAGGATGTCAAGCAAGGACGGGTGGTCTACCTTCCGGGGTTGCGGTTCGACGGTCCCATGCCGGAACCGGCGAAGTTTTTCGCTATTTCGTCGCGCTACTGGAAGCTGCCCCGCAACTGGCAGGAAGTTGTGGACGCTATTGGATGGCTGGCCAAAAATGAATTGCCGGCGCGCGTCGCAGGCCCCGCGTACCTGGTGAGCAACCTGGTGGCGCAACCGGACCAGCGCCGCGTCATGGTCCACCTGGT
Organism: Bryobacterales bacterium; assembly: GCA_030693045.1. Lineage (GTDB taxonomy): Bacteria > Acidobacteriota > Terriglobia > Bryobacterales > Bryobacteraceae > JACQZT01. The sequence continues at coordinate 7,723 of JAUYBU010000318.1, read as the reverse complement.
GAATTACGCGCACAAGCGCACGCCCTCGATCCCTTCGGTGGAAGTGCGCTGCCGCCTGCCCAAAGGAGAGAAGATTAAGGATGTGCGCCTTTACTCGCCGGACTCCGACGCACCGCCCGTGGCGCTGAAGGCCGCCGACAGCGGCGGCGAAGCGGTCTTCATCGTTCCTGAAGTTAAGGTGTACGCGATCGCCGCGGTGAGTTGGTGAGGTTCTCCTATGAAGCGATCCTATCTTTTGCTGTTGCTGTTCCTCGCGCCGCTGTATTGCGCCGAGCGCAGCGTCCGCGTCGAAGAACGCGTCTTTCCGGGCCTTCACCAGATGGACGGGCATTGGGCCGCGCTGCTGGCTGCCAGTGACGGCAAGGTGTACTCCGGGCTGGCCTATCACGGCGGCGATGGCCACCTGGTCTACTACGACTCGAAAACCGATCGCGTCGTCGACGTGGGGAACTTGACCGAGCTTTCCGGAGAGTCGCAGCTTCGACGCGGCCCGCAATCGAAGATACACGCGAAGTTCGGCGAGGGCACCGACGGCCGCATCTATTTCGGCACCCACGCCGGCTGGTGGTGGGACTACGCGCGCTATGCCACCAAGGAAGGTTACCCCGGCGCGCATTGGATGGCCTTCGACCCCAAGACCGGTCGCGTCGAGGACTTCGGACTGGGCGTGCCCAACCAGGGCGTCAACACCGGCGCTTACGATCCGCTGTTCAACCGCATCTACGGCCTGACTCACCCGCAGGGACATTTCGTCTACTACGATGTCGCCACGCGCAAGGCCGTGAACAAGGGCCGCATCAACAACTGGGAGTCGATCTGCCGCACCCTGGGCATCGACGATGAAGGCAAGGTGTACGGGACCTTCGGCGAGGGCCAGATATTTCAGTACGACCCGCGCACCGACCTCATCGCCGATCTGGCCGCGCGCGTCCCCATCCGGCCGAAAGGGATCTCGCTCGGGCGCGACTATAACAAGTCGGAAACCGCCTGGCGCACCGTCGTGTGGGACGCCAAGACCCGCCAGTTTTACGGCGTGGACGAGAGCGCCACCATTCTGTTCTCCTACAGCCCGCGAACCGGCGAGGTGCGCCGGATGGGACAACTCGCCATTCCCGGCTTCGAAGATCGCAGGGACATCCCCTATGCCACGCTGACCCTGACGCTGGGGCGCGACCGCAAGCTCTACTACGGCGCATCCGGGCGCGAATTCGATTACGGCGGCAGCTCCGGGCTGGCCACCGCGCACCTGATCACCTACGACCTCGACAGCGGCAAGACCGAGGACCTCGGCGGCATGGTGCTGTCCGACGGCCGCCGCGTGTTCGGCACCAATGCCGCCGACACGGGTCCGGACGGCGCGATCTACATGGTGGGCGCCGTCGAGGTGCGCGAGCAAGCCGGCAAACCTGTCGAGGCGGGCGGGAAGATCGGCGGCGCATGGTACCGTCTGGCATTGCTGATTTATCGGCCGAGGTGAATACGATGCTGCGACTGATTTCGGTTCTCATGCTGATTGTTGTTTCCGCCGCGGGGCAGCGGACCCTGGACTACGACCGCTCGGTGGTGAGCCAGGTTCGCATCGATCTGCGCGATCTGGGCTATCCGCCGGTGGACGTCATTCCTTCCGACGAATCGGCCATCCGCGCGCTCGCCGTGGCGCCAAATGGCGCGCTCTATGGCGCCACCAGCGGGCGGCGCAGCCACCTGTTTGTTCTTTTTCCGGTGCACGGCTACGTGCAGCCGCTGGGATTTCTGGACGGCGTCAAGACCGTCGACCGCGCGCTGGTGGTCTCGCAATCCGGCGATATTTACATAGGCGCGGGCGACGCTCCCGGCCATCTGTATCGTCACTCGCCCGCCGGCGACGAAACGAAACCGATTCGCGTGGACGCGGCTTGCGAAGTCGCCGATCTCGGCGTCCCGGTTCCGGACGAGGGCATCTACGCACTCGCCATCGACCGCGCGCGCGACGTCATTTACGGTCTTAGCCAGCCCAACGGGCAGTTCTTCAGCTATTCCATCAAGGACGCGAAGACCACCGTGTGGGGGAAAGTGGCCGAGCGCAGAATCCCCGGCGAGAAATTCGAGACCGGGAAGAACATCGGCCGCGCCATCGCCCTCGACGCGGCGGGCAACGCCTTCACCTCGGGCGAGAACGGCGTCATCTTCCGCTTCGATGTCGAAAAGCAGCGGCTGGAAAAACTGGCGCAGGCCGCGCCCACCGTGCCGGGTCGCGAGCCTTACAACCGCGTGGACGCATGGGCGCTCGACAGTTTCGGGACGCTTTACGGCGGCACGTCCGACGGCTACCTGTTCCGGCTGGATGTTAAGACGCAGCGGCTTCAGAATCTGGGCAAGCCGCTGAACCAATACCGGATTCGCGGGCTGGTCTTCGCGCCTGGCGGCAAGCTTTACGGCGTGGGCGGCGACGACGACGAAATGGCTCGCCTGTTCTCCTACAACCCGGGCGACGGAAGCTACGAAATGCTGGGCATGATCGACGTGAGCCGCCGCCCCTACTACGCGTGGCAGGCCTACGTCATCGACGCTCTGGCCATCGGCCTGGACGGCACGATTTACATGGGCCAAAGCGAGCGCAAATCCAAGCTCTACCTGTACCACCCGGAGTGACCGCTCGCTAAGCGCCTGCAAACGCGCGCATCCGTGACTGAGCCGCGACCGTCAGGGAGCGGGCGGCGTGGCCGGAGCCCCCGCCGGCGGCTCGCAGCCCAGCGGCTGGTTGGATTCGTCGATCCCTTCCGGCCGCGGCCCGTAGATCGGCGCCGGGCAGCCCAACTCCAGCGCCCCCAGGTCCGGCGCCGCGCCGGTGAAATCGTCGTTCACGTTCGCCAGGATCATCCCGCGGTCGATTGCGTTCGATGCGGGATCCAGCGCGGCGTCCGGCGGATCGAGCGTCTCGGTGTAACTGGCCGGCGGCGTCAGGCCGTTGGCGAAGACCGGCGCAGTCAGCAACAGGCCGTGGGTTTCGATTCCACCCCGCTGCATCGCCGCGAAGTTCGCAAAACGCGAGTAGCCGCCCTGCGCCAGCGGAAGGTTGAGCGTGAAGCCGCCATCCGGTGAATACCCGTTGTAGTCGAACACGCCGTCGTCGATCGGGCCGGTCCAGTTCACGGTGCGGCCGTTAGGGGGTCGCGCGCCCCCGACGAACAGGTTGTTGGCGATCACGAAGTGGTGCGTCGCGTCGGAGGTCTCCAGGTTCAGCGCGGCGCCCGGCGAAACAAAAGTGTTGTGCCAGGCGAAAATGCCATTAGACTCCCGAGGCGGCGTGCCGCCCAGCGCGTGGAATTTCATCTGCTCGTGTGTGACGTTCACCACCACGTTGCGAATCAGGTACGCCGGCCCGCCGTAAATCGGCTGGACGCTCAGCGTGGCGTAGGTGTTGGTGAAGCGGTTCCGCAGGCAGCGCGCGTTGGCCTCGCTGGCGTCGAGTTCGACTCCGTTGTCGTAAGCCGACAAAATCTCGTTGCCGTAGAAATCGATCGCCCGCGCGCCGTCCTGCTCCACCTTCATCGCGTCGCCGTAGCCCGAAATCCGGTTGTGAGCCATCACGTGGCCGAAGCCCTGCACGCGAATGCCGTCGTCGTTGGAGCGCGCGCCGTTGTCGTCCGTGTAGACGCTGGGCCACGCCAGCCGGCCCTCCAGTATGTTGTCGGCGATGTAGAAATCCCTCTGGTCCGCCTGCGCGCCGATGCCCAGCCTGGTGTTCCGGATGCGCACCCGGCGCACGACGTTGCCTTCGGCCGCCTGGGTCTGGAAGCGCAGCGCGCGGTTGGCGTTCTGAAGCGTGAGCCGCTCGATGTGGACGAAACCGGCGCCGTACACTTCCAGTACGTTGCAGCTTGCGCAGTCGCCACCGTCCAGGATCACGCCGTCCTGGCTCGCGCCCCGAATGACGATGGGGTTCTCGGCGGTGCCCGCCGCGCGCAGCGAGTAACTCCCTTCGTAGCGGCCGTCAGCCAGCGTGATCACATCGCCGGGCTTGGCCGCGGACATGGCCGCCCTGAGCCCGGTCGCGCTGTCGACGGCAACCTGGTTCGGCGTCGCGGGGTCGCCGGGCACCCCGCGCGTAGTCCCGGAAAGCGTCAGCGTCCGATCGACCTCTCCGTCAGGGTCCGCGACGCGGAGTTCGATTTCGTAAGTGGTGGCCGGGCGAAGATCGAAGATGCTTCCCGAAAACTGCGGCTCCACCTTCCAACCCCGGACGGTTTCCGGCCGCACGCGATACAGCGGCAAGGCCTGCCGCCACGCCTGGGTCCCGCTCTTGCGGTAGCGAACCGAGACCGTGGCGTTGTAGTTGTCATCGCCGCCGGCCGGCAGTTTGACTCCCAGCGCCATCAATGTGGGCCGGTCCAATTGCGGCGCGCCCGGGCGCACCACGTCGTCCGCGCGGGCGATGCAAAACCCCGAGACCATCAGCAGGAAAAGAATACGCACTATGGCGCCAATTTTAGCACTCACGGCAATTTCGGGGACAGGCTACGTAACCTCGGAATTCCGCCGCCACGAAGTTGAATCCGCTTACGGTCCGAGTTTCGAGGTTACGTAGCCTGTCCCCGAAATTATGGCCGAAACAGGTTCTTCTCGAGTTCCGGCGATTCACGTTCGGCCGGGTTCAATAATACCACCGGTTCGGCGACCAGAGCGTCGGCCAGATCGCCGGGCCGGCCGATCTTTTCCCGCCAGGCGAGATCGAACTGGAACTCCATCTCGCCGTGGCTGTCGGCGACGAAGTTGGTGTGCCAGAAGTTGTCGAAGACCACCGCCAGAAGCCGGTGCGGGTCGTCGGGCGGCGCGGTGCGGCGCTCGACGGTGTGCGGGCCGCCGACCGAGACCAGCGGCGCGTCGCGCGTCACCCAAAGGCGCTGCGCCTGGTAGCACGCCCAACCGTCGATGGCGAAATAGTCGCGGCAGGAACCGGGCAGTTGGCCGCGGAACGGCGTGAACGGCACGCCGCCGTTGGAGAACTCGGGCAGACCGGCGGCGGGAAATCCGAAGGCCAGGTAGAAAGCTTCCGGCGCGGTGGAGGTCAGGCGGTTGAAGCGCACCCTCAGCCGCGCGCGCGGCTCGCGCTTCCACAATTCCAGACGCCGCTCGGCGTTCTTCAGGCGCGGGTGCTCGAAGGGCTGCGTCGAGACCATCGTGTGCGGCGTCTCTTCGGTTTTGGTCTGGCCGTAAGATGCGGGCGCGCGGCGGAAAGCCGCCGCGCGCATTTCTTCCCGCTTGCGGGGATCGGCGGCCGAGTGCATGCGCGCCATAGTGCCCCGGTTGGCCGGCGGAATCGTCTCGACGGCAATGAATTCGCCGGCCTCGCCCCTGAACAGCGGACCCGTCATGCCGGGCCATTCGACCGAAACGGGCCAACCCGCCGATGTGCGCTCGATCACAGCCTTGAATGACTCGGCGGGGGCGTCCGCTTTTTCCTTGCTCAATCGAAGAGCGGCGAACGACGCGGGTGCGAGGTCCTTCATCCAGAAGCGCACGCGATTCGCGGGGAGCTTCTCGATCCCCATCTTCGCCCCGCTCTTCGGATCTTCAACGCTGTTGCACTCCTGGCGCAACGCGCGGCCGTCAAACTCGACCCAACCGGAATACGCGGCCTGCGCGGTGTTGGCCACATACAGGCCCTCCGGCATCGAATCGAATTTCGTGCGCGCGCGCCGCGCCAGCAGCCACTCGGCATGTCCCATGGGGCGATAAGCGAGCGCGCTTTTCTCGGTGTACTGCCCGATGGTCTGCAAATCGTCGGGCTTCGAGATGCTGATGTTGGCGCCCCAGGTGTGCTCGTCAAACAGGCACAGATCCTTGAGGATGGTCTCGACCACCGGCCGCGCGCTGGCGGGCAGCGGCCCCCACACCGGCGAAAGCGCGGCGCTGAGATGCCGCTTGGCGAAGCGGCTAGCCGAGACCTCGCGCGGTCCGGACTGGTTGCCGTTGGCCCACCAGTCGGTCCATTCGCCCTCGTATTCGGGCACGCGCGGCCCCACCGCGCGCTGCATGTCGAAGACCGCCTCGGTGGCGGTGGTGAAACGCAGCCGGGGTTCGAGCCCCAGCTTGTTCCATGCGCCGATGAACTCGGACAGCGGCGGAAACGGCGGATCGTTGTCGTAGCGCCACTGGTTGGTGTAGGCCAGAATGAGACGGTCGTAGTCGTAGCCTTCGGCTTCGAGCTTGCGCAGGCGGCCCAGAAAGTGCGCGTGGGCGGCGCGCAGCGAGGCTTCATCGGTGAGATGGAAATCGCCGGCGCGCGGCGGCCGAAACTCGACGCTGGCGCCGCGCGGTTGCTGGCGTATCCAATTCTTCGCCTCGAACCACCCGTAAGCCGTGCCGTAGTGCTCGCCCAGCCACACGAACATGCGCCGCCCATCGGGCATCTTCCACCAGAACGCCGAGGGGCGGCGGAACGGCGGCCCGCCGCTGTCGGAGTTGATGCCCATGAGCAGGTGGCCAATGTTGCGGTCGAGCAGGCGCAGTGCGCCGGCGCGCGGAAATCCGTTCACGTCGTTCTGCATCGCCGCGCGCGGATGGAGCCGCTTAAACAAGCCCGCCGGCAGCCAATCCAGCATCTGGTCCCATTGCGCGGCATTCAAGTAGGGCGCCTGGTTGCAGGCCAGCGCCATGACGTCCATGCGTCCCGCTTCCACCGCGCCGAGCAACGCCTTGCGCCGCGCCTCCGGCGCCGCGCGCCACCAGTCGTCCAGCGTCAGCGTGGCTTCGCAGGTCCAGCGAAAGCCGGGGCGGGCCACGCAGGCGTCCAGCGCGGCATCCAGAAACCGCACCTGCATGTCGCGGCACACGCTGGGAAGATCGGTGAAGCCCACGTCGGTGTGCGAGTGGTGATAGATGTCCACCTGCCGGACTTTGAGCGGCGCCTCGGCGGCCAGCGCGGCCCCGGAAGCGGAAAACAGAAATTCGCGTCGCCTCATTTCATCTCCCCTTTGATTCAACCACCAGTCTCTCCTCCGGGCCCGACTTGGGCTGCCAATGCGCGGCCATCATAGCCGAAAGCGGAATGCCGCCATAGGGCGGCTTGAGGCCGGCCGTCACCTGCATCCAGATTTCGCCGTCCCCTTCGTCCGACGACACCCGGACGCCCCTCCAGCCAAAATAGGCCATCCACTCGGTCTCCAGCGTCTGATTGACGCCGCGGACCACCATCGACGCCGCGATGCGCACTCGCCGGGCGCGCTCGAGGGTGCGCGCGGTGAAGTGCCATTGGTCGGCCTTGTCCTCCCAATATTCGGGCGGATTGCCTTCGTTGTAGGGCGTGTCGAACTGATCGGTCTGGCTGAAGCCGAAGCCCTGATCGCAATCCAGCTTGACGGTCAGCGTTGCGCCCTTCCGAAAGCTGGTCACAGTGCCCGCGGCTTCGTCCAACTGCATCTGCTCGAACCCGTGCAGCAGCCAGCGATACTCGGCCGGTTCCGGCGCTTCCAGTTCGTCCACCATCGCAATCAACCCGGGGCGCAGAAAAACAACGTGCCGAAAGAACGTGCTGAGTTTACCGCCATAGGCCGCCGCGGCGTCGCCACAGACATAGGTGATCGCCTCTCGATGCTGGAAGTCCGAGATGCGGCCCTGCGCCTTGGCGCTGCGGTCCACCTGGCCCGCGCCGTTCACCAGAATCGAGTTGTTGGCCTTGGTCTGCCGGGACCACCGGTCGTGGTGCGGCATGCCGTAAGAGGGGCCGTAGTATCCCGACGGA
>JAUYBU010000238.1 GCA_030693045.1 Bryobacterales bacterium | reverse complement strand
TGGACGAGATAAACCAGGTAGCGGGCGTTCTCGTACGCCGGCGTGCGATACCTCAAGCGGTTGGCCCGCTTCACGACAATGTAGTCGATTCCCATTGCCCGGTAGTCCACTACGGAATAGTCGGCCTTCTTCGCCATGGTCTGCTGCCAGCGACGCCACCATTCCTCGGCGAGTCCGCGCATGAAGTTGACCTGGCCTCCGGACTTCCAGCAAACGTAAACCGTGCGAACGGCCCGGGCGCGGAAAACGCCCGGATAGACTTCCTGCCGGGCGTCCGGAAAGAGGAAGACCGCGTTCTTGGGCGTGGCCTCTCGCGCCCAGTCGCTGAGCTGGTCGAGTTCCGGATGGTGCAGTTGCGGGTAGTTCCGGACGCCGCCGTAGCTGGGAATCAGCCAGAAGGGGGCCAGTGACGCCAGCGCCAGAAGCGGCGTCAGTTTCCGCCGGCGCGAAGCCGCCCAGGCGGCCAGAGCCAGCGCCAGCGAGAGCGCCGCAACCAGCAGGGCGCGCCGCCGCAGCGCCGGGTCGGCAAGGTTGGGCCACAAACTATCGAAAATGCGCGGGCCGAGGGGAAGCGCGAAGGCTGGAATCAGCCACAGCGCCGCCTCCCACCAGCGTCCGCCGGAGGCGGCGCGCATGCCCGCGATGGCCCCCATCACGATCGCGAACACGGTCACGAACAAGATCGCGCGGGCGGGCTGGAACTGGGGGATCAGGACCCACTTCATCCGCTCCAGCAGCAGGTAGGACGCCGGCACGCTGAGCACGCCCATGAGCGGCATGCCGAAGGCGAAGAAACGCAACTCGGGCGTGAGCAGCCCGCGCAGACGCCACGCCGCGCCAGCCGAAACCGCCCACAGCAGCAGGTACTGCTGCCAGTAGCCGCCGACCCAGAGCGAGACCCAGTTGTAGGAGGCGCGCATGCGCTGCCACTGCTCCCAGGCCGGATCGATGCGGCTGAAAAAAACCTGGCGCTCGGTCTCGCCGGGCTGCAGGCGCGACAGCGCCAGCATGATCAGGACCGCCACCGCCAGCGGCGCCAGCCCGCGGATACGGCGCACCATCCAATCCGGTTTGGCGGGCCACAATGTCAGCGCCGAGTACACCACCCAGAAGGCAAACGTGGTCGGGGGGTGATACAGGAAGGCGAGCGAGGCCACCGCGCCCGCGCCCAGGTCGCGGCCGTGCGCCGCCAGGCCGATGGCGCACATGAGCAGCGGCACGGCGAACCCGCGCGGCACCGGTTCGTACTCGAAGGTCAGCACGGTTGGGCCGGCAATCGTCGCGCCCAGGGTGAACACGGAAGCGACCGCCAGCGCGTGCCACCGGCCCAGTCCCACCGAGGTCGCAATCAGGAAAACGCCCAGGATTCCGAGCGCGCGCCAGGCCACTTGCTGCGCCGCCAGCACGGCCTGGAAGTCCGCTCCCGTAAGCCGGCGCAATCCCAGTGTCACCTCGTCGTAAATGGTGAAGGACAGGTGCGGGCGCGTGGCCACCAGGTCCTGAGCCAGGGCGTCCGGATCCCAGATGCGCTCGAGCATCGGCATGTAGACCTGGGTGTCCTGGTACAGAAACGTGTGGCCGGGGAACTGGAAAAAGCTCACCAGCGTCAGAGCGGCAACGGCGGCGGCGACGGGCAGGTGGCGGAGCATTTATTGAGGCGTCTTCTCCAGTTGCTGTTTGGCCCACACCCGGTTCGGGTTCAGCTCGAGCGCGCGGGCGATGGCCTTGCGCGCTTCCCCCGGCCGGTTGGCCTTGCGCAGCGCGATGCCAAGCCACAAGTGCGCGTCGGCCAGCTTGGGATTCAGTTCGATGGCCTTCTCGAAGTCTTTGATGGCGTTCTCGACGCCGCCGCCGAACATCGGGGGCAGGTAGTAGCGCCCGACCCCCCGGCCCAGGCGGGCCATGGCCGATCGAGGGTCGATCTCAATCGCTTTGTCGATCTCTTCCTGCGCGCAGCGGCCCCATTTCATGCCGCTCACCAGGTCCCGCACGGCCTGACCGCACAGAGTCCCCAGAATGCGGTGATACTCGGCGTCGCGCGGCGCCAGCGCCACGGCCTGCTGCGCCAGGCGAATGCCGGCTTCGGCGGCGTCGCGGGCGCGGTTGCGGTCCCGGACCTCGATCGCGATTTCGGCGACATAGGAGTGAGCCAGGGCGGCCCGATATTGCGCGCCGGGCTCCTTCGGGCTCTTCTCGGCGGCCGCGGCGAACTCGCCGGCCAGGCGGTCCAGCGCGGAGCGGTCCTGCCGGTCGCGCGCCTTCTCGAGTTCCGTCACCGGCACGGCGCTGGCCAGCGCCGCCGCAATCATCCATCCCAGCATCCAACGCATACTCTTATCTTGCTACATCGACGCGAGCTTGCGGCGGCTGGCGAAAAACGACAGGCCCAGCACGGCCAGCAGAACGCCGTTGGCGGCCAGCACCAGCGGCGCGCCGAACATCGGCGTCAGCGTTCCGGTGGCCAGGCTGCCGATGGGCATGCCGCCGCGGAAGAAAACGTTATACACAGACATGACGCGGCCCCTCATCTGGTCGGTGGCGATAGTCTGCACCAGCGACGTGAGAGTGGAAAAAGTTGCCACCAGCGCGGCGCCGGCCAGGAACAGGAACACACAGCTCAACGCCAGGTTGCGCGAGAGCGAGAAGCCGGTCATGAAAACGCCCAGCGCCACCAGCGTGACCAGCGTCCCGGCGCCCTGCCGTTTCCGGTGCGACAGGCTGGCCACCAGCAGCGCGCCCACCACCGAGCCGGCGCCGGATACCGACAGCAGCAGCGTGTAGGTGCTCGGACCCTGGTGGAAAACGTCGCGGGCGAATACCGGCAGGAAGACGATCATCGGAATCGCCAGCACCGTCATCACGAACGCCAGCACGATCAGAGACAGCATGGCCGGTTGCGTGCGAATGAAGCGGATGCCCTGCTTCATACTGTCCAGCATGGTCTCGCCGGTGCGCTCCGGGATGCGCCGCGCGCCCAGGGCCAGCAGCGCGACGATCGGGCCGAAGTAGGAGAGCCCGTTCAGGCCAAAGCACCAGGATGCGCCGAGCTGGGTCAGCGCCAGCCCTCCCAGCACCGGTCCCACGACGCGCGCGAGGTTGAATTGGATCGCGTTCCAGGCGATGGCCGCCGAGAGCTCCTCCGGGCGCACCAGCGAGGGAATCAGCGCCTGGTAGGCCGGCCCGCCGAAGGCCTGCGCCAGCCCCACGACGAACGACAGCGTCAGGATGTGCCAGACCTGGACCACGCCCAGCGCGAACATTCCGGCCAGCAAAAACGCGCAACACATCTGTACGATTTGCGAGCCGATGAGCAGCTTGCGCCGGTCCACCCGGTCGGCGATGACACCGCCGGCGAGAGAGAAAAGCAGGATCGGGATCTCGCCCAGAAACGCGTCCAGCCCCAGCAGGAACGGCGAACCGGACAATTGCAGCACCAGCCAGCTCTGGGCCAGCTTCTGCATCCAGGTGCCGATGCTGGAGGTGCAGGCGCCGGCCCACACCAGCCGGAAGTCGCGCGACTCGAAAGCCCGGAAAGTGCGCTTTAGCAAGCCGGCTCCGAGGTTACGGCAGCGGCTGCGAGCGGTGGATCAGGTGCAGGATGTTGCCGTCGCAATCAGTGAAGAACACCAGGCGATTGCCCTTGACCTCGAACGGCTCGCCGAGGAAGGCCACGCCCTGACGCTGCAACTCGGCGTAGGCGCCGTCGAATCCGTCCACCCAAACCGCCAGATGGCGCAACCCCGGCGTCTTCATCTTCGTGGCCACGGGATCGCCCTCCGACGGAATAATCTCCAGCATCGCGCCGTTGGGCGCTTTCACGAAGTAGTTGCCGTCGTAGGTGTAGTTGATGACGAATCCCAAGTGTTCGACGTACCATTCGGCCAGCCTCTTGGGGTCCGGCGTGGCGATGGCGGTGTGCTCGAGTCCTTGAAAGAACATATCCAAATTTTAGCAGGCCGCGGGGCGGTCGCCGCCGGGGGGCCTCAAGCCGGTAACTCGGAAGGCCGTGCCACCGGTCAAGTGGCCGCCGATTCCCCCAGTGCCTGCATCACCAGCCGGCAGTTCTGGTTCACCTGCTCCGAGTGCTTCGGGAACATCCCGATGACGATGGCATCCTGCGGCTTAGCGTACTTGGCGGCCAGGCGCAGAGCGTCCAGCATCTTCTCCGGTGAGCCGCAGTTGCGGCTGGCGCCGTAGACTTTGAAGATCAGGCACGGTTTGGTGGTCTGCCGCACCCGGGCGAGCATCTTCTCGCGGTCGGGATGCCAGAAGAGTTGGTCGTCGACCTTGCGCCCCGCCAGCTTCTCCTGCTCTTCCTTGGTCCGGCTGATGTTGTAAAGGCAGGTCATGTAGAAATCCACGTCCCAGGCCTTGGATTCCACGTAGTCGATCACTTCCGGGATGTGCGTGCCCAGCCCCACCTGGACCCCCGCATCCCGCATGACCTTGCACATCTCGCGCGCCTGTTCGATCTTGCCGGCCGCCCAAAACTTGTCCGTCTGCGATCCGTGATGATAAATGCCCACGGGCTTCATGGAAGCCAGGTCGCGGATGTGGCGCGGAATATCGGCCAGCTCGGAGGCGGTCTGAGCAATCCATTGGATGCGGCCGCCGTCGCCCCGGTATTCGGTGAGCAGCCGCTGGATGTGCTTGTCGCCGCGCGATTGCCAGGTGTTGATGCCCGCCTGTTCGCAATTCCGTAGCATCTTCTTGACATTCTCGGCCGTGAAGTAATCCCGCATTTCGCGGCCGAGGCCATCGGAAGTGTGAGAATTGCCGCTGACCGGATTGCCGCCAACGATCAGGCGCGACACCGTGTGCGGGCCCAGCTTCACCGTCGGTAATGCGTCCGGGGCGGCAACCGCGCGCACCGCGGAAACTGCCGCCGCACCCAGCAGCGCTTCTCTCCGGCTTGGACCACTCATTCTAGTATTAGGCATGGTTACTCCCCTCATAGCGATTATATTCGACTTCGCTTCGGTCCGTACCGCGGCCCTCTGTGTGGCTCGTCAGAAAATCAGCTTCAGCGCGAACTGGATCACCCGCGCCTCTCCCGCGCCGGTGATGCGTCCCATGTTGGCGCCGGCCGTGAACTGGTTGTTGGGGTTGCCTAGGTTGACCGCGTTGAACACATTGAAGAACTCGGAACGCAACTGCAGGCGCAGGCCCTCCCGGCCGGGCAGCGGCACGTTCTTGAAGAGCGCGAAGTTGGTGTTCAGGGATGGCGTTCCGACCAGCGCGTTGCGGCCCACGTCTCCGTAAGCGCCGGCGCGCGGCTCGGCGAAGGCGGCGCGGTTGTACCAGGCCAGGATCTTCTCGGCGCGCGGCCGGTCGCCCGAGAGGCGATGCTCGCCCACCACGTTGGGCCTCTGGTTGGTGGTGCCGCTAAGCGCGGTGTCGCGGCCGATGACAATGTTGACCGGCAGCCCCGAGCGCGTCGTCACCAATCCGTTCGCCTGCCAGTTGCCGAGCAGGCCGCGAACGGGAGCCGGCGCGGCCTTAAGCCCGGGCAGGTTCCAAATCCAGGAGAAGGATGCAATGTGCTTGGCCTGGAAGTCGGAAACGCCGATCTGCGTCCGCAGGTTGAAAATATAGGGAACTCCCGCGCCCAGCGAAGTGCCCGAGGCCATATCGATGGAGCGGGAAAAGGTATAGATGCCCTTTAGGGAGAAGCCGCCGCCGAACCGCTTGTTGACCTCCATTTGCATCGCATTGTAACGGGAGTTGGCCATCGAGGAGATCTTGTCGAGCTGGCCGAAGGGTTGGATGGGACGCCGCTGGTTGAGGGTGGCGGCGGTCAGCGGGATGCCGGGCACGGCGAGGCCCGGGTTGGTCGTCAGCCCCATCAGCAGCTTGCGGCCGCCTTTGCCCACATAGGCTACTTGCACGCTGAGGTCCTTGACCACCTCGTGCTGCAGGTTCAGGTTGTAGTGCTGTACGTAGGGCGTGCGGAGCGACGAATCGGGGTAGAAAAGCGTCTGGACGCCGACGAACGCGGGGTTCTGCATGTTCACCGACAGGGGGATGGGCGGCTGGCCCGCCAGGGGATCCACCAGGCTCTGCGGGGCGTTGATGTTGACGGTGTAGCGGAAGGGCTGGCTGGTGTTCTGAATGATGTCGGCGTTGACGGCTTCATAGAAAATGCCGTAAGCGCCGCGCACCGAGGTCCGCCCGCGGCCGAACGGATCCCAGGCGAAGCCCACGCGCGGGGCGAAGTTGTTGCGGTCGGTTGCGACCAGCCCTCGGGGCACCCCGGGGTCGCCCGGGAAGGCCATGCCCAAGGGCGCGGTCTTAATCACCTGGGACTGCTGACCCAGCCTCACGGTGCCCCAGAAATCCTGCGGGTGCACCCAGGGCATCGCCAGTTCGTAGCGCAGGCCCAGGTTCAGCGTGAGTCGCGGGTGGATGCGCCAGTCGTCCTGCACGAAGTAGTAGGTGGAGGTCTGCAATCCGGCCTGCTCCAGCAGCGGACTGGCCACGGTCATCGATTCGGCCTTCCCGAGCACGAAGTCCGCAGCCGCGTTGCCGGTGGCGTAGCCGCTGAAGGTGAAGGTGCCCATGGTCTGGAACGACCCTCGATTCAAATAGCGAAGCTTGAGCAACTGGAAACCCGCCTTCACCGTGTGGCTGCCCTTGGTCCAGTTGACGTTGTCGTCGAATTGTAGCGACTCGTTTACGGTGATGGCATCGGCTCCCGATCCGCTTCCCAGGGTAACGCGCCCGGAAATGGTGATGGCCGGCGGGACCAGGGGCCCGAAGATCGGGAACTTCGAACCGAGTTGCGAGATGTGAACCGGGTTCAGATTCTCGACCGAAGCGCGCACCCGGTTGAAGCTCAGCCGCGCCTCGTTCAGCAGGTTGGGCCGGAGGACGATCATGTCGCCCACGGTGACGCTCTGCACCTTGGCGATGGTGTCCAGCGGCAGGTAAGTGGGCACGTTCCCGGCGGAAGTGCGCTGCTTGGCGAGATTGTAATTGTAGCGGCCCTCCAGGGTGTGGCGGCCGAGGTTGTAATCCATCCGGACCAGGAACTGGTCGTTGTTCTGCGGTTCCGGGGAGACGGTCACCAGTTGCCCGTCGGGACGGTTGGGCAGGGGCACCATCTGCGGGTCCAGAATCTTCTGGGCCACCGGATCGAAGCGGGCGGAAGGAATGCGGTTGCCCGGGAACGCCTGGCCGGTGAGCGGGTCCCGGACCGCGGTGCGGGACGAGGAAAAGTCGCCTCCGCGCTCGGCCGCCGTGAGCGGGAAGGCGGCCGTGGACAGCGCCGCCGGCCGCACCCGCAGGCTCTCCCACGAACCGAAGATGAACAGCTTGTCCTTGCGGATGGGTCCGCCCGCGGTAGCGCCGAACTGGTTCTGGATCAACTGTGGCTTCTTCGACGGCGCGAAGAAGTTCCGCGCATTCAGCTTGTGGTTGCGCAGGAATTCCCAGGCGCTGGCGTGCAGGTCGTTGGTGCCCGAGCGGGTGACGACGTTGAAGATCGACCCGGCGTTGCGCCCGTACTCGGCGGTGAAGCTGTTGCTGAGCACCTTGACTTCGCGCAGCGCGTCCGGCGGAGGGTAGTTCAAGCCGGTGTTGCGGAAGACGGCGTTGAAGTGCGCGCCGTCGAACAGGAACAGGTTCTGGTTGCCGCGGCCGCCGGACATGGAAACCGTCGGCCCGCTGCGGTCGCCGGTGAAGGTTTGCGGCGCGCTGATCTGGCTGGCGCCCGGCAGCAGGCTGGCCAGGGCGATGATGTTGCGCCCGTTGATGGGCAGCTCTGGCAATCGGCGGGAATCGATCAGCGTGCCGATCATGCTCGACCGGCTGTCGATCAGAGGCGCCTCGGCCGTCACCGACACGGTTTCGGCCATGCTCCCCAGCGCCAGTTGCGCATCCACGCGCACGTTCTCGGTGGCGGTGAGTTCGATCTGGCTCCGGCGGAAGACCTTGAATCCCTGCGCTTCGACGCTCACCTCGTACGCGCCAATCGGGAGCAGCGGCAGCACGTAGCTGCCTTGCGCGTTGGTCTCCACCTTCCTGGTGGTCCCCCGCTCGGCCAGCACCGCCGTCACGCTCGCGCCCGGCACCCCCAGCCCGGCTGGATCGGTCACCGTGCCGTGGATGGTTCCAGTGCCTTGAGCGAAGGCCGCGGTTGCGGCCAAAAACATCAATGCCGGTGTTCGTTTCATCGCGTGTCTCCCAATCCAGCCTATCCCAGCGCGTTCCGCGCTGCAATGCGTTGAAGGTTTCGTCCGGCGTGTCCGAAGGCGGCGCTACTTCAAGATCGGTGTAACCACCGTAGGTGCGGCTGCTCAGGGTGGCGACCACCGCCACCGCGAGCGACAAAGCCGCGACGGCCAAGAAACTGCCATAAGCCCGCGGCGAAAGTCCTGGCTGGCCAAACCGCCTGCCCCACGGTGTGTGGCGCGGCGGTTTCGCCTGCGTCCCCCGAGATGGTTCTCATGGTCCGGCTCACTTGGCGTGGGTGAAGCACAGGGCTATCATGATCCAAGGATGAGGAGTGTATGAAACTTGCGGCTGCTTGGGTTGCGTTGGCGCTGGCTGTGCCGGCTACGGCTGCGTCATTGGGCAAGGTTGTGGAGTTGCCGGAGGCGTGCCCGGCGGGAGCGGGTCCGGTGGCGCGCTCCGCTTGCCGGCAGGTGATGGTGAGCTGCCCCGGCCTGAAAGACCTGCGGGCGCAGGTCCGCATCACCGAGCCGGCGGCCGGCCGGCAACGCCGGGGAACGGTGGTGTTGGGAAGCGGAGGCAACGGCGCCGGTTTCTACGCCGGCCAAGCGGCCGTGCAGGCGCTGGTGGGCGAGTTGGCGGAGATGGGTTTCCTGGTGGTGGACCGGGCTTGGGATGGCGGATGGGTTACTCAGGAGGGCGGGCTGAAGCCGGAGGCCTGCCGCTACGCGACGCTGCTCACATGGATTCACGGCACGCTTCATCGCGGAGGCAAATTCGTGGCCACCGGCAATTCCGGCGGTTCCGCGGAGATTGGCTATGCGCTGACCACTTACGGGCGCGGCGCGATCCTCGACGTGGCGATTCCCACTTCGGGTCCGCCCGTCGCCCGTCTGGACTACACCTGCGCCGCGCAGGCGACGCCCGAATGGGCGGCGCTGTGCGCGAGCATCGTGCCGGCGGGCGCGATGCAGTGCAAACCGGGCTGCATGCTGGGACCGAACAACGGCGTCTGCAAGCAGGTGTCGCCGCAGCCGACGCCGGCGCAACTTCTCGAAGACAGCGTGGTGCATCCCGACGCCGCGCTGGACTACCCGAAAACGCGCCTGTACTTTCTGTTCGGCGCTCTGGATTGCGGCGAGCCGGTGCCGGCCGGGCTGACCTGGGCCACCAAAATCACCAGCGAAAAAGCGATTCAGTTTGTCCCGCGCACGCCCCACGCGCTGATGTCCACCGCCGAGGGACGCGAAGCGATCCGCAAGGCCATCGATCAGGGTACGTCGAGCGTTGCCGCGGCGCCGGCGCAGGAGCAACAGGAATTCCGGCGGCGCACCATGGAACTCATCACCCCGGAACAGCGCGCCCATATGCAGGCCAATGGGAAAATCGACCGGAAGGCGTGGATGGCGGCGCACCCGGCGCGCGAGTCGACTGGTTCGATACCGTTGCCCGAACTCGGCAAGGGCGCCTACCGGGGCCAGCAGGGCGGCCTGTACCCGGGCGGGGAAAACGCGCCGCCGCCGGCACACCGCAAAGCCGGCCTGGCGCAAGCGCGGAGAATCGTCCCGCTGGACGCGGCTGGCCGGCCGGCGGCGGACGGCAAGATCGTGATGATCTCGGTCGGCATGTCGAACACCACGATGAAATTCCAGGTCTTCCAGAAAATGGCCGCGGCGGACGGGCGCTTGAATCCCAAGCTGGTGCTGGTGGATGGCGCTCAGGGCGGGCAGGTGGCCTGGATCACGGCGAATCCGAAGATGCCGTTTTGGGAGGTTGTCGATAGCCGTCTGGAAGCCGCCGGCGTCACGCGCAACCAGGTGCAGGCGGCGTGGGTGCTGCAGGCGAATCCGGGGCCAATGCGTCCATTCCCAGCCGAAGCCAAAGAGCTTCAGGCGAATCTGGTGGGTACCTTGCACGTGATGCAAGAGCGTCTTCCCAACTTGAGAATCGCCTGGCTCTCCAGCCGCACCTACGGCGGGTACGCCACCAGCCCGCTCAATCCCGAACCCTTCGCTTACGAAAGCGGGTTTACGGTGAAGTGGCTGATCGCCGATCAGATTGCCGGCCGGCCGGAGCTGAACTACGATTCCGCCAAAGGGCCGGTTCGCGCGCCTTGGTTGGCCTGGGGGCCATACCTGTGGGCGGACGGAATCAAGGCCAACAAAGACGGCCTGAGTTACGCGCGCGAGGATTACACCGAACAGGATGGTACGCATCCTTCGCCCTTGGGCCGGGCGAAGGTAGCGGCGCGGCTGCTCCAATTCCTGAAGACCGATCCGGCGTCGGCTCCGTGGTTCCCGGCGGACGCCGGCCGCTAGCGACCCCTCCCGGAGGGCCGTCGAAAGCCCTCGGTTCCCAGCGTCCGCTATCATGAAGGAAGATGCGCGTTTATCCGTTTCGCTGGGTGTACGTTTCCCGCAACCTGACCGAGGACCGCCAGGTCGACGAAATCCGGGCCATTGCGCGCACGGCCGCCGGGCACGGCCTGAACGGCATGGTTCTAGCTGCCGGATTCGATCGTATCGACTTGCAGCCCGCGGGATGGTTCGCCCGCGTCGGCGAGGTCGCGCGAATCGTTCGCGACGCCGGACTGGAAATCGTTCCGACCCTGTTCTCGGCCGGCTACGGCGGCTCGGTGATCTCGCACGACCGGAATCTCGCCGAAGGCCTCCCGGTGCGCGACTCCCTGTTCGAGGTCCATAGCGGCGAGGCTCGTCTGGTGGCCGACCCGCCCGTGGTGTTCGTCAATCCCGGATTCGAGGAATCCTCGGGCGACCGCGCGCGAGGCTATAGTTTCCACGACCGGCCGGGCGAGGTCAGCTTTATCGACACCGAAGTCTATCGCTCCGGCGCGGCTTCCTTGCGCTTCGAGAACTTCGGCGGCTTTCAATACGGGCACGGCCGCGTGATGCAGGAAGTCGCGGTTCGCCCGAACCGGCAATACCGCGTGTCGGTGTGGGTGAAGTCGGATCAACTGGCGCCGGCGGGCGTCTTCCGCGTTCAGGTGCTCGCCACCGACGGGCGGGCGCTGGCGCCCTGGGACCCGAAGCTCGCCGCCACCACGGATTGGCGCAAGCTCACGCTGGGCTTCAACAGCGCCGGCTACGACAAGGTGCGCATTTACGCCGGCGTGTGGGGCGGCGAGAGCGGCCGGTTCTGGGTGGACGATTTCTCAGTGGAAGAAACCGGCCTGGTGAACGTGTTGCGGCGTCCGGGGACCCCGATTGCCGTGCGTGGCGAGGCCGGCGGCATCGCTTACGAAGAGGGCGTCGATTTTGCCACCATCGCCGACCGCCAGCTTACCTTCCGTTTCGATCACGATGGGCCGGCGATTCGCCTGCTTCCCGGCAGCCGCATCCAGGACGGCGAGCGCCTGCGCGTCGACTACTACCACGGCATGAGCATCAACGACGGCCAGGTGACCATCTGCATGTCCGAGCCCGCCACTTACGAGATCTGGCGCAAGCAGGCTCGCCTGGTGCACGATCTCATCGGCGGAAAAAGGTATCTGCTGAGCATGGACGAGATCCGCGCCGGCGGCACCTGCCAGGCCTGCCGCGGCCGCGGCCTCTCGATGGCCCAAATCCTGGGCGACTGCATCACCAAACAGGCCGAGATGCTTCGCGACGTGAACCCGGAAGCCGATGTCCTGGTCTGGAGCGACATGCTCGACCCGAACCACAACGCGCGCGGCGACTACTATTTGGTGGACGGCGATTATACCGGCTCCTGGAACTACATCCCGCCGGATCTGGGGATCATGTGCTGGTATTACGCCCGGCGGCGCGAGAGCCTGGCGCACTTTTCGAAATTGGGCTTTCGCACATTCGCCGGCGCCTACTACGACGGCGACACGCTCGACAACCCGCGCGGATGGCTGGAAGCGCTGGACCAGACGCCCAACGCCTACGGCATCATGTACACCACCTGGCAGAGCAAGTACGCGCTGCTCGCCGATTTCGGGGACCTGGTGTCGGAGCGGTAGCGGCGGCCTCGGGCGGCGCGCGCCGGAGTTTCGCGATCATCTCCGCATTCGTCTGCCGCGAGACTTCGTGGTGTGCCTCGGCGGCGCGTTGCCCCTCGGATAAATAGTCGTCGATTTGCCGCTGGTTTGCGAGGTAGAAAGCGAGGGCTCCGTGGACCTGCTCCAGTGTCAGAGTGGGATAGCTCTCGACGATACTCTCCGCCGACATTCCCTCACGGAACAGGTGAACCAGGGAGTCCAGCGAGACGCGAGTCCCCCCGACCCGGTAGACGCCCTCGACCTGTGTCACGTATTCCTTGGCCATGCACGGCCTCCGTCTTCCATGCTCCCATGCCGAAGCCGTAGTCACCACGCCCCCGATCATCGGCGCCTGGGCGGCCACCTGACAGGGATTCGAAGAACCACTGCCGGGTCGGGATCGAGGCACGGGTGCGGAGGTCGGCCCGCGTTAACCTCAGGCCGGCAACTCTTCCAGCGTGACGCGGAGGCGCTTGCCCAGCACCGCGGCAGCCCGCTCGAGCGTCGCCAGGGTCACCGACTCGTTTGCCGGATCCAGCAGCCGGTCCAGTTGCGAGCGGCTGGTCTTCAGCCGCCGGGCCATTTCAAGCTTGGAGATCCGCTCGCCTTGCATGTGAACCTGTAGTTCCACCGCAATCAGTTTCGTCGCGGACGCGCGCTCGACCTGCTCGAAGACGCCCTGCTCACGTAGGAAGTCATCGAAATCCGATCCGATGTGCGGGTTCTTCTTCGTCTTCATCTCACACTTCTCCTCGCTCTCTTCAGTCGCGTGAGAGCCGGATCGATATCGTGCCGCGGCGTCTTCCGGGTCTTCTTTACAACGGAGACTCTATCACCCGGCTAGAAAGAAAGCCGACTTGAGCGGGTTCCTTTGCCGGTCTGTCTGCTGAAAAATCTTAGTCCACTCAGAATCGAGAACAGCTTGATGCGCGCCGCGCCGGCCTTGCGCGACAGGTGGTCCATGTCCTGAAGCATCGCGCCGACGTCGATAAAACGGGTGAGCGGAACCGCCTTCTTGTCCGGAGACGCGAACACGCAGGCGCCCAGCGAGCAGTGCGGGTGGCAGCTCAGGTGGGTGGTCAGCTCGCCGCGCAGCGCGCAAAGCGGGTTGCCTCAGCCAGCTTGTCCAGCCCTCACTCTCACTTTCCGCGGTAGAATCTAAGGGGGTGGGACGCGCGACCCATGGCAACCGAACACTGCATCCTGAGCGGCTACCTTGAACACGCCGTCTCCCGGGCCGAATACGACAAGCTCGAAGACGGCACGTTTGTCGGTCGCATTCCCTCCTGCACGGGCGTGATCGCCTTCGGAGAGTCGCTCGCCAACTGCCAGCGTGAGCTGCGCTCTACGCTGGAAGATTGGCTCTTCCTCGGCATCAAGCTCGGCCACACCCTCCCCGTCATCGACGGCATCGATCTCAACCGGGAGCCTGTGCGTGAGCCGCTGGACGCCCTGTAAGCGATCCGATTTCATTCGCCGCCTCCGCGCGCTGGGCTTCGATGGGCCGTTCTCGGGCGGGCGCCACTCCTTTATGCTGTACCAGGACCGCCGCCTCGCCATCCCGTCCAATTCAGAGTACTCCGTCCCCCAGCTAAGGGAGATGCTCGGCGAGGTAGAGCACCTGCTGGGCCGGCCGATTCGACTGGAAGAATGGTCCAATTCGTAATCGGTCCCGCACCTTTCGGGCGGGAAGTCGTCGAAATCCGATTCGATATCGGGCGACTTCGTCAGCAGCCGCCGCAGCCGTTGCCGCCGGCGCGCAATTGCGTCAACTGGGGCTGGCTGGAGAAAGGCGTCGAGAATTCCTTCTCGATCTTCTCGCGGTAGGTGGGGCCGCCGTTGTAAGCGCAGAAGGGGTAGATCTTGCCGTCCGGAGCGGCGTAGTGGATGACGCAGCGCTTAACGCGATCGACGTCGTAGTTGTAGTGATCCATGAAGTGCATTCCGGCCACCATCAGGGTCTTGTAAGTGAAGCCCTGCTTTTCGGAGTCGCCGCGGCCGTAGCGCTTGTCCATCAGGCCCTGGAGGGTCTCCAGGAACTTATTGAAGGTCAGGCCTTCGGGGGCGCGATCCGCTTGGAAGTGCTTGCGCAGCGAGTTCCAGGCGTTGATCTTCGAGAACAGCTTGATGCGCGCCGCGCCGGCCTTGCGCGACAGATGGTCCATGTCCTGGAGCATCGCGCCGACGTCGACAAACCGGGTGACCGGAACCGCCTTCTTGTCCGGGGACACGAACAGGTAGGTGCCCAGCGAGCAGTGCGGATGGCTGCTCAGGTGGGTGGTCAACTCGCCGCGCAGGGCGCTGGCGAGCTTCGAGAACGGGGTCACGCAACTCAGCGGGAACCAGTCCTGATACACGTCGCAGATGCCGGTCTGCTCCTGGACGGCATGGGCGAAGCAGGACTGCGTGAAGCGCTTGGACATCAGTTCGTGGCGCGCGATGCGGCCGGTGAACGAAACCGGCTGAAAGCTGATGGCGCTCAGCACGTCGATGTTGTCGATGGCCAGCCGCAAAATGTCGCCGATCTGGTGATCGTTGACGCCCTTGACGATGGTCGGCACCAGGCAGATCTTCATGCCCGCCTTGCGGACGTTCTCGATGGCCAGCATCTTCTTCTCGATCAGCGCCTCGCCGCGGGTCTTGAGATAGATGTCGTCGGTGACGCCGTCGAACTGGAGGTACAGGGTGTGAAGACCGGCTTCCTTGGCCCGCTGGGCGAATTCCAGGCTGGTGAATTTGATGCCGTTGGTGGCGCACTGGACGTGCGAGAAGCCCTCTTCCTTGGCAATGCGAACGGCGTCGAGAAAATGGGGGTAGATGGTCGGCTCGCCGCCCGAGAACTGCACGATGCGCCCGGCCACCGGCTGCTGGGAGCGCAGGTTCTTCAGCATTTGGCGGACCTGGTCCAGCACCGGTTCGTATAGATAGCCGGCGGCATTGGCGTTGGCGAAGCAGACCGGGCAGGTCATGTTGCAGCGGTTGGTCAAGTCGAGGTTGGTCAGGCCGCTGTGGCTCAAGTGGAGGTTGCACAGGCCGCAGTCGATGGGGCATTCCTTGGCGTCGGTGACGGCCGGGTTCATAATGCCCCGTTCGTCGCCGAAGGTCCACTCCTCCATCTTCAAGTAAAGCTTCACATCGGAATAGATAAGGTCTTTGAAAAAACCGTGTTCCGGGCACGACTTCTCCATGATGACCTGGCCGTTTTCTTCCGACAGCACGGCTTCGATCAACGTCGAGCACTCCGGGCACAGCGACTGCGTGATCTTCGGCAGGCCTTTGGAAACTGGCTTGATGGGGCTGCCCTGATAGGTCGTTTTGGGCTGGATGATCTCAAAACTGCGCGTCTTGGCCGGTGCAAATGCCTGGGTGCTCATGCTAAACTCCACGCCTCCTGGGGCTTTCGGTTAATCTTGACCCGGATGCACAACTTCCGCACTCGCCCAATGCACCAGGATCTTTGTCAGTATAGTCAATGGCCCCAAGGGGGACTACGAAGTTCAATCGAATTGCGCATTTCGAGGGTCGTGCGGCGATAATTCAGTCCCAAACGGAACCCCGCCGGCCCGAGAATCCGGCTATAATCTCCTTTTCCCGGTTCAACTTCCATGATCCTGTACGCGGTGACCATCTTCCTGTCGGCGTTCCTTCTGTTCCAGGTCCAGCCGCTGATTGCCAAGCTCATCCTGCCCTGGTTCGGCGGGACCTCGGCGGTGTGGAGCAGTTGCATGTTGTTCTTCCAGGTGGTCCTGCTGGGTGGCTACCTGTACGCCCACTGGCTGCATGAAAAGCTGTCCCCCCGCTGGCAGGCAGTGGTGCATACGGCGGTGCTGGGGGCGAGTCTGCTGGTACTGCCGCTCAATCCGGACGCCTCCTGGAAAGGGGAGGCGCTGCGGAACCCGTCCTGGGCCATCCTGGGGCTGCTGGCAACCGCCATCGGGTTGCCGTACTTCGTGCTTTCGACGACCAGCCCGCTGATTCAGGCCTGGTACGCGAAATCCCACGCCGGCTCGGTGCCTTACCGGTTGTTTGCGCTCTCCAACCTGGCTTCGCTGTTGGCCCTGGTGAGCTACCCGGCGCTGGTTGAACCGGCGCTCAGCCTGCGCCACCAGTCGCTGGCCTGGTCGGCGGGCTACGCCGGCTTTGCCGTCCTGTGCGGCGTCACTGGGTGGCGCGGGCTTCGCGGCCGGCTCGTCGAACCGCCGGCACGCTCGGCCGCGGCCGACGTCCCGAGTCCTGGGTGGGCGCCGCGGCTGATGTGGGTGCTGCTTCCGGCGGTGGCTTCCGTGCTGCTGCTGGCGATTACCAAGTTCCTCACCCAGGACGTGGCGGCGGTTCCATTCCTCTGGATTCTGCCGCTGGCGGTATACCTTCTGAGCTTCATCCTGTGCTTCGACTCCCCGCGGTTCTACTGGCGGCCGGTCTTCCTGGCGCTGCTGGTGCCCGCCCTGGGTGCGATGGCGTATCTGGATTGGCCGCAAGGCCAGTGGTTCAAAGTGCCGGTCACGGTATCGGTATCGACTCTGGCGCTGTTCGTCTTCTGCATGGTCTGCCACGGCGAAATGGTTCGACTGAAGCCGCACCCGCGTTTTCTGACCGGCTTCTATTTGATGATGTCGGTGGGCGGCGCGGCGGGTGGAGTCCTGGTGGGCATGGTGGCGCCGAACCTGTTCAACGCGGCCTACGAGTTGCCGGCCGGACTGGCGATGTGCGCCGTTCTGGTGCCGTCGGCCCTGGCGCTGGAAAATCGCGCCCGGCTGCGGCGTCCGGCCGGACACCTGGCGCTGGCCTTTGGCGGGTTGGCGCTGGGGGGCTACCTCTACTTCCTGGGCGTGGTGGTGGGCGACATGGTCAAAGGATACCGGGTGGTGGCCAGAAACTTCTATGGCGAGCTGCGGGTCGAGCAGTACGACGACGACGAAACCGGCCCGCGGCGCAAGCTCCTGCACGGCATCATCAACCACGGGGAGCAGATTCTGGACCAGGCCTGGCGGCGCAGCCCGATCACCTACTTCTGCCCCGACACCGGCATCGGGCGGGCCATGCGGGCGCTGGAGGGAACCCCGCGCCGGATCGGCATCCTGGGGCTGGGCTGCGGCACCCTGCTCACGTATTCGCGCCCCGGCGACGTGGTTCGCATCTACGAGATCAACCCGCTGGTGCTGGACCTGGCGCACCGCGAGTTCACCAACATCGCGGATGCCCCGGCCCGCGTCGAGACCGCGCTCGGAGATGGGCGCCTGCTGCTGGAGCGCGAGGCGCCGCGGAAGTTCGATATCCTGGTCATGGACGCCTTCTCGGGCGACTCGGTGCCGGTGCACTTGATCACACGCGAGGCGTTTCGAACGTACTTCAGGCACTTGCGGCCGGGCGGAATCCTGGCCGTGAATATTTCGAATCGTTACCTTGACCTCAAGCCGGTGGTGGCCCGCGCGGCGCGCGACGTCGGCCGAATCGCGCTGGCATTCGACTACACGGCCGATGCGGATGACAGCATTTGTTTCAGCAACACCTGGGCGCTGGTGGTCGAGCCGGAGACCCACCGCGCGCTGGCGCTCATTCAAACCGGCGAGGTGATCGAGCCCCGCCCCGGCTTCCGCGCCTGGACCGACGACTATTCGAACCTGCTCGGCATCCTGAAGTAACCGAAAAATGCGTCAGCCTGGTATGCCCCGTTAATTCGGGACAGACCAATGTGTCCCTTGCGGGCACCTGCGTCCCTTGCGGGCACCTGTCTGTCCCCAAAATAAAGGGGCCATACCAGGCTGACGCATTTTTCTGTGGCACACTGGGGGAATGGCAAAGCAATATGCGGCTCCCCCGCCGGTGACTATCGACGCGACGCGCAAGTACACGGCGCGGATTGAAACGCCCCGCGGCGCGATCCTGTGCGAGTTATTCGCCGGGGAAGCTCCCCTGACGGTGAACAACTTCGTTTTCCTGGCGCGCGAGGGCTTCTACAACGGCACGATCTTCCATCGGGTGATCCCGAACTTCATGATCCAGGGCGGCGATCCGGCGGGAACGGGCAGAGGCGGCCCGGGCTATCAATTTTCCGACGAAACCGCGGGCAACCCGCGCAAGCAGGTGGTGGGCGCGCTGTCGATGGCCAACGCCGGACCCGACACCAACGGAAGCCAGTTCTTCATCACCCACGTGGCCTGCGACTGGCTGGACGGCAAGCACACGGTTTTCGGCCGCGTGTCGAGCGGCCAGGAAGTGGTCCTCGCCGTTCAGCAGGGCGACGCGATCGTCAGCCTGACGATCGAAGAGGCTTAGCCGGTTGGGGGTAGGCAGAGCGCCATGCGCATCCTGGTCGTGGAAGACGAGAAGCGAATCGCCGACTTCCTGGGCCGGGGGCTGGAGAGCGCCGGGTATGCCGTCGACCTGGCAGGCGACGGCGCCAGCGCCATGAACCTGGTGTACGCCGCCGATTACGACGTCATTGTCCTGGACCTGATGCTGCCGGACACCGACGGACTCACACTGCTCGGGAAGATCCGCGACCGCAAGTCCAGCCCGCCGGTGCTGATTCTGAGCGCTCGGGGCGGCCTCGACGATCGCGTCAAGGGTCTCGAGTCGGGGGCCGACGACTACCTGGTGAAGCCGTTTGCGTTCGTGGAACTTCTGGCCCGCGTCCGGGCCCTGCTGCGCCGCGGCCAGCCGGCGCCGGAGAAACTCCAGGCCGGCGACCTGTGCCTGGACTCCACCCGGCGGCGCGTCACCCGCGCCGGCGAGAACATCGAACTGGCGCCGAAGGAGTTTTCGATTCTCGAGTACCTGATGAGAAACCGCGGCCGCCCGCTGAGCCGTACCATGATCGTCGAGCACGTCTGGGACATGGACTACGACGGCCTGACCAACATCGTCGACGTCTACATCCGGCATCTGCGAAGCAAGATTGACGACCGCTTCCCGGTCAAGCTGATCCAGACCGTGCGCGGCATCGGTTACATGCTGGACCTGCCGGAGCGGACGCCGGAGCCCGCCTCCGAGCGCTGACGGGAGACGCGCCATGGCACTGTTCAACGGCGCTTCACTCCGGCCTTCGAGCTGGAAGTTCACGCGATCGCTCCGTTTCCGGCTGACGCTGAGTTACGTCGTCTTCTTCGCCATTCTGCTCAGCTCGCTGGGCATTCTGTTCCGGCAGGCGCTGGTGACGCTGCTGGACCGGCAAACGCGCGCGTTGCTGGAGGAAGAGTGGGCCGCCGTGAACGGCTACCTGCGCATCGAGCGCCGCCGCCAGCATTACTGGTACTACGATCCGACCGATCTCGAGGAAGCCGCCATCGTCGAGCGCCTGCGCCGCTACTTCCTGCTGGCCGACACCGAGGGCGCGGTCATGGAGGCCTCCAGCGGCTACCGCGTCCTGGGCGTGGACAAACCGGAAGAGATCCGCGCGGCGATCCGCTCGCAAAAAGAGGAATGGAAGATCCGCTACGACTCCAACGACGAGCCGTACCTGGTCCGGGCCGGCATCCTGCACGATGACCGGCGGCGCCAATACTTCATGGCCATCGCCCTGCCGCTCACCGAAAACCATCGCACCATCGAAGCATTCACCTTGAACTACTCGGTCCTGCTGCCGGCCATGATCCTGGCCAGCAGCCTGCTGGGCTGGTTCCTGGCCGGCCGGGCGCTGCGGCCCCTCAACCAGGTTTCGCGGACCGCGCAACGCATCTCCGGATCGAGCCTCGACGTGCGCATGGCGCCGCGCGGCGCCGGCGACGAACTCGACCGGCTCATCGAAGCCTTCAACCACATGATGGAGCGGCTGACGGCCGCCTTCGAGCAGGTCCGCCAGTTCTCGACCGACGTTTCGCACGAGCTGCGTACGCCCCTCACGGCCATCCGCGGCCAGTTGGAAGTCGCCGTGTTCACCGCCAAAACGCCGGAACAGTACCGCGAAGCCGTGCTCAACGCGCTGGAGGACGTCGAGCGGCTGTCGCAGATCGTCAAAGCGCTGCTGTTGCTGTCGCGCTCGGAATCCGGCCAACTGGCATTGCAGAAGATCGCCGTCGACCTCTCGCCGCTGGTCCAGGACGTGGTCGATCAGTTCCAGATTCCGGCCGAGGCGGCCCGCCTCCAGCTCACGGCCGAACTTCCGCGAGAGTGCCCGATTCAGGCCGACCGCATCCAGATCGAGCGGCTGGTCTCGAACCTGCTCTCCAACGCCGTCAAGTACACTCCCGCCGGCGGCCGCGTGTGCGTCCGGCTGTCTCCCGAAGACGGACAGGCGCGGCTGGAAGTCGAGGACACCGGGCTGGGCATCCCGGC
Organism: Bryobacterales bacterium; assembly: GCA_030693045.1. Classification (GTDB taxonomy): domain Bacteria; phylum Acidobacteriota; class Terriglobia; order Bryobacterales; family Bryobacteraceae; genus JACQZT01. The sequence goes on along the minus strand of JAUYBU010000238.1, from coordinate 427 downwards.
CTCCGACCTGCCCCACATCTTCGACCGCTTCTATCGCGTCCAGTCGGCCGACCTGAGTCCGGAGCGAGGGTTGGGACTCGGCCTGAGCTTCGTGGCCTGGATCGCCAAGGCCCACGGCGGAACCGTCGGCGTGACCAGCGAACCCGGCCGGGGGAGTTGTTTCACGGTCCGATTGCCGGTGGGCAATCCGGAAGCGCCGGCGCCGGAGGCGGCGGCCGGGCCGGCATAGGTCGATGCAATTCTGCGAGGCTAAAGCCTCGCGCGGGCTGAAGCCTAATGCCGCTCGTTTTTGCTCAACGGGCTGATTGAGGCTTTGTTCGCTGGACTTTTTGTTCGCGTTCCGCTATAGTCTGGTGGATGGGTCTATTCACGAAGCGCCAGGGACAGGCGAGGGCAGTGTTCCGAAGCTTGCCTGCGGGTCCGCCTC
>JAUYBU010000233.1 GCA_030693045.1 Bryobacterales bacterium | reverse complement strand
TGGCGCAAACCTCGCGCAACTCCGCTTCGCCGGTGAAGCCCGACCGCACGCCTTCGAGTCCCGTGATGCCGCACTCGGCCAGATACGGGCTGTTGGAGGCGACCGCGGTGCGGCCTTCGAGCAAGCCGGCCACCAGCGCGCGCGCGTCCTGCCTGGACGCAGCGACGTGGAACTTGCCCGCCAACTTTTCCAGCGCGCGCCGGAACTGCCCGATCCGTTCTTCGACGCCGGTCTCCGGAATGCGGATGCGGGCTTCCGGCGGCGCGGCCGGGGCCTGGCCGGCGCTGCGTCCCAGCGCTGTCCGGACTCTCTCGAGGATGGTGTCGCGCGACATGTCAGCTCCTTGACCGGCGCTCGCGCCAGAGTTGCCGGAAGCTTCGCGGCGCCAGCGCGGGCATGTCCCGCTGGCTGGTCCACGCCTTGCCGGGTCCGATGTTCATCGGGCCCGGCAGCCGGGTCATCCACCCGCTGTCGCCGGATGCGATGACCGAGCCCGCCGTCCCGGCCAGCTCGTACAGCTTCGGATGCCGCATCAGCCACGCCCACAGCCGGAATCCCAGCTTCTCCAGCCGTCCCTGCCCTTGGGCTGCCTTGGTCCGCACGATCTCGTCGCGATGTTCCAGCAGCAGTTTCGGGAGTTCGATCTTAACCGGACAGACCTCGCCGCAGGCGCCGCACAGGCTCGAGGCGAACGGCAGCCACGGGTCGTGCATCATGCCTTGATAGAGCGGCGAAATCACCGCGCCCACCGGACCCGAGTATACCCACGGATAATTGTGCCCGCCAATCTTGCGGTACACCGGGCAGTGATTCAGGCACGCGCCGCAGCGGATGCAGAACAGTGTCTGGCGCTTCTCCGGGTTGGCCAGCACCTGGGTGCGCCCCTTGTCCAGCAGCACCAGGTAAAACTCTTGCGGACCGTCGATTTCACTTTCGCGCCGCGGCCCGCTGAGAAACGACGTGTAAACCGTCAGCGGCTGTCCGGTGGCGCTACGGCCCAGCAGCTTCAAAAACACCGCCAGGTCGGCGGCGCGCGGAACCAATTTCTCGATGCCGGCGACGGCGACGTGAATCCGCGGCGCGGTGGTGGTGAGACGCGCATTGCCTTCGTTGGTGCACAGCACCACGGCGCCGCTGTCGGCCACCAGAAAATTCGCGCCGCTGATGCCGATGTCGGCCGCCAGGAATTTCTCTCGCAGCACCCGGCGCGCGATCATGGTCTGCTTCTCGATCACCGTCTCGCGCTCGACGCCCAGCCGCTGGGTGAACACGTCGGCCACCTCGTAGCGCGTCAGGTGCAGCGCCGGAGCGACGATGTGATACGGCTTCTGGCGCATCAACTGGATGATGAACTCGCCCAGATCGGTCTCCACCGTTTCAATGCCGGCCTCCTCGAGCTTATCGTTGAGGTCGATTTCCTCGGTGGTCATGGACTTCGATTTCACCACCAGGCGCGCGTTCTTCCCTTTGGCCAGCCGGGTCAGAAAGTCGGCCACTTCGGCGCCGTCCTTGCACCAGACCACCGTGCCGCCGCGCCTGGTGACGTTGGTCTCCAGTTGCTCCAGGTAGTAGTCCAGGTTCTCGAGCGTGTGGCGCTTGATCGCGTTGGCCGCGGTGCGCAATTCCTGGAAGTCGGGCAGAACCTCCGGCGTCACCACCGCCCGGCGGTGGTCCATCAGACGGCCCGTGGCGGCGTAAACCGCCTTTTGCAGGGGCGGGTTGGCGAGGGTTGTCAGGATCTTATCCGGAGCGTTCATGAGAGCCTCAGCGGGAAGCCAGCACCTCGGCCAGGTGCATCGCGCGGACTTGGGACCCGGCCCGGCGCAACGCGCCTTCGATCTGCAACAGGCAACTGGAATCCAGACCCACCACGGTGCCGGCGCCGGTGCGCAGGATCGAATCGATCTTGGTGCGCGCCATGCCGCCCGACACTTCCGGGAATTTCACCGAGAAGGTTCCGCCGAAACCGCAGCACTCTTCGGGGATATCCATCTCGCGCAGTTCGAGCCCGCGGACCTTGGCCAGCAGCCGGCGCGGTCCCTCTTTGATGCGCAACTCGCGCAGCCCGTGGCAACTGTCGTGGAAGGTGACCACGCGGTCCAGCCGCGCGCCGACGTCTTCCACTCCGGCGACATCCAGCAGGAATTGCGAGAACTCCCACACCCGCGGCTTCAGCGCACGAACCTCGGCCAGCCGGCCGGGGTCGCCCGCGAAGAGTTCTTCGAAATGATGCGTGACCATGGCTGCGCACGAGCCCGACGGGCAGACGACGCATTCACAATCGCGGAAAACGTCCAGAAAGTACCGCGCCACCTGGCGCGCTTCGTCCCAATGCCCGCTGTTGAAGGCGGGTTGCCCGCAACAGGTCTGAGCCTCCGGGAAGTCGAGTTCATAGCCCAGGTCTTCCAGCACATCGGCCATGCCCAAGCCGATTTTGGGAAACAACTGGTCGACCAGGCAGGTGACGAACAGCGTGACGCGCTTGACCATCGAGAGACTTCGATTGTAGCAGGTTTCCCACTGCCGCCTCGATTCTGAGCCGCGCGCGTCAGCAAGCGGAAGAACCGAATTGTGCGGTCGGAGACCGCACCGCCTCAGACCTCCAGAATCACCGGCATGATCAGCGGGCGGCGCGAGGTCTCCTTGATGAGAAACCGCTTCAGGTCCGCGCGAATCTTTTCCTGCATCACGCCCCAGTCGCCGCGCTCTTCGGCGGTGGACTGCTCGAGTGTGCGCGCCACCACCTGCCGCGCCGATTGAAGCAAATCCGAACCGTCCTCGGGGGAGACGAATCCGCGGCTGACGATTTCCGGCAGCCCCTCCGAGCGGCCGGTGTTCTTGTTGATGGCGATGATGGGCAGCACGAAACCGTCTTCGGAAAGGTGGCGGCGGTCGCGGATCACGATGTCTTCGACCACCTCGTCGATGGTGCCCGAGTCGATGCACACGCGGCCCACCGTGACCCGCGCACCCTTGCGCGCGCCCCTGGAGTCCAGTTCCAGAGTCTGGCCGGTTTCCAGGATAAACGTGTCTTCCAGGCCCTGCGTTCGCAAGTGCTGCGCCAGCGTGGCGTGCTTGGACAACTGCCGGTATTCGCCGTGGATCGGCGCGAAGTAGCGCGGCCGCACCAGGTTGAGCATCAGCTTGAGATCTTCGGCCGAACCGTGTCCGCTCACGTGCACCGGCGGGTTCATCGAACCGTAGATCACGTCCGCCCCGCGCCGGGCCAGGTGGTTGACCATCCGGAAGATGGGTTTTTCGTTGCCCGGAATGATGCGCGAACTCAGCACCACGGTGTCGCCCGGCTCGATGGAAAAATTCTTGTGGTTGTCCACCGCCACCCGCGACAGCGCCGACATCGGCTCGCCCTGGGTGCCCGAGATCAGCACCGTCACCTTGCTCGCCTGCATCGACATGATCTCCTGCGGGCGCAGCAGAATGCCGTCGGGAATGTGCAGCAGGCCCAACCCGTGCGCGATCTCTGTTACGCTCACCATGCTGCGGCCCACCAGCGCCACCTTGCGGCCATACTCGGACGACAGATCCAGGATCTGCTGCAGCCGGTGGATCGAGGAGCTGAAGCAGGCGATCAGCAGACGCCGGTCGGCGCGCGAGAAAATGTCTTCCAGGCGCGGGCGCACCGCCCGCTCGCTTTCCGTGTAGCCGGCCCGGTCGACGTTGGTCGAATCCGACAGCAGCAGCAAAACGCCACGCTTGCCATAGGCGGCCAGCGTGTGCAGGTCGAACAACTGGTTGTCGGTGGGCGTGGCGTCGATCTTGAAATCGCCGGTGTGGATGACCACGCCCAGCGGCGTGGTGATGGCCAGCGCGACCGCGCTCATGATCGAGTGCGTGACGTGGATGAACTCAATCTGGAACGGGCCGATCTCGATCCGGTCGCCCGGCTTCACCACGTTCAGCTTCGCCTGGGCCAGCATTTCGTGCTCATCCAGGCGGCGTTCCACCAGCGCCAGGGTGAACGCCGTCGCGTAGACCGGCAGATTCAGTTGGGCCAGCAGAAACGGCGTGGCCCCGATGTGGTCCTCGTGGCCGTGGGTGAGGATGAGGGCGCGGACGTGCTCTCGATTCTCCTCCAGATACGTAAAGTCCGGCGTGACGATATCGACCCCCAGCAACTCGGCGTCGGGGAACATCATGCCGGCGTCAATGACGACGATGTCATCGCCGTAGCGCAGGGCCATGCAATTCATTCCAAACTCGCCAAGGCCCCCCAGCGGGATCACCTGCAACTTGCGCTCAACCATAGAAATCCCAATTTACCATAGACTTAACCGGACCAGGGCAATTTCGGGGACAGGCTACGTAACCTCGAAACTCCGATTCGGCCGGCCAGGGTGCCCGGCCGGGCATTGCGGGACTGAAGTCCCGCGCGGACTGAAGCCCACCTTCCAAAATGAAAATGCCCACCGTTGGGTGGGCATTTTCGGCAACCCTGTTCTACCAGGGCGATGTTGTAAGGGAGAATCAGCTTCGACGGCTTCGCGACCGCCAAAATCTGTTCGTGATTGGATCTTATTGCCTTGGGCGGGTGAAGTCAAGAAAAAAAGCTCAATGTCAGAATTTGTCTATAAGCGACAGAAAGTAATACAGTTACTAGCTCAGGCCGCGAATCGGAGATTCGGAGCGAAAACCGAAAACAGGCCTCGCGAGGCTGAGGATTTCAGTCTAAGGCGGTAAGCCAAAAAGCTTTATTTGTCCCGGAGGTCGAGAACGATCATCGAGTCCCCAGCATTTCCGCTGCCACTGGAGCGGTTGAACAGGCGCCGGATGCCCACAACCGCCCCGCCGGACAGCGCGGAGAACAAGATTAGAATCCCTATGAACATGAAAACATTCAGGATAAACTCACCGAACTTCTGCAGATCGGTCTTGTTCGCGGTCGTGTCGCTCCCGGTCACCGAGGCTTGATAGCGAATACTGGCCAGCACGATTTCGGCGGCGTTGGCGTCGGCCGGGGGCAAAACCACCGCCACCATCGGTCCGGCCCGCTTGACCAGGGCGCCGGGGAACTTCGTGAATTCGGCCTGCCGATCCCGCGCGATCGCCGGCGTCGGATAGTTGAGCAGCAACAGGGCAAAGTCCTTGCCATCGAAGGCGAACCGGCCGAGTTGCGCCTCGGTTCCGAAGTGGAAGGCAACCAGCGAGGGCGCCACGCGCGGTTCGAACTTCTCCAGCGACGCCGGTCCCAGGATGTATCGTTCCGAGTTCGCCACGCGAGCCCGCGAGGGGAAGCCGTCGGCCCAGGCCGGCCGCGGAGACTGCTCCAGGCGCGGCAGGCGATCAAAAACGAAGCGCAGCTCCGGCTCGGTGGGCATGCGCTCTTCCCACGCCAGCACGTAGTTGCCGTAAGCCATCCAAAACCCGCCCTGGGCGGCGACCCCCAGGCTGACCACCTCGACGGGCTTAGCGTCCGGCGGCCGCAGCCACTGCCAGGCGGCCATCGCTCCCGTGGCGTCGCGGAAACGCCAGGCGGTGGTCGCGTAGCGCTTTCCGCCCGCTTCATAGACCGCCCGTTCGGCCTGGTCGAATCCGTACTCGTCCCACACCGCGCGGTCGGCGGTGACCTCCACCGGGGCGGCCGAGGTCCGGAAAAACGGCGGGATCTGATCCGGCCAGATGGCGGCCCAGGCGGGCGCAAGCGCCAGCAGCAAACAGGCGGAAACTCGCAATCCAGCCCGGCGCCGCCGCCCCCAGCACGCGGAATCGTCGCGCCGCAGCAGGATTCCGCCCGATCGTAGTGGGGGTCTCATCTCACGCTCCGCAGCACTTCTTGTATTTCTTTCCGCTCCCGCAAGGGCAGGGATCGTTGCGGCCGACCTTCGCGCCCTTGATGATCGGCTGTTGCGTAGTCGAACCGTCCCCGCCGCCAAGCTGCATCGCGGCCAGCTCTCTTTCCTTCTTGCGCTCGATGCTGCGCGTGAGGTCTTCGATCGACGACTGCGCCGCGCGCCGCTGGTCGGCTCTCACCGCGGCCACCACCTCGGGCTCCGCCTCTTCCTCGTCTTCCTCGTCGTCGTCGCCGGAGAAGGGCAGAATCGGCGCGCCGCCCAGCCCCGCCCCCGCCTCGCTCACCTGGAGATAGAAGATGAAGCGGATGGTCTCGTCCTCGATGCGGTCCATCATCTCCTGGAACATCTTGAAGGACTCTTTCTTGTACTCGATCAGCGGGTCCTTCTGGCCGTACCCCTGGAGTCCGATGCCTTCCTTGAGGTGATCCATCGACAGCAGGTTGTCTTTCCACTGGTTGTCGATGACGTTGAGCATGATGATGCGCTCGGTTTCGCGCAACACCTCGACGCCGACAAGTTGCTCTTTCTCCTCGTACCGCTTGCGCAGCGTCTCGCGGACCGAGTCCTCCATCTCGACGCGGTTCATGCCGGCCAGTTCCTGCGGATGGATCTTGACGCCGAACTGCGTCAGCACGTCGGTTTGCATCGCGGCCAGGTCCCAGGTGTCCGGGTGTGCCCGTTCCGGGCAGCGCGCATCGACGAAGGTGCCGACGATGCCATCGATCATCTCCAGAACCCGCTCCCGCTGGTCCTGCCCCTCGAGCAGCTTGCGGCGCATGCCGTAGACCGCCTGCCGCTGCTTGTTCATCACGTCGTCGTACTCGAGCAGGTGCTTGCGGGCGGCGAAGTTCTGCGCCTCCACCGCCTTCTGCGCCGCGGCGATCCGCCTGGTGATCAGCCGGGACTCGATCGGCACGTCTTCTTCCATGCCCAGGCGGAGCATCAGGTTCTGGATTCGATCGCCGCCGAAGATGCGCAGCAGATCGTCCTGCAACGAGAGGAAAAAGCGCGAGCTGCCGGGGTCGCCCTGGCGTCCCGCGCGGCCCCGCAACTGGTTGTCGATGCGCCGCGACTCGTGCCGCTCGGTGCCCACGATGTGCAGGCCGCCGACGGAGGCCACGTCGTCGTGCTCGCGATCAGTCTGCTCCTTGAATCGTGCGTAGAGCTCGTTCCATCGCTCGCGCGGCGCACGGTAAAAAGCGCCCCCGTGCTGGAAGTAGAAATAGTGCTGGTCGGCGACGTAGATTTCCTGGCCCGGCGGCAGCGTTTCGGCGATGCGTTGTTGCAGGCAGGCGTCCTTGGTCATGAACTCCGGGTTGCCGCCCAGCAGGATGTCGGTGCCGCGGCCGGCCATGTTGGTGGATACCGTGACCGCGCCCTTGCGGCCGGCCTGCGCGACGATGTTGGCCTCGCGCTCGTGATTCTTGGCGTTCAGCACTTCGTGGCGCACGCCCATGCGTTTCAGGATTCCGGAGAGCTTCTCCGACTTCGCCACCGAGATGGTGCCGACAAGTATTGGCTGGCCCTTTTCGTTGCGCTCCTGGATCTCCCGGGCCGCGTTGCGGAACTTCTCTTCCTCGGTGCGGTAGACCGTGTCCTGGTTCTCCAGGCGAATCAGCGGCTGGTTGGTGGGAATCACCATCACGTCCAGCTTGTAGGTCTTGCTGAACTCGGCCGCCTCGGTCTCGGCCGTGCCGGTCATGCCGGCCAGCTTCTTGAACATGCGGAAGTAGTTCTGGAAGGTGATGGTCGCCAGGGTCTGGTTTTCGCGCTCGATCTTGACGTTTTCCTTGGCCTCGATGGCCTGGTGCAAACCGTCGCTCCAGCGGCGGCCGGGCATGATGCGGCCGGTGAACTCGTCGACAATCACCACCTCGTCGTCGCGGACCAGGTAGTCCTTGTCGCGGTGGAACATGACGTGAGCCTTCAGTCCCTGCTCGACGTGGTGGCGCCAGGCCATGCCCTCGAAATCCATGCTCTCGTAAAGGCCCGGCATGTTGAGCAGCCGCTCCACCTTCCGCTGGCCTTCGTCGGTCAGCGTGACGGTGCGGTGCTTCTCGTCCACCCAGTAGTCGCCGGTGTAGAATTTCTCGCCCGGCTCCTTGCCTTGGATCACCTCGCCGCGCACCAGCCGCCCCAGGATGCGGTCCACGCGGTAGTACTTGTCGGTGGACTCCTCGCTGGGACCGGAAATGATCAGCGGCGTGCGGGCTTCGTCCACCAGGATCGAGTCGACTTCGTCGACGATGCCAAAGTGGTGGCCGCGCTGCACGCAGTGCTCGATGCGGAACTTCATGTTGTCGCGCAGGTAGTCGAAGCCGTACTCGTTGTTGGTGCCGTAGGTGATGTCGCAGGCGTAGCTTTGACGCCGCTCGCGGTCGTCCAATTCGTGTACAATGACGCCCACCGTCATGCCCAGGAAGCGGTAGATCTTGCCCATCCACTCGGCGTCGCGCTTGGCCAGGTAATCGTTCACCGTCACCACGTGCACGCCCAGGCCCTCGAGCGCGTTCAGGTACACCGGCAGCGTGGCCACCAGGGTCTTGCCCTCGCCGGTTTTCATTTCGGCGATCTTGCCCTGGTGCAGCACGATGCCGCCCAGCAACTGCACGTCGTAGTGCCGCATGTTCACCGCGCGGCGTCCGGCTTCGCGCACCACGGCGAAGGCCTCGGGGAGCAAGTCGTCGAGCTTCTCGCCATTGGCGAGCCGCTGTTTGAATTCCAGGGTCTTGGCGGCCAGAGAATCGTCGCCCAGCGATTGCATCGCCGGTTCCAGGTCGTTGATCGCGACGATCGTCGGACGAAGTTTCTTCAATTCGCGATCGACCTTCGTCCCGAAAATCTTGGCTAGCACGGCATCAATCATAGGGGGGCTTCATCTCCATTCTACCGCGCACCGACAGCCAATCCAGTTCCGCGTGGCGGCGGCCAAGCGCGGGGCGGAGCCGCGTGGTGTCCGCGAAGATCGTCAGCTCGCTCCACCGCCAGTGCTCTCCGGCCCATTCCCGCATGCCCATCCGCGCCAGCGATGCGCTGCGCGCGACCACGCCCTCGGCGCCCATCGCGCGCCATTCGGCGGCCGCGCGCCGCGTCTGGCCGCTGGAGGCGCCTTCCGGATAGCCGGCCGGGAAACCGGCCGTGTCGATCCCTTTCGCCGAAGCCATGTCCGCCACGCCGCCCGACCAGCCAATCTCGACCAGTTGGGGACGGGCATCCGGGACCAGGTCGGAAAGCTCCACGCCGGCCATGCGGAAGACATCCATGGCGACCGCTCGCGCGACCACCGGGCTGCAGCAGCAGTACAGCGCCGGGAATTCCGGCGTGTTCCAGCGTCCGCCCTCCCCGCGCCGACTGAAGCCGGCATCCAGCGGATCGGCCCAGTTGGCGCGCACCACGCGGTACACCGGTTCGTGCGTGTGCTCGATGAATCTGCTCATCCCTGGTAGGACAGCGCGATCTCGTAGCGGCCGGCCGCGTCGGCGATGCGCCCCCGCAGGATCCAGTCCAGCGCCCTCTCGCCGTCGAACAGTTCGGCCGGCCTGCGAATCGCCAGCGGGAGCCGCTCGGGCTGGAATAGCGCCAGCAGGCGATCGAGCGCTTCGCCCATCGAGAGAAGCTGGGCCGCGCGCGGCATCGGGATCTTCACCGCGCCGCGCTGCCAGCGCCGGACGGTCTCGCCGGAAACGCCGAGCATTCGCGCGGCTTCGTCCTGGCTCAAGCCCAACCGGAGCATCAGCCGGTCCAGCGCCAGCCGCGCTTCCAGATCGTGCCGCCGCGCCAGCAGCAGCCGGGAAGCGGTGTCGTAGACCTGGCTCAGCAGCCGGTCGTCGGCCCCTTCGATTTGGGCCAGCAGCGTCTTGCCCACGAACACCAGTGTGCCACACCTGTGGCACACGGCTCAAGCCAGTTCGAAAATCGCACCCAGGTCTCAGGTCTCTGAAAGGGGGACACGCCTGTGTCCCGGGGTGAAGCGATGGTTTCCGTAAGATCAGCCCGGAGTGTCCCCGAGTCTCTTGAGCGGTGATTTGCGTGAAGCCAGCCCGGAGTGTCCCCAGGTCTCTAATTGCCGGGGCCGCTACGGCAGGAAGTGGCGCAGGGTGCTCACCAGTTCCGCGGCGTCCACGGGTTTGGTGAGGAAGCCTTGCATGCCGTGTTGGCGGCACAAGGCGCGAGCTTCGGTTAGCGAATCCGCGGTGAAGGCGATGACCGGGGTGGCGGCATAACCCGGCAGGACGCGGATGGCGTCGGTGGCGGTGAGACCGTCGATGCCAGGCATCTGCAAGTCCATCAGGATCAGATCGTATGACAACTGCCGGGCGGCGCTGAGCGCCGCGCCGCCGCCCTCGGCGCAGTCCACTTGATAGCCGTTTCGCGTGAGCGCGCGGGTGACGACTTTGCAGGCGATGGGATTGTCGTCCACCACCAACACACGGTAGACGCCCGGAGCGGGCTCGGCCCGCGCAACGCCCGGTTTGGCCGCCTCCGGCGGCAGGCGGAACGGGACATCGAACCGGAAGCAACTACCGGCGCCCAGTTCGCTGGCGACGCGAATTTCGCCCCCCATCAATTCGGCCAGCTTCTGGGCGATGGCCAGGCCCAGCCCCAGGCCCGCGTGGGTCCGGGTGAGACCGCCGCTGAGTTGCCGGAAAGACTCGAAGATTTCCCGGATTTGATCCGGCGCGATGCCGACGCCGGTGTCGCGAACGGCCACCGAGGCATCGGCGCGGCCGTTTCCGTTGCGGACAATCTCCAGACTCACCTCCACGGCGCCGGAGAGCGTAAACTTCACCGCGTTGTCGATCAGGCAGGTAAGCAGCCGGCGAAACCGCATGGGGTCGCCCAGCACGAGTTCGGGCGACGGCGGCCGCGCACGCCAGGCAAGCTGGATTCCTTTGGCCTGGGCCTGGGGCGTGAACTCGCGGATGGCGCTGTCGACCGCCTCCGCCACGTCGAACTCGGCTTCTTCCAGATGCAAGTCGCCGGCGGACAAGGTCGAGAACTCCAGCGTCGCGTTGAGGATATTCAGCAGGTCGTGGGCGCAATTGCGCGCGGTGGCGACGTAGTCCTGCTGCTCGGCGTCCAGGCGAGTCTCCAGCAGCAGATCGGTCATGCCCAGAATACCGCTGAGCGGCGTGCGGATTTCGTGGTTCAGGCTGGCCAGAAACTGGTTCTTGAGCGTCGCCAGGTTATCACCTGTCTCCGCCGGGGAGCCGCCGAACGAACCCAATGCCATTAGTCGAGTTCCTACCTTCTGCATCGGCAGAAAGGGGGCGGGAGTTTAGCCGATTTTCAGGGAATCAGTCGTCGCTGCCGAACAGGCCGCTGATGGAGCCCATCGGAGAACGCTCATCCCCGCCGGAGCGGCCGGGCGCCAGTTCGCGCCGCAGTTTCTGGAGCGTCATGCTCTGCACGATCACGCGGCCCGGACCGGTGAGCGTCGCCAGGAACAGGCCTTCCCCGCCGAAAATCGCGGTTCGGATGCCGCCGGCGAGCTGGATGTCGTAATCGACGCCCTCGTCGAAGGCCACGATGCAGCCGGTGTCGACCTGAAGGACCTCCGCCGGCTTGAGCGTGAACTCGACGAAATCGCCGCCGCCGTGGACGAAGACCGTCCCCGGCCCGGTGAGCCGTTCCAGGATGAAGCCTTCGCCGCCGAAGAAGCCGGCGCCCAGCTTTTTCACCAGCGCCACGTTCAGTTGCACGGAAGTCTGGGCGAACAGAAAACCGTCGCGTTGCACCATGACGCTTTGGCCGGCGGCCAGTTCGAACACCTGGATGCGGCCCGGATAGCCGCCCGCAAAGCCCACTTCGCCGTCGGTCGAGGCGCGGAAGTAGGTCATGAACAGCGATTCGCCCATCAGTTTCCGCTTCACCGCGCCCCAGATCTTATCGCCCAGGGTTTCGCCGCTCATTCGCGTTTCCCACTGGACGTTGGCGGTCTTGTAGATCATTTTGCCGGCTTCGGCGAAGATTTCCTGCCCCGGTTTCAGCCGGACGCGGGCCACCTGCAGGTTGTCGCCCTGGATGGTGTAGTCCAGGGGTTGGACCACCACCGGCGATGCGGCGCGCCGCAGCCCGCGCAAAAACGAGCCTCGTCTCCCAACCGGGTACCGCAGTTGACGCAGAAAGCCATGCTGGATCGCTCCCTCGAATCCAATATCTTACAATGGAAGTGTATTTCGGGGACAGGCTACGAAATCCCGAAATAGGGGCGTTAGCGAATTTCGGGATTTCGTAGCCTGTCCCCGAAATAGGTGGACTGGATGAAGCGACTTCCCCTCATTTTGGGCTTGTGTGTGGCCCTGGTCCCGGCCGGCCAGGCGCGGCAGGAACCGCAGAGCTGCGCCACGCATCCCGAGATCGCCAAGGAACGGCTGCACTTGCACCGCCAGGCGCGCCGGGCGCGCCTGGCGGCCGCCGCGGCGCGGCCGGTGGCGCGCGACATCGGCCAGATCGCAATCCTCGAAGACACCGATGGCGTGGTCGGCCGATTGAACCCCTTCAACCTGGACCGGCGAACCGTCGGGTTCACGCCCGCGGCGGCGTTGGCGGCGCGCTATCGCTTTCGCACGCAGGAGGCCGGCTACGACGCGCAGGCGGCCCAGGCCGGGACGCGAATCGATCTGGGCGACGACGACACCAAGCCGGTGACGCTGCCGTTTGCGTTCCCGTTTTTCGGCGCTTCGCAGCAGCGGATGTTCGTCAATTCCGACGGCAACCTCACCTTCACCGTTGGCGACAACACCTCCAGCGAACGCTCGCTCGGGCGTGTGACGGCCGGACCGCCGCGCATTGCGGGACTGTTTCGCGACCTGGACCCCTCGATGTCGTCGGAAGGCGTGCGCGTGCTCCTGGAGCAGGGCCGGGTGGTGGTGAGCTGGAGCAAAGTGCCGGAGTACCGCGAAACCGGAATCGGCCCGCTTCAGACCTTCCAGATCCGGCTGTATCCGGACGGGCGCATCGAGGTCGCTTTTGACGGGGTATCGACGCGCGATGCGGTGGTGGGCATCTCGCCGGGCCGGTTGCAGGGGGCGAGTTCGGTGGTTTCGTTCGCCGGGGGCAGCGAGATCGAGTACTCGTCGACGGTCGCCGAGCGCTTCAGCGGCGATATCGAAATCGACGTGGTCATGGCCGCGCAGAAGTTTTACGAAACGCACCAGGACGCTTACGACTACCTGGTGTTCTTCAACAACCTGGGCATCGAGGCCGGCGGCACCGCGGTGGCCTTCGAAATGACCGTGCGCACGGGCCGCGAGGGAATCGGCGACAAGGCCGTGGAGGTGGGGTCGGAGTACGGTTCGGCGAGCCGGCTGCAGTCGGTGATCAACATGGGGCCGTTGAGCCAGTACCCGGCGGACCCCTACGCCGTGGTCCCGCGCCGGGGTTTCGCGCGCGACACGACCATGAGCGTCATCGCCCACGAGGCCGGCCACCTGTTTCTGGCCTACGCCAGCGTGCGCGATCCCGGCGCCCCCAGCGCCAGGCCGATGCTGTGTTCGGACCAGGCGCACTGGAGCTTCGCCTTCAACGCCGAGGCGTCGCTGGTTTCCGGCACTCGCATTCGCGACAACGGCCCGGGCGTGTCGCCCCGGTTCACAACCGTCGCCACGGTCGAAAGCTACTCGGCCCTGGACCGCTACCTGATGGGTCTGATCCCGGCCCAGGAGGCGCCCCCGACGTTCCTGGTTCGGGGCGCGGCGAACGCCTCCAGTTGCCTGCCCATGTCCGGAGTCTCGTTCGACGGCGAGCGGCGCGACATCACGGTCGAGGAGATTGCCGGCGCCGAGGGACGGCGGACGCCCGACCACACCGTTTCGCAGAGGCGTTACCGATTCGCCTTCATTCTGGTGGTGGCGAAAGACAGCGAGCCGGCGGCGGCGCAACTGGCCCAACTGGAACAGTACCGCCAGGAGTTCGAGAAGTTCTTCCGCCGCTCGGCGGGCGAGCTGGCATGGGCCGACACCAGCCTGCGCCAGTCGCTGAAGCTGTCGCTGTTCCCCGCCGCGGGGGTGCTGGAGAACCGCACCGCCGGGGCCAGCGTCTCGGTTGCGGCGCCCTTGGCCGCGCCGCTGACCGTGGTGCTCAAAACCGCGCGCGGGGCGGCGTCGGTTCCGGCGTCGGTCACCATCCCGGCCGGCGCCGCGCGCGCCGCGTTTACCGTTCGCGGCGTGCGCGGCGGCGTCGAGGAACTGACGGCCGAGCCCGACGACACGCGCTTCGAGGCGGCGTACGCTTACCTGCAGGTGACTGGCAGTCCTGGTGAGTTGAGGCTGTCGATCGAATCCGGCGACCGGCAGATCGCGCAGCCGGGCGCGCCGCTGGCCGAAGCGGTGGCGATTCGCGTGGTGGACCGCAACAAGCTGCCCTACCCGGGCCTGAGCGTCCGGGCCACGGTGAGCGCCGGCGGAACGCTGACGCCGGCTTCGGCCGTGACCGACGACAACGGCCTGGTCCGCTTCGTCTGGACCCCGGGCCCGGGCGCGTCGAACGAACTCACGGCGACTCTGGATGGCGCGCCCGGCGTCGCGCCGGTGACGGCCTTGGCCCTCGGACGGCCCACCGTCGCCTCCGGCGGCGTCGTGAATGCGGCTTCGTATGCGCCGGGCCTGACGCCGGGGAGCCTGGCGTCCATCTTCGGCTCGAGCCTGGCCGCGGGCGCCACGGCGCGGGCGAGTTTGCCGCTGCCGGTGCAACTGTCCGGCGTGAGGGTGCTCATCGATGGACGGCCCGCGGCTCTGGTCTACGTGAGCGACCGCCAGGTGAACTTCCTGGTTCCCAGCGGCCTCGCCGAGGGCCAGGCGACGGTCGTTGTGACGACTCCGCTGGGCGATTCGCCGGCCGTGCGCGTCTCCGTTCTGACCTATCTGCCGGGTCTGTTCTACGACCCGTCGAGCGGGGCCGGGGCGGTCATCGCGCGCGGGGAGTTCCTGGAGATCTATGCGACCGGACTGGGCCCGGTGCGGCCGGCTTCCATCGCCGGCCTGGAGGAAACCCTGGTGACGCCCCGGGTTCTGATCGACGCTCAGCCCGCCGAGGTGCTCTTCAGCGGGCTGGCGCCGGCCTTCCCGGGCCTGTACCAGGTGAACGTGCGGCTGCCCAAGGGACTCCCGCCCGGCCCGCACAAGCTGGTCCTGGACCTGAACGGCCGCCGCAGCAACGAAGTCCAGATAGGGACAGAGGCACCCTCAGCGCCGTAGGGGAGTACTCCCCGGGAAAAAGAGGGTGCCTCTGTCCCTACCGACCGCTCCCTGACGGTCGCGGCTCGGAATCGTGTTCTGAGCCGCGACCGTGAGGGAGCGGTCAATCTACTGTTTGACGGCGATGGTGGTGCGGATCTGGGTTGGGTTCTCGGGGTTGTTGCTGGGGACGTCGCGGTGTACGATAACCACTGGAACCGTGGCGGCCGGCGCAACCTTGTCCGGAATCCTGACGTTGATCTGCCAGAGCCCGACCAGACCGGGGGCGAGTCCGGAATACTGGACGTCGGCATCGGTCACGAAATCCGTCCCGATAATCACGCGCGGGCGGACGTCGGTCGAAACCAAACCGCTGGCCGGTTCGCCGTCGGGCGGAGCGCCCGGAATGAAGCCCTGCCCGGTGGCGAACAACTGAATCACCTGGCCGCGGGCAATCGGATTACCCGGCGTGTTCAGCGAGTTGTCCTGGTTCAACGCGGCCAGCGGGCCGGTGCCGGAACTGTTGGCGGTGAACAGACCTGGCGAGGCCACACCCATCTGAACCGGGTAGCTCGCCAGAATCTGGCCGGTCGAGACGCGGACCACCTGGATCTCGATAGTACCGGAGGTCGAAGAGCTCATCGGAATGAAAGCATTGATCTGGAGGGGCGAAACGTAGGACAGCGGGGCGGGCTGGTCGGCCACCAGCACCTGAATGTCGCCCAGCGAGCGGGTCATGGGCGGGAAGGCAACCTCGGTGAAGAGCTTGGTCTCCTCGCCGAAACTGGCGCCCGTCAGCGGCCGCAGGGTAGCGTACATCCCGGGCGAAAGTCGCTGCAAATAGTTCGCCCCGTTGGTGGTGAGCAAAGCCGGGAAGTGGATCGCAATGCGGCTGGCCGAATCGGCGATGAGCAGGTTGCCGAACGGATCCAGCGCCACGGCGGCGACGCCCACCACGGGTATCAAGATATCGAAGTTGGGTCGCGCGTCGAGGATCAACTGGTCGAAGCGGGGATACCTCCGGGTGCGGTTTGCGCCGTACTCGGCCACCCAGATCTCGCCAGTCAACGCGCTGACCGCGGTGCCGCCCGGGCTGTTCAGGTTTCGGAGTGAGAACGCCGGGCTGGGGTCCGGCCCGGCGAAAACCGGGTTCGAATAGACCGCAATGCGGCCATTGCCCTGGTCGGCCACATAGAAACGGCCGTCCGTGTCGGTCGAGATGTGCCGCGGCGTCTTCAGGCGGTTCGCTTCGGTGCCGGAGGCGATACTGAAGAAGTCCGGCTGCCCAAAGACAGCGCTGGCGGCCATGCCATTGGAGAACGGCTTCCGGTAGAACATCACCCGGTTGTGCGCCGAATCGGAAACCAGAAGATGGCCATCCGGCGTGAACGCAATCCCGAAGGGAAGGCCGAGCGTACGCGCGGTCGCATCGGTGGTCTTGCTGGTGAAGTCGTTCTGCCCGATGACCAGGTCCGCCCGCTGGAGCCCCTGGCGACCGTCGAAAGGCCTCGGAAACCGCAACACGCGGCTGTTTCCGTAATCCGCAACCCAGAGGTTGCCTTCCGTATCCGTGGCCACCGCGGTAGGCCCAAAGAGGCTCCCGGACGACGGCTGGTCGGCCTTGCCGGTCGGATAGTTGAGAACCGTGCGCAGGAAATCCGGCTGGCCGATCACCAGGTCGGCAAAGTCCCCGGGCCGCAGCTTGCGCACATCCCTGAAGCCGAGGACGCGGTTATTGGAAGTGTCGGCGACGTAAAGGATCGGCGGGTTCGAGATCGTGTCGACGGTCATGCCCTGCGGGTTGTTGACCTCGCGGCCCTCGACCAGATTCGGCGCGCGAAACTCGAAACCGATTTGCCCGAGCACGCGCCTGGCTTCATACGGTGCGCTGGCGGCCAGCGGCACTCCGGTCGACAGGTCCGGGAACACAAGCACTCGATTGTTGCCCCAATCAACTACAAAGGTTTCGCCGTTGTAGTAAGCGGCCTGGTACGGAAGAGCCAGGGTGTTCTTTTCCGGCTCCGCCTTCCCGCGGTTGGCCGGAGCCACGGTGGAACTGAACGAATCCTGGCCGATGATGGCCACCGCCGACGGCGACGGCTTCTCGGGGGTCTCGGTGGGCCATTGATCGAACGGATCGAAGCGCACGATCCGGTGATTGCCGGTGTCCATGACCAAAGGCGTATTGTTGATGACCAGGATCCCCTGGGGTCCGGAGAACGTGGTGTCGTTCACCGGGAGCGGCGCCGGCGGTGGCGGCTGGCCTTGCGGCACTGTACCCAGGACGCCCATCACCCGGACCGCCTCGGCGCCGGTCTGCGGATTCGGCGCGAACACCAGGACCCGGCTGAGACCGTCCACGACAAAGAGCCGCCCGGCGGCTCGATCAAACGCCAGACCGGACGGAGCGTTCAGCTTGTCCTTCACCAATTGGTTCCGACCGCTGATCTGCAACGCCGTGTTGGTCGTGAAATCGGGCTGTCCGATCACCAGATCCGCATCCGGCCCGTTGCTGGCGCCGTCACCAATGCGGCCGGCCGGAAACCGCAGCACGCGGTGGTTTCCCGCATCCGTCACCCACAGGTTCCCTTGCGCGTCGAACACCAAGGATGTGGCATAGGGGATACCGCTACTGCTGACGGTCCAGAGCGTCTTGGCCGAGGCTGTGCCGCCCTGGTTGGGGGCGCTGGTGGCGGCGGAAGTCTGCCCGATCACCAGGTCCGGCAGCTTTAGGTCGTCCGGCTGTTCGAACGGCCGGGTAAAGCGCAGGATCCGGTTGTTGCGGGCGTCGAGCACGAAAAGCCGGCCCGCCTTGTCCACCGCCACACTGGTCGGCCAGCGCAGGCCGCTGTTTAGTGTGCTACCCGGTCCGAGCTGAAAAGTAGAGTAGCGGTCGCGCTGGCCGACGACCACATCGGCCATAGCGCCATTGGCGAAGTTCGCCGCGTCGCGCCAGCCCAGCACGCGATTGTTCCACGTATCGGCCACATAGATCGCCGCCGTGGTGGTGGATGATGTGTCGATGGCAACCGCAGTCGGACCGTTCAGTTCCCTGCCTTCGACCAGATTCAGTTGGTCGCCGCTGGGCTGGAGCCGCGCTTGTCCGATCATGCGGGACGGATTCGGATTCAAGGTGAGTTGCGCCTGCAGGCACACAGGCACGAAAAGCAGGCAAGTCGGAAGTGCGAAGCTGATCTTTCTCATGGGATTATCTGGGGGTTGCACGCGGGAAGCGTCCTTCCCCGAAAATAGCACTGCCGGAGCGCGCGGCGCAATGCCTGGGGTGCGCGACATGAAAGTGCAGATCGCTCGGCTTTCTTTATGCCGAATTCTCCGCCGGGTCTGGAAGCCGAACGCGCCAACGTCCTTCGTCGGTTCACGACGCCCAGCGATCTCCAGCCAACTGGCGGCCCGGGTGGAGTATGCCGACAGCCATGGATACCTGGTTCCGCCCGGGTGGCGCTTCCCGGATGAAGGCTACAGTGGCGCCACTCTGCCGCGGCCGGGCCTGGAAGCTTTGCGCGATCCGGCGGCGGCAGGACACATCCGATGCCGTACGAACTTTTTCGGCGTTCACGGTCCACTCCCTGCCGCCCGTGATCTCCTTCCACCTACGCCCATGTCGGCGCGGCGCGGCGCCGCTCTTCGCAGCGCCTCCGACAGGGGCCGGCCGACGGATCCGCGCAGCCGGGAAGCGCTCTACTGGATCCGGCAGTAGGGCGGCGCGCCGCGCATAGGCGTCAAGAGAGCAGGATACCGTATCATCGGAGTGAATTGCGCTATACAGCCGCGCATAATTCAAGGGACATCTAAGCATCGCCAAATGACCATGTTTACGGTGTTTTCGGATCGCCTGATGTCTCCATGGTAATGCGCGGCTGTATAGCATGACGGCGTGCAGGAACTGCGGTGTATCACGATCGACCCGGAAGTGATGGGCGGTAAGTCGTGCATTCGAGGAATGCGCGTAACCGTCGGCATGATCGTGGAATCGATCGCCGCCGGCCGGAGCTTCCAGGACCTCCTGACTGACTTCCCGTATCCGGAGGAGCAGGACGTGAGGGAGGCCCGTGCATTCGCGGCGAGCCTCGCCCAAGGCCGCGAGGTCCGTCTGGCCAGTTGACGAATGCGGCTTCCGGTCGATATGAATCCGACGCCCCGCTGGATTGCGGCGCCGTCTGCTGGGGGTCACGAGGGTGTCCACTCACTGGGCCGAAGCACGTAAATCGCCCTACGAGCCGATGCGCCCTCTCTCCATTCGCACCGTAACGGCGACGGCGGTACGGGAAGAATTGGATTCGGCGTCTCGACGCAATGAAGCGGGATGCAATCTGTAACGACATAGGTTACACTATTGGCGTGGCGATCAAGGGATTCCGGCATAAAGGGCTCGAATGTTTTTTCGCCACGGGCGCGATGTCGGGGATTCAGGCCAAACACGCCGACCGGCTCCGCCTGATCCTAGGCCGTCTGAACGCGTCAACCAGCGCACGCGATATGAACTTGCCCGGCTTGGATCTCCACGAACTTCGTGGCCCGAGAAAGGACACCTGGGCAGTCAAGGTGAGCGGCAACTGGCGAGTCACATTCACTTGTACCGGCAAGGATGTAGATCGCCTGGACTACGAGGACTACCACTGAGGTGAAGATGAAGATGCACAATCCTCCGCACCCGGGCGAAGTGCTTAAGACACTGTGCCTGGAACCCCTGAACTTGACTGTCACTGAGGCCGCGCGATCGCTCGGCGTGAGTCGCAAAACGCTGTCTGGCATCCTAAACGGGCGTGCCGGCATCAGCCCGGAGATGGCGGTTCGTCTCTCCATCGCATTCGACACCAGCGCCGAAAGCTGGCTCACCCAGCAGCTTCAGTATGACCTCTGGCACGCGGAGAGAAACCGGAAGCGGCTCCACGTGACGGTTTTGACTGCCGCTTGACCCCGGCAACGGTCTATCTCGGCGAAGCGCTTCCGACATGGACCAGACGAGGGGCGCCGCCGCAGGTCCCGAGATCGCAGGAACGGCCGCTGCGTAGCGCCAGCGCGCCGCTGGGGCAGGCTTCGGCGCAGCGTCGCGCGACTTTTTGCAGCGCTTCCGACAGGGGCCGGCCGAAGGGCGCGGCCACGGCGACGTCGAAGCCGCGGCCGATGGCGGTGAGGCCCAGCTCCTCTCCGGCGGCGGCCGCGATGCGCACACACGCGTCGCATAGGATGCACTTGCCCGGCTCGTAGACGATCTCCGGGTGAGAGGTGTCCTGCGAGAAGCGCCGGCGCGCGCCGGCGAAGCGGCCGGGGTCGGCGTCGTATTCGGTGGCCAGCAGGCGCACGCGGCAGCAATCGGACTTGCGGCAGCCGCAGGTGAGGCAGCGGCGCGCTTCCCGGCCGGCGTCGGTGGCGGACAACCCGGTGGCGACCTCGTCGAAGCCCGCAAGCCGCCGCTGCATTTCGATCTCGGGCATGGGAACGCGCGCGGCCGTTTCGATGCCGCGGAAGATCAACGCCCGCTCGGCGTCGTCCACCGGCCGGAACACCACCGCGGCGGAGCGGGCCTCGCCCACCACCGCTTCGCCCCGCAGGAACTGGTCGATCGAGGCCGCGGCCGCTCGTCCCGCCGCCACCGCGCGCACCGCCAGGTCGGCTCCCAGCACCGAGTCGCCGCCGGCAAACACTCCGGGCAGATTCGTGGCCAGCGTCCGCGGGTCGGCGGCGATGCCCCAGCCGGTGACTCGCAGCCCTTCGCTTTCGGCCAGCGAGCGGTCCACCGCCTGGCCGATGGCCGCGATCACGGTGGAGCATTGGATGGCGTGCTCGGAGCCTTCCACCAACACGGGCGAGCGCCGGCCCGAGGCATCCGGCGCGCCGAGCGCGGTGCGCTGGCAGCTCAGCAACAGTTGATGATCGTCTCCGCGCTCGAGCCGCGCCGGGGCCACCAGAAACTCGCACACCACGCCTTCGGCTTCGGCTTCCTCGACTTCCTGCATCAGGCAGGGCATCTCGCGCCGCGTGCGGCGGTACAGGACCTTGACGCTCGACGGGCCCAGCCGAATGGCGGAGCGGGCGCAGTCGATGGCCGTGTTGCCGCCCCCGACCACC